>JBQCJR010001011.1:0-6153 GCA_051952595.1 Kofleriaceae bacterium
GTCGACATGACGGCGATGGATGCGCTCGAGCGGCTGTACGTCAAGCTCGCGCGCTGGGAGCCGCTCAAGGACGTCTACGCGAAGAAGGCGGACCTCGCCGAGGATCCGGCCGACAAGAAGCGCATGCTCTACGTGCTCGCGCAGGTCTACGACCGCGAGCTCGGGGACGTGGCCAAGGCGATCGAGACCTACCAGGGCATCCTGGATCTCGACGCCGACGAGCTGCCGGCGATCCAGTCGCTCGATCGGCTCTACGGTCAGGCCGAGCGCTGGTACGACCTGCTCGGGAACCTCGAGCGCCAGGTCGAGCTCGCGGAGAACACCAGCGAGACGGTCGCGCTCAAGTACCGGATCGGCCACCTGTGGCAGATCCGCCTGGGCGACGTCGCGCGGGCGATCGAGAGCTACCGCGAGGCGCTCGACATGGATCCGTCGCACGCCGAGACGCTGCATGCGCTCGACGGGCTGGTCCACGGCAAGGCCGAGCCGGTGATGGCGGCCCGGGTGCTCGAGCCGATCTACGACGCGGCCGGCGAGTTCAAGAAGCTCGTCGACGTGCTCGAGGTGATGGTCGCGCACAACGAGGATCCGCTGGCGCGGGTCGAGCTGCTGCACCGGATCTCCACGCTGCACGAGCAGATGATCGGCAACGCGGGCGCGGCGTTCGAAGCGCACGCGCGCGCGCTGCGCGACGACTCGGGCAACCAGCTGACGCTGGGCCACCTCGAGCGGCTCGCCGAGATCAACAACAGCTTCGACGCGGTCGCGCGGCTGTATCAGGCCGAGAGCGGTCGATCTGATCCGGCGCTCGACGTGCCGCGCCAGGTCGATCTGTTGACCCGGCTGGCCCGCGTCCACGAGCAGGAGCTGAACGACATCCCGCAGTCGATCGCGACGCTGCGCCGGATCCTGGACGTCGAGTTCGACAACACGCCGGCGGTGCTCGCGCTCGACCGGCTGTACACCCAGACCCAGGCGTGGCCGGAGCTGTCCGAGATCCTGCGCCGCGAGATCTCGCTGTCCGAGTCGTCGGGCGCGTCCGATCAGGAGGTCGCGGCGCTCCAGTACCGGCTCGGCCAGACGCTCCAGAACCAGCTCGGGGATCGCAAGGGCGCCGTCGAGGTGTACCGCGAGATCCTGGCGAGCCAGCCGCAGCACCAGGCGACGCTGTCCGCCCTCGAGGACATGTTCCACGCCGGCCATCTCCAGCTGGAGATCGGCCAGGTGCTCGAGCCGCTGTACGAGGCGGTCGGCGAGTACGGCAAGCTGCACGGCATCCACGAGGTCGAGCTCGGCAAGCTGACCGGGCCGGATCGCCAGGCGATGTTCCAGCGGCTCGCCGAGCTCGCGGAGCACAAGCTGTACGACCAGCAGAAGGCGCTCCACTGGTGGAGCGAGGCGCTGGTCGAGGATCCGCGGTGGGATCGCGCGCTCGAGGAGGGCGAGCGACTCGCCGGCCAGACCGCGTCGTGGGACGAGATGGTCGCGGCGTACACCCGCGCCCTCGAGCGGGCCTCCGACAAGGAGGTCAAGCGGCTCACCCTGCTGCGCACCGCGCGCGTCCACGAGCTCGAGCTGAGCGATCCGGCGAAGGCGGTGGAGACCCACCTCGCGGTGCTCGAGCTCGAGCCCAAGGACGTCGACGCGCTGGCCGCGCTCGATCGGCTGTACCTCGGCGCGGGGATGTACGATGACCTCGCCGAGATCCTGCGCCGCCGGATCGAGGTGACCACCGACACCGACGAGCAGCTCGAGCTGTACTTCCGCCGCGGCGCGATCTTCAGCGACGCGCTCGGCGAGCTCGATCAGGCGCTCGCGTGCTACGTGGCGGTGCTCGATCAGGAGAGCCGCAACCGGCGCGCCCTCGAGGCGATCGAGGCGATCCACTTCCGCCGCGAAGCGTGGCAGAAGCTGTTCGAGACCTACGAGAAGCTGATCGACGTCGCCGAGTCCGACGGCGAGATGGCCGACGTGTACGCGCGGATGGCGCGGATCTCGTCGGAGGCGCTGTCCAACGAGGACCGCGCGATCGAGCTGTGGGGCCGGGTGCTCGACATCCGCGGCGAGGAGCCGCAGGCGCTCCAGGCGCTCGCCGAGCTGACCACCCGCCGCGAGCGGTGGGAGGAGCTGGTCGAGATCATCGAGCGCCAGGTCGCGGTGGCGCAGTCCGACCAGGACCAGATCGTGCTGTACAAGCGGCTCGGTCGGGTGTGGGAGGACAAGCTGCAGCGCGAGCGCAACGCGCTCGACGCGTGGCTCGCCGCCGACCGGCTCGACGGCCAGGATCTCGAGACCCTGCGCGCCCTCGCGGCGCTCTACCGCTCCACTCAGGCGTGGGACGAGCTGTCGCAGACGCTGCGCCGGATCATCGACGTCGGCACCCTCACCGGCCAGGTGACCGAGACCGAGACGATCGAGCTGTACGCGCAGCTCGGTCAGCTCGAGGGCGAGGTGCTCGGCCGCGTGGACGACGCGGTCGAGGCGTGGCGCCGGGTGATCGCGATCGATCCGAGCGACTTCCGCGGCCTCGCGGCGCTCGAGCAGCTGTTCACCCGCGAGGGCCGTTGGGAAGAGGCGATCGACGTGCTCGAGAAGCGCGCGCTCGTGCTCGACGACGAGACCCAGCGGCGCGACACGCTGCTCCAGGCCGCGTCGACCTGGGAGGAGAAGGTCGAGGACCTCACGCGCGCCGCGCAGGTCTACGAGCGGGTCCGCGCGTCGGATCCCTCGAACACCGTCGCGTCGGAGCGCCTCGAGGCGATCTACGCGCAGCAGTACAAGTGGACCGAGCTGGTCGAGGTGTTGCTCGAGCGCTCGGAGCTGGTGCCGGACGTCGAGCTCCAGATCTCGCTGCTCAACCGGGTGGCGAGGATCTACGAGCAGGAGATCGGCGATCAGGAGTCGGCGTTCTACGTGCTCCAGGCCGCGTTCAAGCGCGACTACGCGCACGACCAGACGGCGCTCGAGCTCGAGCGGCTCGCCACGGCGACCAACCGGTGGCAGGAGCTGCTCGACGAGTACACCAACCGCGTCAACGAGCTCGAGCGGGAGGACCGCGCCTCGGCGGCGGACCTGTGGGTCAAGATCGGCCGCTGGTACGCCGAGCACCTGTCGCACCTCGAGTACGCGATCCACTCGGTGCAGCAGGCGCTGCGCATCGATCCGAGCCACACCGGTGCGCTCGGTGGGATGGGCGAGCTGCAGCGCAAGCGCGGCTCGTGGAGCGAGCTGATCGAGACCCTGCAGCGGCACGCCGCGGTCGAGACCGCGCCCGAGAAGAAGACCGAGCTGTACATCCAGCTCGCCGAGCTGCTCGAGCGCCAGATGCAGGACCTCGGCGGGGCGATCCACTCGTACCAGCAGGCGATCACGTACGACGGCGCCTCGAAGACGGCGCTCTCCGCGCTCGATCGGCTGTACCGCCGCACCGAGCAGTGGGAGCCGCTGATCGACGTGCTGACCCGGCGCGCCGAGCTGGAGTCCGACGAGCAGACGATCATCAAGCTCCGGCTCGAGATCGGCCAGCTGTGGGACGTCCGGCTCCGCCAGCCGGGCCCGGCGATCGCCGCGTACCAGTCGGTGCTCGACATCGATCCGTCGAACCTGACCGCGCTACAGGCGCTCGAAGGCCTGTACGAGAAGTCCGACCAGTCCGAGAAGTACCTCGAGGTCCTCGAGGCGCAGCTCGACGCGTCCTCGTCCGAGGGCGAGAAGGTGGCGCTCTACGAGCGGATGGCCGCGGCCTGGGAGGAGCGGTTCCACAAGCTGGACCGCGCCGCCGAGGCGCTCGAGAAGATCGTCGCGATCGACAGCCGCAACTTCGCGGCGTTCCGCGAGCTCGCCCGGCTGTACCAGCAGGCGGGTAAGTGGGAGGCGCTGGTCGAGACCTACCGCAACCACATCATGGCCACGGCCGATGTGGCGACCCGGATCGACCTCTACGTCGCGATGGGCGTCACCTACGAGCAGAACCTGGGCGATGTCGATCGCGCCGTCGAGGCGTACACCGACGTGCTCCAGTTCGATAGCGACGACCAGCGCGCGCTCGACGCGCTCGGCCGGCTGTACGAGAAGATCAGCGAGTGGGACCGCGCGATCGACGTGATGGCGCACCTGGTCCAGCTGTCCGACGACACCCGCAAGCAGGTCGACCTGTACTGGCGGATGGGTCGGATCCAGTACACGCAGCTGGGCGACCCCGACTCGTCGGAGGCCAACCTGCTGCGCGCGCTCGCCATCGATCCGGGGCACGTCCCGACGATGGAGGCGCTGACCCGCCAGTACTCGGACCGCGGCGACTGGCTCAAGGCCGCCCAGATGATGGTGCGCGCCGAGAGCTACACGCCGGTCGTGATCGACAAGGTCCGGCTGCTGTTCGAGGCGGCGCGCATCTACCAGGAGCGGCTGCGCCAGCACGAGGCCGCCAAGCAGCTGTTCGCCGCGGTGATCGCGCTCGATCCCGAGCACGTCGATGCGGGCCGCCCGCTCGCCGAGCTCTACTTCGAGAGCAAGCAGTGGTCCGAGCTGTCGCCGGTGATCGACATGCTGTCGCGCAAGGTCGGCCAGCTCCACGCCGATCCGCGCGAGCTCAACGAGCTGTACTACCGGGCCGCCCGCACCGCGGACGAGCTCGGCGACTACCAGAAGGCGCTCGGCTACTACAAGGCCGCCTACGACATCGACTCGACGTACCTACCGACGCTGGTGGGCCGCGCCGACTTGCTGTTCAAGATGGCGGACTACGACAGCGCGGGGAAGATCTACCAGACGATCCTGGTCCAGCACCGCGACAGCCAGCACGAGTCCGACGTCGTGCGCATCTACAACCGGCTCGGCATGGTTCGCCAGGCGCTCGGCGAGCGCAAGAAGGCGCTCAACATGTTCG
Organism: Kofleriaceae bacterium; assembly: GCA_051952595.1. Taxonomy (GTDB): domain Bacteria; phylum Myxococcota_A; class Polyangia; order Haliangiales; family Haliangiaceae; genus JABFXX01. The sequence continues at coordinate 4,886 of JBQCJR010001011.1, forward strand.
AGAAGGCGCTGGAGATCGATCCGACCCACCGCGAGACGCTCCAGGCGGTGATCGATCTGCAGCAGCAGCAGGGCGACTGGGAGGCCGTGGTCCACGCCAAGCGTGGCCTGATCGCGACCTCGCAGCCGAAGGAGAAGGTCCAGCTGCTCGACGAGGTCGCTGGCATCTACCACGACCGGCTGCAGAACCCGCAGAAGGCGACCGGTGCGTACCTCGAGGCCCTCGAGGTCGCGCCGGAGGATCACCAGCTGCTGCAGAAGGTGCTCGATCTCTATACCGAGACCAAGCAGTGGAAGAAGGCGGTCGAGACGATCGAGCGGTTCATCGCGCTCGAGCCGGACTCGGTCCGGCGCGGCGCGTACTACCACGCGGCCGCGACGGTGTGCCGCGACGAGCTCAAGTCGCTGGACGAGGCGGTCGACTACTACAACAGGGCGCTCGATAACTTCTTCGCGAACCCGGACAAGCTGCCGGACGCGATGATCCCGCGCGCGCTGAAGTCGTTCGAGGCGATCGACAAGGTGCTGACCACCAAGCGCGACTGGAAGGCCCAGGAGCGCGCGTATCGCGACATGATCAAGCGGATGCCCAAGCAGGGCAGCCCGGTGTTCCACAAGGTGCAGGTCGGGCTGTTCGACGGCCTGGGCGAGATCTACCGGTCGCGCCTCAAGCACTATCAGTCGGCGACGCAGGCGTACGAGATCGCGCAGCAGCTCGATCCGAAGAACGACCTGCGCGCGGACGGCACGGATCGCGCCGAGATCCTCGCCGAGCTCTACCTGGTGGCCGGTCCGGACTACACGGACAAGGCGATCGAGCAGCACATGCGGATGCTGCGCAACGAGCCGTTCAAGTACGACTCGTACAAGGCGCTGCGCCGCATCTACATGGACGCGCACCAGTACGACAAGACCTGGTGTGTCTGTAACACCCTCGCGTTCCTCAAGAAGGCCGACCCGGACGAGCTGCAGTTCTACGAGCAGTACAAGCCGCGCAGCCGCGTCAAGGCGAAGAACATGATGAGCCCGGACACCTGGGCCAAGCTCGTTCATCCCGACGAGAACCGCTACATCAGCGCGATCTTCAGCGCGTGCTGGCAGGGCGTCGCCGCAATGAAGGCGTTCCCGCACAAGGACTTCGGCATCAAGCGCAAGGATCGCCGCCAGCTGCAGGGCGACACGCTGATGTTCAGCAAGATCTTCTAGTACGTCGCGCAGGTGCTGAACGTCGCGCTCCCCGACATCTACATGGTCGAGGACAGCAAGAGC
>JBQCJR010001012.1:0-12214 GCA_051952595.1 Kofleriaceae bacterium
CGGGATTCCTGCAGCGACCCGGAACCTGCTCGAGAAAAGCCGCGAGGTCTGACTCGGGAGAGGCTTTGAGCTTGGCCGTGTTCGGCAGCGGCGACGCGAAGCCCGTCACGCGCGGCCACGTGAATCCCGTGACTGCCGACCGCAGGTGTTCCAAGAAGCCTTCGAGGCTCGCGATCTGCAGCTCCGCATCGAGGTTGAACTGGATCTCGCTCATCGCACCCACCTCACGACTCCATCGGGATCGAGGTACGTGACTCGTAGTTTCGAGCTGAGCCGGGCGTTCTTGAGCTTGAGAGCAACAGCGTCGGCGTTCCCGCTGTCCTCACACCAGTAGATGTATCCATCGAGCTTTCTGCCGCCCATGCTGAGCCCCTGCGGTGAGTCGGCGAGCGTCGAGACGTCTCGGGCTTGACCGAGATCGAACGACTTGCCCGCCTTGTCGTCGATACCATACGTGCCGTCGGGCGGTCCCCCGACCACACGCTGATTCTTGACGGTCATCGCGCCGTCCGCGTCGCGCGGCCCGCTCGCGACCTTGCCTGGATCGTCGAGGCTCTTCTTGATGCCTTCGATGGTCTGCAAGTCGCCGGGGCCGGCGAACCGCTTGGCGCGGTACTTCGAGTTCAACGAGCCGATCGAGGCGGAATCCGGCATGTCGCTCAGGTAGTCGCGAAGCCGTTTGGCCTGGTCACCAGGGCTCCGAGTCGGTACCGCGCGGGAGTCGGGCTTGAGAATGTCGTCGAGAACCTCGTCCAACAGTCGGTAGCGGAGCTTGTCGTAGGCGTACCTGCCGTACCCTGGCTTGAGGTCCCCCACGAGCGCACCGGCCGTCATCGTCGAGCCGTTCTGCTTCAGCCGTGCAAACGCCTTGCCCCAGCGGCGGAGTGCGCCGAGGTCCGCGTCCTTGAAGCCACGCCGGACGAGCTCGTCCTCGAGCTCCTGCGAGTGGATCTCGGCGATGCTCATCGTCTGCTTGCTCTGCTGGAACGTCGGCCGCTTCTTCTTCTTCGCGGCGGGAGCAGGTTCCGGCTCGGGTGGCTTCGCCGGGGCGGGTTCCGGTGTCGGCGCCGGTTCGGGTGGCTTCGCCGGCACAGGCTCCGGCGCGGGCACGGGGGCGGGCTCGAACGGCTTGGCAGGCGTTGGTGCCGGCGCAGGCTCCGGAGCGGGCACTGGCGCGGGTGCGGGCGCGGGCGCGGGCGGCTTGGCAGTCGCCGGCTCGGGCACCGGCGCGCTGGGCGTGATCGCTCCCGCCGCGGGCTTGGGGGCGCGCGGATGCAGCTCGGCCGCCAGGGCGTCCGCCGACGTGATCGTGCCCTTGGCGAGCGCCTTGGCAGCGCCCGCCGGGTCGTCGACGACGTGCGCGACGATGCGCGGGATCTCGGCATCCGGGATGCGCTTCAGTCCGTCGATCGCGCTCGGCTCGAGCTGCGCGAGCACGCGCCTCTCGAGCTCGGCGAGCTGGACCTGCCGAGCTCTGAACGCGGCCTCCACCTGACCGAGGTTCTTGGCCTGCAGCGCCATGATCCCGCCCTGCAGCAGGATCTGCGATAGCAGGCTCGCGATCCGATCCGCCTTCTCGCCCTCCGAGAGCCCGCCCCCCTCGCCGAGCTCTGCCAGCGCGAGCAGGGACTCGACGGAGATCAGCACGCCGCTCGCCGCGACCAGCCCGGTCTCGGTCCACGCCACGAACCGCGCGCCGCGCGAGCTCACGATCAGCTCCGCCGCGGTCGTCCCCGAACGCGCGGTTCGCACGGCCGCCTTGAACGCCGCCGCGCCTTGCAACACGTTCGCTGCGAGCCCGAGGATGTCGATCGCGTAGCCGAGTGGGTCGTCCTCGCCTCTGCGGAACCGCTGGTACAGCGAGATCCCGGACGCCCCGGCACCGGCGGCGGCGGCCCCCGCGAAGAACGCCCACGCGAGCGGCTCGGCGCCGAGCAGCATCGACGCGAAGCCGAGCACGGTGAGCCCGATCGAGCCGAGCCCGAAGTAGTCGGCCAGCTCGCCGAGCCAGGTCTTGCCGTCGGTCTCGAACGGGCGGTCGCGCTCGCCCGGTACGACCGACGACTTCAGGTAGATCCGCCCCGCCGGGTACTTCTCGTCCGCGTTGTCCTGGAAGTCGTCGAGCGCGTCGCCGAGCTTGCTGCCGCTGAACCGCTTGGGACCGACGCCGAACATCAGGTCGAGCACGACGTGCTGGCCCGGATTCGCGCGGCTCTTGCCGGCGTACACCGCGAGCGGGATCGCCTCGCCGGTCGCGATGTTGACGAACACGCCCGGGATCTGCGTGCGGGTCGCCGGATCGAGGTCCGCGACGAGCTTGTCGACGCCCGACACGTAGTCGAGCCACCGCTTCGAGGCCTTCCACTCGTCGCCGAGCAGCACCGACTGCAGGTACCGCGCGGGCGGTAGCTCGTTGCCGCGAGCGTCGAACTGCTCGCAGACGATCGTGTACAGGTCGGGTCGGTCGAGCTTGATCGTCTGGGTCTTGGCGGTCCCGAGATCGTGGAACGATCCACCGCCGAAGTGCTTCGCCGGGTGCTTGTCGGGGTTGTCGAAGTACTGGTGCCACTTGAACGTGACGGCGTCCGGGTGCGGGACGATCGTGAACGCGATGCCGTTCGCGTCCCACGCCTGGGCCTGCATCGGATTGCTCGGCGCCGACGACCGGATGTACGAGTGCGGCTGCTTGTTCGCGTCGCGCGGTGCCGCGGCGCTCTGATCCTTCTCGACGCCGTAGTCGGAGAGTGAGCGAAACGCGAGGTTGAGCCGGAACTGCTTGTAGTCGAGCGGCTCGAGCGTCCGCGCGCCCTGCTCGGCGAGTGTGGTCGGACTGTGGACCCGGACCTCGGTTCCCAGGTTGAAGTGGTGATCTCGGGTCCGGATCTCCATGATCACCAGCCAGAGACCGGCGCGATCGAGCTCCACCGGGAAGCCGGTGTCGTACCGATTCTGCTTGGCTTGGTGCTTCGCTTTCTCTCCGTGCTCGTCGAGGAGCAGATAGGCGCGCCACACCGGCGTGCCCACGCGGAGGTTCTGGATCTTGCTCACCGGCGTGAACCGGACCACCTGTCCGACGACCGCGGTCGCCTCGCCGTCGCGCTGCACCAGCGACGGCGAAGCGCGCAAGTAGACCCCGTCGGGGCCGGTATCGGTGTAGTAGTCCTTGGCCCCCTCGTGCTGGCGGCACCGCGAGAGCGCGAGGCCGCCGCGCAGCGCGGGTCGGGCGGGGGGCGGTTCGGCGCGCCCGCGGAGCGCGCCCCACAGCCGCGACAGGATGCCAGTGGCCGCGCGATCGGCGTCGCGCTCGAGCGCCGGTCCACCCGCACCCGCGCCGATCGCGCCGGCCTGCTGCTGGGCGTGCGCGAGCTCGTGGGCGAGCAACGCATCTCCCTCGAGCGTCCCGGGGCGGTACTCGCCGCTCGCGAACGCGACGTGTGGGCCGAGCGCGAATGCACGCGCGCTCGCCGCCGCAGCCGCACGCGCGCCCGGTTCATCGTCGTGGACCCGGACCTCCGACAGGTCGGCCCCCATCGCGCCCTCGAACCGCGAGCGCGTGGACGACTCCAGCGGGCGGCCGGGGCCGAGCGAGGCGGCGAGCCGCGAGGGCTCCGGCAGGGCGGCCTCGGGCGCGTCGATCTCGCCGGTGCGGCGCCAGTGCCGGATCGCCTCGCGCACCCGCGCGGTCGCGGGCTCGAGGTACCCCGCCGCGTCGGTCGCCTCGCGCGTTGCGGGTGCGAACCGGCGCAGCGCGGCCTCGGCGTCGCGTGCGCTGCGCGCCTCGTAGTACGCGAACCAGTAGTCGAGCCACGGGCAGTGCTCCGCGGTCCAGTCGGTGCCGGCGAGCTCCTGCTCCGCGGCGGCGACGATCTCGCGACGCAGCGACGCGAAGAACGCGGCCTTGGTCTGCTGGCCGTGGCCGGGCATCCCGTCGACGAGCAGGGTGCCATCGGCGCCGTCGACGTCCCCCGCACGTGGTGGCGCGGTGCCCGGGTGGATCGGGATCCGCGATAAGTCGATCGCCGGTCCAGCATCGGCGATCGCCGGCACCTCGCGAGCCGCGGGAGCGGCGTCGGGCGTGCGCGCCTGTGGCGTCGTGGAGACCGTCGTTCTGGCCCGCGCCTGGGTCACGGCAGTGCGACGGCTTGCGTGGAATCGAACGACGGCGGCGAGGTGGTGAAGTCGGTGACCAGCAGGCTGTCCACGCCGTCGATCCGCAGGCGCAGATAGGTGAGCCCGACCGGCGGGTCGGCGATCCGGAACTGCAGCGTCGAGGTCAGACCGTGGGGCTCCGCGGCGACCAGCCGATCTCCCACGATCAACGACACCTTCTGCTCGGCCCACGCGTGGGGCGCACAGCCGATCTCGAGCACCAGCAGCGAAGGCGTGCTGGTCAGCTTCGCGATCGAGGTGATCCGGGGCGCCAGCGGCACCGCGACCGTATTGGTCGTGCGCGGCTGATCGCTGGTGACCTCGACCGTCACGGCGTACATGCCGGTGGGCCAGGCGGCCGGCGCGCCGGAGACCTGGACCTGGAACTGCGAGGCATCGCGCGCGCCGGACGGCGCGAGCTCGTGCGGCGCGGAGCGCAGCGGGTGCGCGAAGCGCGCGACCAGCGGAGTCCCGCCGAGCTGGTTTCCGCGGAACGTCACCGGCTCGCCCAGCCGCATCGCGGGCCGAGCGAGCGGACACTCGAACGACGACAGCACCGGGTAGCGCGACTCGAGCCCCGGGGAGACCCGAGGTCCGGGCTCGACGCCGCCGACCGGCGCCCCGCGCGACAGCACCGGTAGCGCGGCCGTCGCCGGGCGGGTGCTCTCGATCAACACGACCGAGACCTCGTATCCGACCGACACCCGATACGGCTTGCCGAAGCCGGTCCATAGCTTCGAGAGCTCGTCGGTGCTCAGCGGGTGTGGCCGGATGCGCACGCGCTCGATCTGCTGCCACAGGTCGCACGCCGGCATCGCGATGCGCAGCGCCTCGCGCGGGATCGTCGAGTTGTCGTGCAGCAGGCTCATCGCGCGGCCGAGCACGCGATGCGCCTTGACGTCGTCACCTCCGACGCCGTAGCCAGTGAGGACGTAGTAGAGGTTGAGCGCGAGCGGCGGCGCCCCGGACTCGCCATCGCGCGCCCCGCTCGTGTTGCGGAACGCGGCGTTCGCCTGCATCTGGAACAGGAACAGGTTGAGCTGGTTCTTGGTCTCGTCGGCGCGCGCGATGTCGAGCGGCTTGCACGTCACGAACGCGTCGGCGAGATCGGGATCCGGCGCCGGATCTCCGGGCAGCGGCACCGCGATATCGCCGAGGATCTGCTGGAGCGTCGCGGTGACGGCTCCGATTGCGAGCGTGTTCGACATGTCCCCCCTGCCACGCGTCATCCCCCACGGGCAGGTTCAGGATCCAGAACACCGATCGCGTTGTCCACGGCCGAGGCCCGGCTTTTTGTCCGGCAATTGACACTCGTCATCGACGCATGGTCGAGTCGTCGCGATGGGGTGGGTCGAAGCGAACTGGAGCTATCTTCACGGGGAGATCGCACGGGTGGCAGCGGCGATCGAGGGCGCGGCGCAGTCGGGGACGCGCGGCGCGCGCGCCGAGCCCACGGCGGTCCCGCGCGAGCTGGTCGAGACCGCGCCGACGATCGTGCGGCTCTGCCGGTTGTTCCAGCTCTCGGCGTTCGAGCGCGATCTGGTCCTCGCGTGCCTCGGCGCCGAGCTCGATCCCGAGCTCGCGCGGCGCTGCGCCACCGCGCTGCACAGCCCGGGCTCGCATCGGCCGACCCTCTCGCTCGCGCTCTCCGCGTTTCCCGATGGACACCTCGGTTCGCTGGCGCCGTCGTCACCGCTGCGGCGCCATCGCATCGTGATGGTCGCCGAGGGCGTGCCGCTGTTCGCCGCGCCGATCGCGCTGGACGAGCGGATCGTGTACTTCCTGCTCGGCGTTCCCGACCTCGATCCGGTGCTCGCCAGCTCGCTCACCGAGGTCGTGGCCACCACCAGCGCCACGACCCGCGGACGGCTGGTCGAGCGCGTGCGAGCCACCTGCGCGCACGCGGCGGGCGACCTCGTCGTGGGGCTGACCGGCTCGACCTCCGACGAGCGCCGCGCCGTCGCGGCGGCGACCTGCCAGGCGCTCGGATCGCGGCTGTTCCGGGTCAGCGCGACAGATCTCCCCGGCGAGCCCGGTGCGCGCTACGCGTACCGCCAGCGGTGGGAGCGCGAGGCGCGCCTGCTCGGCGCCACGCTGCTGGTCGAGGTCGACGCGCAGCCCGAGGCGGTGCGCAACGCCACCGCGTTGCTCGACGAGCTGGGCGGCCGCGCGCTGGTGTCGTCGCGCGAGCCGCTACAGCTCGCGCGCTCCAGCTACACGTCGATCGAGCTCCGCCGCGAGGCGAGCCTCGACCGGCTCGCGCACTGGCACCACGCGCTCGGCGCGACCGCCGCGGAGCTGGGGCGCGAGCTCGACCGGATCGCCGCCCAGTTCGCGTTGCCGCCCGCGGCGATCTCGCGCGCGTGCCTGTCGATCGAAGGTGGCGACGGCCCGCCCGGCGAGCGGCTCTGGGACGCGTGCCGCGAGCAGGCGCGCCCGCGGCTCGACGATCTCGCGACGCGGATCGAGCCGATCGCGGCGTGGGATGATCTGGTGGTCCCCGCCGAGACGCGCGCCCAGCTCGAGGCGATCTCGAGCCATGTCCGTCATCGCTTCGAGGTCTACGAGCGCTGGGGGTTCGCCGCTCGATCGAGCCGTGGGCTCGGCAGCGGGGCGCTGTTCGTCGGCGCGAGTGGCACCGGCAAGACGCTCGCGGCCGAGGTGCTCGCGCGCGAGGCGCGGCTCGACCTGTACCACATCGATCTGAGCCAGATCGTGAACAAGTACGTGGGGGAGACCGAGAAGAACCTGCGCCGCGTGTTCGATGCGGCCGAGGAGGGTGGCGCGATCCTGCTGTTCGACGAGGCCGACGCGCTGTTCGGCAAGCGCGGCGAGGTCGAGAAGGGCACCGATCGCTACGCCAACCTCGAGGTGAGCTACCTGCTCCAACGCATGGAGAGCTACCGCGGCCTGGCGATCCTCACGACCAACCAGCGCGACGCGCTCGACACGGCGTTCTGCCGGCGGCTGCGGTTCATCGTGACGTTCCCGTTCCCCGACGTGGCCGAGCGGATCGGGCTGTGGGAGCGCGCGTTCCCGGCGTCCGCGCCGGTGGGCGCGCTCGATCTGAACAAGCTCGCCCGGCTGAAGCTGCCCGGCGGGCACATTCGCAACATCGCCGTGAACGCGGCGTTCGTCGCCGCCGAGGTCGGGCAGCCGATCTCGATGGCGCACCTGCTGCACGCGGCGCGCGCCGAGTTCCGGAAGCTCGAGCGGCCGTTTCCGGAGGGCGACGTGGTGGGCTGGCTGTCGTGACGTCGCTCCCCGCGAGCTGCGCGAGGCCTTGGGTCGGCACCTGGAGCACGTACACGGTGCTCGGCCTGATCGGGTACGTCGTCGCGGCGATCGCGGTCGGGCTGGTCGGGGCGCGAGCCGGTGCGCCCACCGCGGAGCGGCTCGTCGCGATCGCGATGCCGGCGGTCGGCTTCCTGATCGCGGTGTGGATCGCGCGCGCGATCGCCGGTGCCGAGCGGATCGTGTTCTATCAGACCGCCGCGGCGGCGTGGCTCGCCGCGGTCGGCGCTGCCGCGGGCGCCGGCCTCGACGTCGCGCGGGTCTCGGATCTGGTCGTGCTCTTGATCGCGAGCTTCCTCGCGTTTGGTCGCGTCGGCTGCTTCCACGTCGCGTGCTGTCACGGCCGGCCCGCACGGTTCGGCGTGCGCTACACCGAGGCCCACCTCGCGCTCGGGTTCCCGGCGCGATGGATCGGCCGCACGCTCCTCCCGGTGCAGCTGATCGAGGCGGCGGTCAGCGCGATCCTGGCGATCGCGTGTGGCGCGCTGGTCATCGCGCGGGGGCCCGATGGCACCGCCACGGTCGCGTTCGTCGTGGCCTATGCGCTGGTGCGCTTCCCGCTCGAGCTGGTGCGCGGCGATAGCGGCCGCCCGCAGCTCGGCCGGTTCAGCGAGGCGCAGTGGACGGCGCTCGCGACCACGCTCGCCGCCGCGCTGGTGCGGCCGTCCGCGGCCACGGTCGCCGCGACCGGCGCGCTCGTCGCGCTCGCGGTCGTGGTCGCATGGGCCCAGCGCGCGCTCGTGCACCAGCTTCGCCGCCCGCGCCACCTCGACGAGATGGCGCGCGCCCACCACCGCCTGCGCCGCGATCCGGCGCTACCGCCGCTCCTCACCACCGCCGGCCTCCGGATCTCGGTCCACCCGCTGCCCGGCGCGCGGCTCGACATCGTGTGGTCACACCCGGCGCTGTCCGCGCTCGCCGCGGCGCGGCTCGCCGGAGAGCTGTTCGCCCGCGCTCGGATCGAGCCCGGCGCGGCGACCGGGCTGGTTCACGTGATCGCGCCGGAGGACGAGTGCTGAGCCCCGCTACGGCCGCGGGGCCGGGGGCTTGTGCTCGTGGTGGGCGTGCGAGGCGTGGTGGTGCGGGCGCAGCCGCACCTCGGCGACCAGCGGCCGGTGATCGCTGGCGCGCCGGGCGAGGTCGCTGTCGCAGCGCGAGAGGCGGAGGAAGTCCATGTCGCCGCGCACGAAGATCGCGTCGAGCGCGCGCATCGGGCCCCACGCGGGGAAGGTGAGCGGGCGGCGATCGATGCCGCGGAAGCCGGCGGGGGCGAGCAGGGTGCCGAGGCCGCCGTAGACATCGTTGAGATCGCCGCCGACGACGACCGGGGTGTCGTGGTGGAGGTGGGCGAACGGGTGGCAGTCGAGGAACTTGGCGAGCTGGATCCGGCGCTCGTAGCGGGCGAGCCCGAGGTGCATGTTGAACACGTGCACGGTGCGGTCGACGCCGTCGTGGCGGACGCGCAGCACGCCGTGGAGCACGCTGCGCTTCTTCTTGAAGCGCAGGGTCAGATCGATGTTGGTGCTCTCGATCAGCGGGTAGCGTGACAGGATCGCGTTGCCGTAATGGCCGCCGCCGCGCACGTCCTCGTTGGGGTACCTGGTGCGGTGGGGCAGGCCGTGCGCGTCGCCGAGCAGGTCGACCTGGTTGTCGCCGCGCGAGCGCGCGACCCCGGCGTCGACCTCCTGGAGCATCAGCACGTCGGTATCGAGCTTGCGGATCACGTCCGCGACGCGCTCGGGCTCGTAGCGCCGGTCGACGCCGCCGATGCACTTGTGGATGTTGTAGCTGAGGACGCGCAGCCTCATGCCGCGCACTCCGCGGAGCGCTCGGGGAGCCCGGTCCACTGCGCGACGACCACGGTCTGATCGTCGGCGAGCGGGCGGCCGGCGCGGTGGGCGGCGATCGCGGCCTCGACCGCGTCGTGCACCACGAGCGGCGCGAGACGCGGGCTCATCCGCCGCAGCAAATGCTGGAATCTACGATCCCCGAACGCCACCCCGGCGGGATCCTGAGCCTCTGTCACGCCATCCGTATAGCAGACGACGAGATCGCCGGCCTCCAGAATTCGCTCCACGACCCGCGGCACCGCGGCGGTGCCGGCGCCGCTGCCGAGCGGATTGCCGCGGCCGACGAGCGCGTGCAGCTCGACCCGCGCGGCGCCGGCCTCTCCGACATCTCCGGGGCTCGTCCGACACAGGTACGGCGCGGTGTGTCCACACGACGCGTAGCGGATCCGCCGCGCCGCGGGATCGAGGATCGCGGCGAAGCAGGTCATCGCGAGCGCGCCGCCGCCGACCCGGCGCACCGCGACATCGAGCGCGCCGATCAGCGCGCCGAGCTCGAGCGCGGGCCCGGCCCGGCGCACGAAGACCTCGCACGCGCCGGCCGCCGCGGCGGTGACCATCGCCGACGCGACGCCGTGCCCGGTGACGTCGCCGATCGCGATCAGCACCCGGCCATCGCCGAGCGGGTGGACGGCCCAGAAGTCGCCGGCGCACCGGGTCGCGGGCCGCCACGAGCCGACGACGGTGACCTGGCCGAGCTGGTGGGGGCCCTTGCCGGGCAGCAGATCGGCCTGCACGGTCGCGGCGAGCTCGACCTCGCGGGCGATCGCCGCGCGCTCGGCGGCGCGCCGGGCCATCCGGGCGTGCAGCAGCGCCTCGGCGAGCCGCTCGGTCGCGCGCTCGACAAACGCGAGCGCGGGTCCGCGCAGTCGGCGCGGGCCGCTCGGCACGATCACCAGCCCGAGCAGCTCGTCGCCGCCGCGGATCGGCGCGATCGCGCGCGCGCCGTGGCGCTCGAACAGCGCGCGGATCGGCGCGCGCAGCTCGGCCGGCACGGCGTCGAGCTCGTCGGCGAACGCGAGGCCGCGCAGCTCGAGCAGCCACGCTCGCGCGATCGGCGCCTCGGCGCCGCCGAGATCTTCGAGCACCACGATCGGCCGGACGCCGACGCCGAGGGCGATCACGTCCGCGGCGAGCCGGCCGATCGCTGCGGCGCTGGTGGATCCGCGGGCGCGGCCGACCAGGTCGGCGAGCAGCCGATCGAGCGGCCCATCGGTGCGCGCGCCGCGCACGATCAGCCCGAGCGTCGCGATGCTGGTCCGCACGCCGGCGAACGACAGCACGAGCGCGAGCAGCGCGGCCCACCACGGCGGATGGGCGCCGAGCTGGGCGAGCGTGATCCACGACAGCAGCACCGCGCCGGCGAAGTGGACCACCAGCACCGGCGCGGTGGTGTCGACCGCGCGCACCCGCAGCAGGTCCTCGACGACCAGCGCGCGGACGACCAGCAGGCTGCCGATCCCCGAGAGCAGCCAGCCGAGCGGGAACACGCCGATCCCGTAGGCGAGCGCGACGTCGACCAGCCCGGCGTAGGTGACCAGGTTGGCGAGCAGCGCGGCGCGCAGCTGGCGGCGCTCCTCGGACGGCCGGCTGCTCAGGGCGACCCAGCCGAGCGCGGCGAACCCGGGCGCCGAGATCGCCACGGTGTGGACCAGGGCGAGCCACGCCCACGGCCCGGCGACCGGGAACCACAGCGCGCCGTTCCACGCGACGCCGTCGATCGCCGCGCCGCCGGAGGTCGAGATCGGGATCCAGATCGCGGCGCTCGCGAGGGCCGGCCACGCGAGCCAGCGGCGGCCGGGGCGGACGCGGATCAGCGCGAGCTGGAACCCGGTCCCACACGCCGCGGCCACCGGGATGAACGCCGCCGCGATCCGGAACAGCTGCTCGGCGAGCGCGGGCGAGGTGATCGACGGCGACAGCGTCACCACCACCGCGTACGGCAGCAGCGCGGTGCCGTGGCCGAGCAGCCAGCCGCGCAGCGCCGGCGCGCCCCGCATCACCGCGGCGTACGCGATCACGATCAGCAGCGCGGCGGGCGCCAGCGCGAACGCGAGCGACAGCAGGTGCGGTTCGTAGCTGGCGCTCGACCACAGGTCCTGCATCGCCGCTCGCGACTGTAACTCGTGTAGGATCGAACGGTGGCAGATCCGCGCAACCCATCGGGGCGACGACCTCCGATCTTGCCGCTGCCAGCGCCGCCCCACGATCACGACGAGCCGGTGGTCCCCGTGCGGCGTGGCCACCGCCTGCCTTCGAGCGACACCAGCACCGAGCTGCCGCGGCTGCCCGAGGTCGAGCTCCACGATCCGCCTTCGGGCGAGGTGCGCATCGATCACCGCGCGCTGGCGCCGGGCCGCGCGCGCGCCGGCCGGCCGACCTCGCCAGAGAAGCCGATCCGCGCGGCGAGCCGCAGCGGCCGCGAGGCCTCGCGGCTGAGCCGGACGCCGCTCCCGATGCCGCCGCCGCGCAGCGCCGCGATGCGCGTGTCGCCGACCGCGCAGCACTCTTCGCTGATCGGCGGCCGCTACCAGCTGGTGTCGCGGATCGGCCAGGGCGGCATGGGCAAGGTGTACAAGGTCACCCACGCCCACCTGTCGCGCACGTTCGCGCTGAAGATCATCTCGAACCAGGTCGCCGAGACCGACGAGGCGCGCGAGCTGTTCTACCGCGAGGCGCGGTTCGCGAGCGCGATGTCCCACCCGAGCATCACGTCGGTCGTCGACTTCGGCGAGGACGAGAAGGTCGGGATGTTCATGGTGATGGAGTTCGTCGACGGCGAGCCGCTCAACCGGATCCTGTTCCGGGAGAAGCGGCTGTCGGTCCGCAAGGCGTGCGAGATCGTGCTCCAGGTCGCCGAGGCGCTCCACTACATCCACCGCCAGAACGTCGTCCACTGCGACATCAAGACCGAGAACATCCTG
>JBQCJR010001013.1:0-7205 GCA_051952595.1 Kofleriaceae bacterium
AGTCCTGCCCCTTCACGTAGCCGGTAGCGACGGCGGTCCACACGGCCCGCCCCTGGGCCGAGCCGACGGTGGGAATGGTGACCGTGTAGTCGACGAAGACTGTGGTCCCGGAGGGCACGCTGAAGGCGCCCGGATCGCTCGACAGCGAGACGCCGGTGGCCACCGACGACAGCGTGACCGTCGCGGTGCTCGGCCCGTTGTGCGAGATGAACACCCGATAGGTGGGCGCCGTCGTGGAATTCGAGAGGATGCGCGCCTGCACGGCGAGCACGGGGGCGTCGTTCCCCACTTCGGGGATGGCGAGGTTGGCCTCGTCCGTTCCACCCTTTCCCTTCCCGCGGAAGAGGGCCGAGCCCGTCCCGTTCACCGTGGGCCGCACGAACTTCCAGATGCTGCCGGAGGCCACGTAGGCCCCCGCCGCGGTGCCGCTGGTGATCGCGGTGTTGGCGGTGATCGACACCAGCTGCACCTGCCCGGCGACGCCGGAGGGGTCCACCCATTCCACCTGGGCGCGCACCTGCGTCGCCCCGTCGCCCGCGTCGGGGGCGAGCACGGTGTAGCGCAGGTACCCCGCGGTGGGGAAGCCGCCGATCTGCTCCACCGTCCAAGGAGTCACCGTCACGGTCGGGGTGTACGCGCTGTCGCTCGCCCCGTCCCGCTGCGCGTAGGCGCGGAGCTGCCTGCGCAGGCGATCGTTCGGCGCCGTCGCGCTCGCGATCGTCCAGGCGCCACTCCGCGCGGCGACGCGGCCGAAGCTCTCCCACCCGCCGTAGGTGCCGGCTCCGATCGCGGTCTCGGTGCGCACCTCGAAGTTCACCCAGCCGGGAAACGACATGGCCACCACGGCCATGCCGAAGATCCCATCGGACTGCGGCACCCCGAGGAAGGGGTCGATCGATCCGGAGAAGCCGGTCTCGAACCCGGGCGCCACGAGCGCCCCGAGGGGCCCTGAGATGAAGGTCTGCGTCGCGAAGGCAGACGCGCCGCCGCCCTCGTCAATGTGGCGCACGCCCACGGCGTAGGCGGTCGCCGCGGCCAACGCAGTGAGGAACCCGAGCGGGCACTTCACGCTCCCCGCGTCGAGGGTGGCCACGCGCATGGCGGGCGTCCAGGTGCCAGGGACGGCGCCGGGGGCGCAGTAGATCTCGATCCGGCGAGAGGCGTCGCCGTTGGCCCAGGTGAGATACGTCGTGTCGGCGGTGGCCGAGACCACTCCCACCGCGGACGGCGCGGTCATGCCGGTGAGGTCCACGTAGCCGGTACCCGCGGGATACACCCACCCGGACGGGATCTGCAGCTGCGCGCCTGGCTGAGGCTCGGTGCGCGCGCGCACCCACAGCCGGCCGCCCATCGGCGCGCGCGGGATGAGCGCCTGGCCGGTCGCGTCGACGTCGGCCGCCTTCGTCCAGGCCGGGTCATCATCAGCCGGGCGGACGCCCACTGAGGTCGCCGTGATCGCGAAGTCAACGCGCGCGGGCTGCGCGCTGGCGTTGAGCGTGACGGTCGCCTCGGCGCAGTAGACCTGGTCGCCCACGCGCTCGGTCGGGGTGCCGATCGTGGGCGCCACCGCGGTGCCCGACGCGCCGCAGTCCAGGAAGCGGAGCCGGACGGAGAGCCCCTCCTCAGAGCGGCTCGTGCACAGCACCAGCCGCGAGCCGCCGCGCAGGTTCGTCGCCGGATCCGGGACCACGTCGAGGTCGAGGATCGCGTAGCTCCCCGGGCGCACCAAGGCGACGTTGGCCGAGGCGTAGCGACCAGGTACCTCGTACCAGGTGGGGCCGTCGGCGTAAGGCGCCTGCAGATCCGCCGCGAGGGCCGCCAGCTGGTTGCGCAGGTAGACGTCGCGCCCGATGCCGTGGAGCTGCTCGGCAGGGATCCCGGCCTGCTTTCCCGCGGCGGGGACAGCGGCGCGGAACCGGAAGCCCGACGCCGCGATCTTGTGCTCGCGCGGCTTACCGCCCGAGGCCTTCGACCGCGCATCCCACGAGAGCACCGCAGGCAGGTCCTGCGACTTGAGCCGCACCGTGGCCACGTCGGGATAGTCTTGGTTGGTGGCCTTCCACGGCTCGGGAAGGTCGCCATCCTGGACGAGGCTCTCGGTCACGTAGCTCGCCGTGACCACGGGGATCGCAGCGTCGGCTTCGTGCCAGGCGCGCGCGGGGCCACCACCGCTCACGAGGTCCGCGTCGGTGAGCGTCGCCGCCACCGTCAGCCCGGCGCGACGGCGGAGGTCGAAGAAGATCAGCTCCCCAGCAGCGGTGATGTCCCAGCCGAGGTTCGCGTGCGTGCACACGTCCTCGATCACCGCGACCAGCGTCCACGTCTTCGTGAAGGCGTTCCGGTAGGGTGGAAAGCTCTGGTCCGCCTCGAGCGTGCTGGCGCTGGCGTCGACGCCGATCGACCACGCGACCGCGCCGGCGTTGAGCCGCGAGAAGTAGCCCGCCGCCAGGTCCTTCAGGAAGGTGATCGGGTGCACGTCGTCCACGAGGAGCGGCACGTCCTCGACCGGCGGCTGATCTGGAGCCTCGACGTAGTAGGTGACCGAGGTGCCCACGGCCGGGCGGGCGCCCGACGTTCCATCCGGCCGCGCCAGGACCTTCAGCTCGAGCATCGAGGAGACGCGCCCCAGCACCGCGCCGATCTCGCGGTAGGCGACGAGCCAGCGCTTCGCGGATCCGCCGGACGGCGTGACGATCGCCTGGGGCGTGAGGTCGGGATCCTGCCCTTGGCGGCAGCGATCGACGAGCGCCTTCGGAATCACCGTGCGCTGCTGGTCACCATTCTTCCGATCGGTGAGGATCTGGAAGTCGTTGGTCCCCTCGTGCTTCGAGACCGTCCCGCTGATCGGCGTCGTGGTGGGGAAGTCCCCGTATGGAGTGAGAAGCCCCAAGGGGAAGAGCTGCGGCAGCTGCGCGTAGCTCGCCACCGCGGTATGCGGCGCGCCCACGAAGACCTCCACGTCGAGGTCCTCGGTGAGGTCGCGGCACACGAGCTGGATGTAGAGAGCGCCGTCGAGCCCGTCCTGCACCACGCGCCCGGTGAACCAGTCGTCGAAGCTCCCGCCGCCGTCCCACGAGACCTCGGCCAGGACGCGCGCGCCGCTGAACTGGTTGGCGCCGTAGGCATCGCCGATGAAGGCGGTGGCCCACCGCGTGAGGTTGCCAGATCCGGTGCGCTTGTCGAGGAGGCGGAAGGTCATCTGCCCCTTCGTGCGCTTCTTCGTGAGGGGATCGAACGCACCCTGCCGACCGCGGGGGAGATCGAGATACGGCTGTGCGCCAGCGACCCCCGCCGCGGTGGCCACGACGAACGGATCGCTGTGGGCGGCGCCGGCGCGCGGCGTGAGCGGCGTGACGCCGTCCGCGGCGTAGACCGTGAGCCGGTAGATCGGCGCGAAGGTGGTCACGCCTCAGTACCCCGCAAAGGGCGTGGTGCTGTTGCGCAGCTTGATCCGCACGTGCCGCGTGCCGTCGGGCTCGCGCTCGCCGGCGGCGCCCAGCGGCTCGACGAGGTAGCAGGCGATGTAGGTCAGGAGGTCGTTCTGGTCCGGGTAGAAGTAGATGACGTTCTTCTGCCGGGCGTAGGTGAGGAACGCCGCGAACCCCGAGGAGGGGTTGTCCCACCCGGTGGCCAGCGGCGTGGCCGTGTCGTTGGGCGGGATCCAGCGCACGTCCCCTTCGAGCACGTAGTCGGTGCCCGCGTCCCAGGCATCCTCCACCCCAGACGGCGCCTGCGCGACCTCGAAGCCCGCGCGTGGCTCCGGCCCGGCGACGACGTTGTCGAGCGGGTAGCCGATGTACAGGATCGTCGGCGACCCGCCCGGGTGCCACGTGATCATCGGCCGCGCCATCCGGTAGTCGCTCATCCGTGCACCACGAGCTCGATGTCATTCGTGCCGGCGAGCGACTTCACCATCGCCTTGAGCTGCGCGAGGTCGTCCGGGTCGCCGTGGTCGAGGACCGTCTTCTTCCCGTTGAGGACCACCGTCACGGTGCCTCGGGCGCCAGCATCCTTCTGCGACGCGGAGAACCCGCCGCCGGACATGCCACCGCCGCCCCCGCCGCCACCCCCACCACCGCCGCCACCCAGGACGCCGGCTAGCGCCATGTAGCTCGAGCCGATCGCGAAGAGCTTCCCCGCCTTCACGAACTCCGCCGGATTCGTGAAGCCTTGCACCAAGGCCTTCGCGGCATCGAGGAGGGTCTCCTGCCCCTTCGCGCGCACGACGCCGGCGATCGCGCCCTTGATCGCGCGGCCCATGGCGGTGCCGAGCTTGACGCTACCCTGGCCGAGCTGTTCGAAGGCGGCCGCCCACGAGACCCCGAGCTGCTCGGGGAGCGTGGTGCCGATCTCCATGAGGTCGCCCTTCAGCCCCTCGAGCGCCTCGCGCGCGAGACCCACCGACTCCACCGCCTCGGGCGGGACGATCGAAGCGTTCACGTCGGCCGCGGAGAAGCCGATCCCGATCGGGCCGGAGCTCGCGGTCGGGGTGGCGGCGATCGTGCCCGCCGCGCGCATGGTCGACGAGTCGACGTTCGCGGGCGCGAGGATCCCGCCCAGCGTCTTCGCCAGATCCGCCGCGCGGTTCCGCTCCTCGAGTGCGCGCGTCGTGTCCTTCGCGGCCGCCGCCCACTGCCGCTCGAGCTGGATCACCTGGCCGATCTCCGCGGCCGTGAGGGTGCCCGCCTCGGCGCCCTTGGCGAGCCCCGAGACCGTCTTCGCCTCGGCGTCCTGGCGCTTCCGCACCCGTTCCGCCGCATCGCGCGCGGCCTTCGCCGCGGCCTCGCGCTCCTCCTTGGCCTTCTCCGCGGCCGCGCGATCGGCGGCCTCCTTCAGCATCTGCTCTTTCCGCCACTTCCTCACCGCCGCGGTAGCGGCTGATGGCGCGTTGTCCTCCGGATGCAGCGACTCCTGGCGGAACCCCAGTCCCTCGGCGAGGTGGGTCGCGGTGAAGTCGATCCCCTGGACGATGCGGCCGATTGCGGTGATGGGGCGCCCGATGGTGTAGCCGGCGAGCTTCCCAAGCCACCCCACCAGAGTACTCACCGAGGTGGCGAGTGTGTCGACCGCGCCGCGGTTCTTGTCGATCCAGTCGGCCAGATCCTGCAGCTTCCCGGCGACGCCGCCGGCTTGCTGGCCGAACTCCTGGTGCCCGGTGAGCGCGCGGCCCACCGCCTCTTTCACGTTGTCCCAGGCGTTCGCGATCTGGTGGAGGCGCCCCTCCATGGACTTCCCGTCCCGCTCCGCGAAGCCCTGGAACTTCTGCCGCATCGACTCGACGGCGTCCTCGCCCTGCTTCACCACGATGCCGTAGCGGGAGAGCGTGGTCGTGTTCCCGGCCATCGCCTTCCCGACCACGTCAGCCGCGGTCTTCAGGTCGAGCTGCTTCGCCACCGCGAGGTCCGCCACGAGCGTGAGGTTCTTCACGCTCCCGGCGTAGTCGTTCGAGATCGAGACCAGCTGCGCGAGGGCCGACTGGAGGTCGTCGTCGCTGAAGCGGGTCGTCTTCTGGAGTGAAAGCGCGAGCTCGTCGAGGTCGCCGCGCACGAGCGAGGAGCGGATCCCCGCGTTGTCGAGCGCCGAGGCGAGGCGGTTCCACGCGTCCTCCGCCGCGCCGGCGCTGGCAACCGAGTCCCGCAGAAAGCCGCCCACCGCGCTGCCGATCATCCCGGCGATCGCGCCCTTCACCAGGTTGATCGGGGACAGCAGCTTCTCGACGCCCTTCCCGAAGGCGCCGAGATCCTTGCTGGCGGCGTCGATGGCGGGGCGGGTTTCGTTCTTCCCCTTGATCGTGACGTCGACCTGTCGCTTCGGGTCAGCCATGGCTGGTCACTCGTCGAGGGGGAGGAACGCCTCGCGGAACTCCGCGCGCGTCGTGGCGAGGGGACCCTTCTTCGGATCCGCGAACGCGAGCCCGATCGCGTGCACCAGGGCGCGCGTCTCGCTCAGCCGTTCCATCGCCATCAGGTGAGGCATCGCCGCGGAGTAGATCGCGAAGAGAGGGAGGGGGATGACGTGATCGCGGGTCGGGTAGTGCGGCGCGCGATAGATCTCAGGGGGGTAGAACCGGCGGAACCGCGCGAGCAGCACCGCCGGCGGCACGGTCACCCGGGCGGGCTGTCCGGCGCGCTCGCGGCGCCGGCGCTCGGCGAGGGTGGAGTTCTGTCGAGCGAGCCGGTCCCACTCGTCTCCGTCGTCGGCACGCGCGGGCTCATCGCGCGGGCCTGGAGGACGAAAAAACGATCGAGCGCCTCCTCGACGGTGGCCCATGGCTGGGCCATGAGGAGCTGGACCGGATCCGGCGCCCACACCCGGAACCGGCGCCGCGGGAAGACGGCCCGGAGGTAGCGCCGCGCGAACGCGGCCCAGGCAGCCCGGGTCCCCGTGCGCAGCTGCCCCGCCTCCTCCGCGAACGGAAGCCACTCCTCGATCGAGAGGAGCCGGCCCTCGTAGCGGAGGCCGCCGAGGATCAGCACGGGCGGCTCGAGCGCCGCCGCGTGCTGGTCCGCGTTGAAGTAGCCGAACTCGCTGGTGGCGGGCGGCATCAGTCGAAGGTGATGGAGTACTCGTCGTTCGCGTTGGCGGCCGACGGGTTGAGCTGGAGCGTGAGGGTGGTGAGCGCCACGCTGCCGTCCGAGCTGGGCGAGGGGGGCGACATGATCTGCGTCTTCGGCATCGCGACCCCGAGCTTCTTGTACTGCACAGAGCCGATCGCCAGCGCCGCCGCCATCTCGGTGGCGGACTGGAAGAGCCCCTCGGGATCGAACGTCGCCTTCGCCGGCGTCTCGATCACGAGCTCGAGCTGCGGCGTGCGCCGCCCGGGCGCGAACCCAGCATGCCCGGCCGCGGTGTTCATGTTGATCCGCGGACCGATCTCGCGGCTCCCGCGGATCCGCCAGCTGCGCAGCTTGAGCGCGCTCACGCCGTTGAGCGTCAGCAGGTTCGCCCCCACCGCCTTCGGGGGATCGATGGCCGCGAGCGGATAGGTGATCGTGGGCACCGCGACGTCGGTCGGGTCAATCGTGAGCAGCGCCCGGAGCGTGAGGCTCCAGAGCGGGATCCCCGGGCCATCGGCGCCGAGCTCCCAGTCCAGGTACCCGTGCGTGAACGGCCACTTCTCGCCGCGGGCATAGAGCTCGCCGGCGATCGAGGCCAGGCTGCTCGCCGACCCGGCCGGGGTGTAGACGTACTTCTCCGCGCCCGCG
>JBQCJR010001014.1:0-6763 GCA_051952595.1 Kofleriaceae bacterium
GTGTGCGTCACTCAGTTCGCGATCCAGCGCACGTCACGGGGTCTCGACGGCGAGCGTGTGCGGCGGCGTCAGTGACGGATCGAGGCGATCCCACGCGAGGTACGGCACGCCGCCGTACCCGGTGGTCGCCGCGATCGAGAAGCCATCGAGCAGCGGTCCCGTGGACAGCTCGGTGAGCGTCCAGCTCGCCCCGCCCTTGCTCGCCAGGTACACGTCGGCGGTCATGCCGTCCTGGTAGGCGATCACCGGCGCGGTGTTGACCAGGTAGATCGCCGCCGCGGCGCCGACCGGGTGGGTGCGGTCGCCCGCGCGCTGGCCATCGTCGACGACCTCCGGGAGGCCCGGGGTGCCGTTCCACGTGGTGTAGAGCAGCTGGTCGCCGATCGCGTCCTGATACGCGACGTGCACCGTGCCCGCGGCGTCGACCACCGCGCTCGCCCACAGGCCGCGATCGCCCGCCACGCCGCCGTGCAGCACGGTCTCGGTGAACGCGTTGGCCTTCGGCGCGTTCTCGACGGCGATCGCGAGCGCCCGGGCGATCCGATCGTAGTAGACCGCCGCGAGCCGGTTGTCCGGCAGCACCACCAGCGAGACGAACAGGCCGGTGCCGGTCGCGAGGTCCTGGAACTTGGGCACGCCGATCGTCGCGGTGCACGCGCCCGCGACGCACGCCTGGCCGGAGCCACACGACGCCGGGCAGTCCGAGGTCACCGCCGCGCAGGTCTCGCCGGCATCCCCCGCGATACACGCCTCGCCGGAGCCACACAGCCCGCCGCAGGTGCCGGGCGCGGTCGCGATGCTGTACGCGCTCCAGTCGTTCGGGCCCGGGTCCTTGGCGCCCGCGCGCGCGAGCCGCAGCTCGGTGACCCGGTGGCCGGTGCCGTCGTCGATGCCAAGCGCGAGGTACGCGATCGCCGGGTAGCCTTCCCCGTCGATCACCATCGAGGCGTAGCGGCCCGCCTCGGCGCCGCCGCCGTCGTCCACGACAAAGGAGTCCCACGCGCCGCGCTTCTTCTCGTAGGCGTACTTGAGCGCGCCGGTCTCGCGGTCCTGGTAGGCGACGCGCGCCTTGCCGTTCGAGATCGCGATCGAGGTCCACGCGCCGACGTCCGGCCCCGGATCCTCGATGCCATCGCGGTACGAGCCCTCCTCGTGCGTGGGGACCACGTCGGTCGGGATGCCGTCGACCGCGGTCTTGTCGAGCTTGCCCGGATCGGTGACGTCGATGACCACGAGGTCGCCGAGGCCCTGGTCGTAGGTGGCGACCAGCACGCGATCGTCATCGGCGGCGATGCTGGTCCACCGGCCGAGCGCGCCGTGCTCGACGTCGCCGGACAGGCAGTCGGTGTCGCCGCAGTAGTTCGAGCCGCAGCTGCAGCCCGGCAGCAGCGCGATCGCGACCAGCCACACCAGCCCGCCGAGCCGGCCGATCGTGGCCAGCGCGCGAGAGGCTCCGCGCGAGGCGCCGCGCGCGAGCTGGCGGCGCGCCCGGCGCCGCGGCAGCACGATCGCGCCGAGCACGAGCGCGAACGGCAGCGCCGCCGCGGGATCGCCGCCAGTCGAGCAGTTGCAGCCGGTCTCGCCGGGCTGGCCGTGGAACGGCGCGTTGCGCACCGCGACCGGGCCGCCGAGCGCGACCTCGAGCAGCGCCGGGGTCGGATCGATCGTCTCGGGCTTGTTGCGCTCGCGCGCGCGGACTTCGATCCGGTGGGTGCCGGGCAGCCAGAACGTGCTCGGCGACAGCGTCGGGTGAGGATCGGTCGACCACGCCGACCACGTGCCGCGATCGATGCGCCACGACCACTCGAGCTCCGCGTCGCCCGATGCCGGCGTGCCGCCGAGGTCGAGCTTGACCCGCGGGCCCTGCGCGGTGCGCCAGGTCGAGGGATCGCGGACCAGCGCCGCCGGCGGCTCGGTGATCTCGCCGAGCGACACCAGGGTCTCGACCGGCCGCGGGATCGCGACCGGCGCGAGGTTCGCGAAGATCGCCAGGAACGACAGCTCGCCGCCGCCCGGGGTGGTGGGCACCGCGGTGATATCCGAGACCGCGAGGTTGAGCCCGCCGAGCGAGGGCAGCGAGATCGGCGATAGCCCGCCGGACAGCTGCGGCAGCACCAGCGCGAGGATGTTCGGGAACAGCCCGGCGAGCTCGGCCGGGGTCTCGGTGACCGCGTCGCTGTTCTTGACCGAGATGTTGGTGAACGCGTCGTCCGGCGCGCCGATCACCGGGGCGAGCTCGCCGGTCGCGGTGACCTGGAGGCCGATCGGCAGGTGGACGTCCGACACCACGGTGAACACCCGGATGTACTGGTCGTCGACCGCGGCGAAGAAGTCGAGCTCGAGCGCGTTGAACTTCAGGTCGAGCAGCGGCTCGTCGAGCCGCATCCCGCCCTGGCCGTCGTCGACGAACCGGTTGCGGCCGAGCGTGATGATCGGCGGGCTCTGCGGCCGCAGGCCCACCGCCATCGGCGAGTTGTTCTCGACCAGCCGGCCGAGCGAGCGCGAGATCAGCGACAGCGTGTCGGTCGACAGCTGCTCGACCGTGCCGGCGCTGATCGTCAGGCACAGCAGGCCGCCGTCGTACGCCGCGTACGCGAACTGGTCGAGCTGCCACTTGTGGACGCCGAACCCGACGTCGAACGGCTGGTTGTTGTCCGGGCGCACGTTGCCCTGGAAGAACGGCGACAGCGGGATCGCCGCGCGCGCCGGCGCAGCGGCCGCGGGCGGACCGCAGCGATCGCGCGGCGCCCCGGCGGGCAGCAGGCCACCGAGCATGCCGAGCGCGAGGCCGTTGGTGTTCGAGGTCGCGTAGCCGCCGGCCACCTCGTACAGATCGATCGCGCCGGTGGTGCCCGGCGAGAACCCGCCGAACAGCGCGCCGCCACGCGCCCGGCCGGACAGGCCGAGCTCCTGCAGGCACTGGCCCCCCTTCATGCAGACCTGGTCGGTGCACGCGTCGGCGAACGGGCCGCACTCCGAGACGTTGCCCGACGGGCAGGCCTTGCAGGTCTGGTCCTGGATCGCGCTCTGGACCGCGCCGGTCAGCTGATCGCGCAGGATGCCGATGAAGAACGACAGGCCGAGGTTCGCGACCTGGCAGCCGAAGCCGCCGGTCAGATCGACGTCGTCGGTCGTCAGGTTCGACAGGTTGACCGTGCCCACGACGACCCGCGTGGTGCCGGCGGCGGCGTCCTGCTGGAACGAGATCGGGACATCGATCTGGACGTCGGCGGGGTTGCCGCGCGTGGTGTCGACGCGCACGCCGCAGTTGCCGGCGACCGGCACGGTGACCGGGATGTCGGTCGCGGTCTTGATCCGCGCGCGCACCGTGACGTCGAGCCGCGAGTTGCCCTGCGACGGGCGCAGCTCGAGCCGCGGCGCATCGCCGGGATACTGGTTGAGATCGATGTTGATCGGCCCACACGGGTCGACCGGGTTGCCGTTGGGACAGCAGATCGGGGTGCTGCCGCCGCAGCTCGCCGGCGCGTTGAAGCTGATCACGCCGTTCATCCCGGCCCCGAGCGTGCCGAGCAGCGCGGCCGGATCCGCGGCGATCGCCGCGAGCCCGCCCTGGGTGACCCGGACCTGCACGGCGTTCGGGTTGCGCTGGTCGGACGGGAACCCGCCGGGGATCGGCTCGAACCCGGAGCACCCGCCGCAGCCGCCACCACATCCAGTGGTCAGCAGCACCGCGATCGCGACCACCACCCAGTCGAGACGACGCACGCGCATGGGGCTCCCCCGAGTCATGTAGTCGATGTCACTCGACCCCGCCGCTCGGGTCAACTCGAATCGCTCCCCATCCCGCGCGCCGCGATGGCATCGGGTGGAGTCAGGCCGCGTCAGGCCGCGTCAGGCTGCGTCAGGCGTGCGTGAGGCCCGGATCAGCGGACCTCGCCGTCGACGACGAGGTACCCGGTCTGCTGGAGCACGCGGACGTTGCGGAGGCTCACGCCGCCCACCGACGGCAGAGGAATCGCGCCGACCGCTCCGGAGCCGAACGCGACCACCCGCGACAGCGCGAACGTGGTGATCGCCTCGAACTGGGCGTTCGACAGCTGGTTCGCGCCATCGACGTTCTCGTCGAGCACGTCGACGTAGGTCGTCGGGCTGCCCACGTCGAGCCGCAGCGCGCCGGTGGCGTCGGCCGCCACCTTGATCCGGAGCCGCGCGTTGACCGCGACCTGGGTCGCGACGTGCTCGCCATTGCGGAACGTCGCCATCAGGTCGCCGATCGTCAGCTCGAGCGCGTCGCCGGTCGCGTCGAGGTGCGGCGGCACCGCGGCCGAGAGCTCCACGCGGTCGTACAGCGTGCCGATCTGGCCGTAGCTGCCGTTCGCGAGATCGAGCCCGTACTCGAGGCCCTTGGCGGCCCAGAAGCTCCCGAGCAGCTGGTTCGCCGCGTCATCGGCGACCGCGAGCTGGAACCCCTGGGTGGTGTTCATCACCGGCACCTGGTTGCGGGTGTAGACGAACCCGGGCGACGCGCCATCGCCCTGGGCGCGCAGCTCGGTGTCGAGCTCGACGATCGCGCCGGTGATGTCGAAGTCGATCCGCGCGGGGGCGACCGTGATGTCGACCTTCTTGCCGAGCACGTCGACCGTCTTGGTCTCGTTCAGCGAGGCGAGCGACTTGTTCAGCATCGGCACCACGAACCGCTCGGTCGCCCACGCGAGCACCGGGCCGATCCGCGTGTCGAGGCTGAGCATGTCGATGATCTGGCCGGGCACGCCGCCGAGATCGACGTTGAACCCGGTCACCTGGACGTCGGGGTTCTGGAGCGAGATGTCGAACCCACCGGTCGGGGCGACGCCGACCGCGAGCAGGCCCTGGACCCGCAGCTTGGTCGCCGAGATCCGCACGTCGCGGCTGCCGTCGAGGCACGACACCGCCCACTGCAGGTGGGTATCGACCTTCACGTTGGTGAGCGTGACGTCCATCATCAGGCCGCCGGGGACCGGCGCCAGCGCGACCCGCGCCGCGCCGACATCCATCCCGGTGATCCGCGCCTGCGCGTAGAGGCAGTCCGGCTGGCCGTTCTCGGTGCCCATGTCGATCACCGGGTTCATCGGCGCGATCAGCGCGCCGAGATCCGCGGTCTCGACGAACCCGGCGGCACCGCGGCCGATCGCGTCGAACGTCTGCGCGGACAGCGAGGCGGTGAGCCCCGAAGGGACCATCCGGTCGATCGACGACAGCTTGCCGGCGACCACCGCGCGGGTCTCCTTGCCGGTGTTGCCCTCGGCGTCCTTGGCCACCGCGTGCAGCAGGTTGGTGCCCGGCGAGACCGGCACGGTGGCCTTCCACGACCCATCGGGCGACAGCACCGCCATGACGCCGTTCACCGTGATCGAGGTGACCGCGCGATCGTCGATCGCCGTGCCGCGGACCTCGAGCGAGCTCACCGCGCCGGCGAACGTGCCGCGCGTGGGTGACGTGATGTGGATGCGCGGGGCGTTCGGATCGATCGCCGGCGCGTCCGGATCGTAGGGATCGTCGCACGCAGCGAGCGAGACGCTGGCGATCAAGGCGGCGGCAAACGCGAACGAACGCATGGCGGACCTCCCGAAGTCGACGCCAGGTCGAGCAAGAAGGAGGCCACGCCGGTGAACCATCGCCCCTGCGCCGGTGCGCCCGAGATCGCCACGCGGTGGCTGTCGAGATCCGTCCACGATATCCGCGTGGTACGCGGGTCCGCGGAGCGAATGGCGAGCTGCTTTCCGGCCTGCAACGGATACGTCACGAGCACGACGACCATCGGCCGGCCACCCGGCCCCTCGGTCCCGAGCTTGGCGCGGACAGTCGTGGGCACCAGGGCGACGCCATCCACCGTCACCGCGAGCGGCGCCATCGCCTGCGCCGCGAGCACGTCGCGCATCGTGGCGAGCGCCTGTGATTTCGGCTGGCTGGCCGCGCGCGCGACCAGCTTCTCGGTCGCCTCGCCGCTCGCCGCGCGATAGCCGACCAGCAGCACGAGCTCGCACGACTCGACCTGAGCGACCACGGTCCGCACCGGCGGGAAGTCGTGCCCCCAGGCAGATCGACCCGCCAGCCAGACGGCTAGCGCGGTAGCCACCCCGAGGGCCGAGGCCGCCCTCATGGCAGCGCCTCGAACTGCGCGCGCACGTCCGGGAGCTCGCGGCGCTTCGCTTCGCGCCGCGGCAGCGGCGACTTCGGAGGCGTCCAGCCGTTGCCGTCGATGTCGATCCAGATCGGGTTGGTGATCGCGTACGGCGTCGAGACGTGTACGCGCTCCGGCTTCAGGTTCGAGGTGAGCGGCAGGCTCGAGAGATCGAGCCCGATCGACAGCGCCTGGATGATCACCGTCGCATCGAGCGGCGGGAACTCGGTCGCGGTGACCACGGGGAACATGTTCGCGCGGCCGACCGCCTCGGCGACCACCCACGCGTCGCGGGTCGGCCGCAGCGGGATCGTGGTCTCGAAGTCCGTGCCCTGCGCCGGTGGGATCGGCAGGTCCGCGACCACCTGCGAGTTGGAGTACACGACCAGCCGATCGACCTTCGCCCAGCTCGGCGAGCGCACGCGCACCTTCACGTCGACCGACGCGCCGACCACGGTGTCGCCGATCGCCCCGGTGCCGGCGGTCATCTCGATGAACGGCGCGTTCGTGGTGATCGCGCGGTGCTGGTGGATCGCGTCGATCACGTCGGCGCGGGTGAACCCGCCCGGCTGATCCTTGCCCTCGCCCACGTACAGCAGCGTGCGCGCGTAGCCCGGCTCCTCGCCGAGCAGGGCATGGCTG
>JBQCJR010001015.1:0-5749 GCA_051952595.1 Kofleriaceae bacterium
CCTCGGGCCGACGATCCGTTCGTGCATCGACTCATCGGTGGGCGGCGATCAGCTCGCCGGGCGGATCACGCTGACCGGCCCGTTCATCGCGTCGCCGGCGATCGGCCTCGACCTCGAGAACCTCGACGTGGACGTGCCGCTGACCGCGGGCGTCGAGCCGCTGCGGCTCACCCTCGCGGAGGTGCACGGCAAGATCGATCTGGTCAACGAGCAGGGCTACATCGACAAGACCAAGGCGCTGATCCGCGGCGGCAAGGAGCCGGGCGAGGTCGACCTGTCGGCGACGTTTGGCCTCAAGCCGTACAACGCACACGCGAACATCGAGATCGCCAAGCCGATCGACGTCGGGCGGTTCCTGCCCAAGAAGATCGCGACCTCGGTCGGCCGCTACCTGCAGGGCCGGCTGCGCGCCAACGGCGACAAGGAGGTCGGGTTCGCGCTCGACGACTTCGATCTCTCGCTCGGCATGACGCCGCGGGACAAGGCGATCCGCGTCTACCGCGGCCGGCTGTTCACCGACGACGGCTTCGACACGATCCACATCGAGAAGGTGGCCGTGGAAGCCGGGCCGAGCCACGCGGTGTTCGACGGCCTGGTCAAGCCACTCGCCGACTACGTCAAGATCGTGGCCGATGGCGACTTCCCAGATCTCGGCGTGTGGCTGCGCCGGTTCGGACTCCCGCAGCTCGCGTCGAGCGCGCGCGGCGGGCGGATCGTCATCGAGGGCAAGCTGAGCCAGCCGACGATCAACGTCGCGACCGAGCTCGGCGGCGTGCCGTGCCTCGACAAGGTGCGCATCGAGAGCTCGACGTTCGACGCGGGCACCGGCGTGGTCGACGCGCGCGTGCGCAGCGGTGGGCTCGGCGGCGATCTGCGCGGCGATCTGCGGCTGACCACCGGCGCCGGCGCGCCGCGGATCGACAAGCTGCGGCTCGCGGGCAAGCGGCTCGAGGCGGCGCGAATGTGTGGCCTCGGCGGGATCGCGAAGGGCACGGTCGATACCGTCGAGATCGATCTCGCGAACACGACCATCGATCCCGCGCGCAGCCCGCTCGACTGGCTCGATCGCGCGAAGGTGTTCGCGCGCGCCGACAAGCTGAGCGTGCTCGGCGACAAGTTCGAGCAGGTCGGCGTGTGCATCAACCGCAAGGACGACCAGCTGTGCCGGCCGCGCGCCGGCTACCTCGACGCCAATGATCTCGACGAGTGCGAGCAGGCCAAGCGCAACGGCGGGTTCTGCGCGGTTGGCACCGCGAGCCGCCAGGGCGGCGGCGTGATCGATGCGACGGTCGCGAAGATCCCGTCGACCAAGACCGGACGCACCGCTCCCCCGCCGCGGCTCGGCGGCACGGTGGCGCTGTACGACGTGCCCCTCGGGCTGCTCGAGAAGTTCCTCGGCGCGCAGGTGGCGGGCGGCCTGGCCTCGATGCGGCTCCACCTCGGCGGCACGCCGAGCTCGCCGCAGCCGAGCGGCACGCTCACCCTGCTCCGCTCGTGGGTCGCCGGGTCGTTCCTGGGCGACGCCCAGCTGACCGTCGATCCAACGACGATCGGGCGCGCCGGCAACGAGATGCCCGGGCTCGCGATCGCGGGCAGCGCGCTGGCCGGCCGGCTCCGGATCACCGGCACGGTCGGCACCGCGGCGCCGTTCCCGGTCGAGCTCGCGATCTCGGGGCGCCGGATCGAGCTCGACGTGCTGCTCGGGCTGACCCAGCGGCTCGGCCTGCCCGAGCCGGTCCAGGCGTGGGCGTCCGGCACGGTGACGGTCAAGACCGAGCTGGCGCCGCTCCGGCCGGTCGAGCCCGAGGCGTGGGTCGAGCTCTCGGAGCTGTGGGCGATCTACAACCACCGCTCGTCGGACGGCCGGCGCACGCCGCTGCGGATGAGCGTGGTGTCGCCCTCGGGCCGCAGCCCGGCGACCGCGGTGTCGGTGCGCATCACGCCGTCCACCGTCGAGCTCGCGTGCAAGGACCCGGACGCGCCGGGCGGCCGCACGCCGTGCACCACGAAGATCGGCACCCCGGCCGGCATCGTCGAGGTGAAGGGCCACGTCACGCCGAAGTCGATCACGATCAACGCCGGCGGCACGCTCGATCTGTCGCTGCTCGGCTCGCTCGCCGACACGATGTTCGACGAGGTGTCCGGCCAGGCCGAGCTCAAGGCCTCGATCGGCGGCACGTTCGACAAGCCGACCTACGAGGCGGCGCTCGAGCTCAAGGGCGCGCTCGCGAGGCCGCTCGGCGGCGACACCGTGATCGAGGCGCCGAGCGGCCTCATCAAGCTCGCGAACGGCAGCCTCGGGTTCACCGACGTGAGGCTGCACGTGCGCGACCAGCACCGCGACGAGAGCGGCGAGCTGCACGTCAAGGGCAACATCGCCCTCGACGGCCTCACCCCGACGTCGTGGGGCGTGCTGATCAGCGGCAAGCTCGCCGGCAAGATGCTGCTGGTCGCCGCGCCCGGCCTGGTCTCCTCGGCGAGCGGCCTGGCGCGGATCGATGGCGATCTGCTGCTCACCGGCACCGGCGCGCGCCCGACGATCAGCGGCACGCTGGTGTTCGATCCGGTGCCGGCGTGCCGCCAGGGCGCGCCGACCGCGCCGGATGGCACCGAGTGCCGCCCGGCCGGGGAGGTCCAGCGATCGTTCGCGCTGATCCCGCGCGGCGTGCGGCGCGAGCTGACCTTCACCCGCGGCAGCATCGATCTCGAGACCTAGACCACCGGCGATCACCGGACCTACAAGCTCGACATCAACCGCGTGCGCACGACGATCGACGGCGAGGGCTCGCTCGACGACATCGACGGCCGGGTCGAGCTGCGCGACGGCACGCTGACCCGGCTCGACCTGCGGCTCAACGCCGAGAACATCCCGTTCCGGATCCCCGGCACGCTCGACCTGGTGCTCTCGGCGCAGGAGGATCAGGGCGTGCCCGGGATCTCGATCGTGAAGACCGGCGAGCACGCGAACTTCGAGGTCAGCGGCGCGATCTCGATCATCGACGGGACCTACCAGCGCAACATCGCGATCACCGATCAGCTGATCTCGCTCGGCTCGAGCGGGCCGCCGTCCAAGCCGTTCTGGGACGAGTACCCCTCGATCGGCAACGCCGAGCTGGCGCTCAAGCTCGACGTGCGCCGGTTCTCGGTCGCGAACAACATCGCGAACATCGATCTCAAGAGCGAGCACATCGACATCCGCAACACGCCGCGCGATCCGCGGCTGTCCGGCTCGATCGACGTGGTGCGCGGCGAGTTCCGGATCCCCGGCACGCGCGCCAAGTTCACCCGCACCCGCGGCTCGATCGACTTCGCCGAGAACCAGCGCGCCGGCAACCCGCGGCTCGATCTCTCGAGCGACGCGCCGGACTATCGCGACCTGTCCGGCCAGAACCACGTGATCACGCTGTCGATCACCGGGTTCCTCGAGCAGCTGCAGTGGGACCTCAAGACCTCCACCGGCTACAACAAGTCGCAGACGCTGTCGCTGCTGGTGCTCGGGCGCAACGCCGAGCAGCTGCGCCGCTCGCTCGGCGATCAGTCGCTCGGCGCGGACCCGACGCGGATCGATCCGACGACCAACCCGAGCCAGGGGTTCGCCGACCAGATCGTGAAGGACCTCGCCGGCGACTGGGTCTCCGGGCTGCTCGGTGACTCGCTCGGCAAGATCACCGGCCTCGACGTGCTGCGGATCGAGATCGGGTTCGGCTCGATCGGGTTCCACGTCGAGAAGAAGGTGCTCGAGAACGTCAAGCTGATCGGCCAGACCGAGCAGACGATCCGCGGCAGCACGGTGGACGCGCGCGCCGAGTTCAAGACGCCCTATCCGCTCAGCTTCGAGGGCGGGTACCTCAACAAGAACTTCAACGATCCGGCCGAGCAGGACATCGAGGACTGGAGCCTCAAGGCCGTGTATCGCTATCGCCTGTTCATCCCGTGATCCGCCCTCGCCCGCTCGCCGTCCTGTCTGCTGTGCTCGCCGCGATCCCGCTCGCGATCGCCCCGGCGCGCGCGCAGAGCGCCGACGGCGACCTGCTGACCTCGAAGTTCGATCCGAGCACGTGTGGCAAGCAGAGCCCCGCGAGCACCGCGGCGGGCGCCGCGGCGGTGCCGGTCACCTGGACCGACTTCGAGCTCACCGGCACGCTGGTCGATCCGGCGGCCACGGTGCGCCGGCTGTTCGAGCCAACGATGAGCCGCCACCGCGCGCTGACCGATGACGCGCGCGAGGAGATCAAGCGCGCGGCGGCGCGGTTCGGCTACCACGTGGTCGGCATCGGCACGCGCGACACCACGACCGGCACCCACGCGGTGATCCACCTCGCGCCGCAGCCGATCGTGCGGTGGATCGACGTCGACGTGAAGCAGTCGCTGATCGATACGCTGCTGCGCGACGAGATCGGCCGCCGCATGGGGGTGCGGGTCGGTGGCCAGCTGCCGTGGGATCCCCACGAGCGCGCGTGCGAGCTCCACGAGGAGACCGCGCGGGTCGAGGAGTTCCTGCGCGACGAGGGCTACCACGACGCGCGCGCGCGGATCAGCCAGCGGATGTCCGGCGCGGCGATCAAGCTCAAGGTGTCGGTCCAGCTCGGGCCGGAGTACACCGTCGACGTCGACCAGATCGACATCGCCGACGCCGACGGGCTCGCGATCGACGCCAGCGAGATCCGCGACAAGTTCCGCCACCTCGGGAGCTGCCTGGTCGGCCCGTACGTGTGCATCGGCAAGCCGCGGTTCACGCGTAGCCAGCACCAGGCGGACGTCCAGAAGGTCGTGCAGCTGTTCCACGACCGCGGCTATCCGGCGGTCCGCGTGCGCAGCGACTACGATCCGGTCACCTCGCCCGACCGGCGCACCAAGAAGGTGCGGTTCGGGCTCACGATCGACCAGCGCCGCCGGCTCGACGTGGTGTTCGAGGGCCACAACCCGGGCTCGGTGTCGACCCAGGCGCTGCGCCAGCAGCTCACGTTCGACCAGGCGTCGAGCACGGACGACGTCGAGGCCAACGCGTCGGCGCGCGCGATCGCGGCGTACCTCCAGTCGCGCGGCTACTTCGACGCCCGGGTCACCTGGACCCGCGAGCGGTTCGGGGTGTTCGACCGGCTGATCTTCCGGATCGACCAGGGCGAGACCCGGTCGGTCCGCTCGGTGTCGTTCGCCGGCAACCGCGCGATCCCCGCCGCGGATCTCTCCGCCGTGGTCGCGACCAAGGCGGCGCGGCTGTCGAACAGCCTGTTCGGCTCGAACGTCGCCGCGACGTCGAGCGCGCTCGCGGCCGACGTCGATCGGCTGGTCGATCTGTACCGCCGGCGCGGCTATCGCGACGCGCGGGTGCGGGTCGCGGCGGGGCCGGATCCGAGCTCGCTCGAGAGCGCCGCGCTCACCGCCGCGCTGCTGTCGTCGCGCCGCGGCGGCGGGCTGCACGTCCGGTTCACGATCGAGGAGGGCCAGCCCACCCTCTTGACCCAGGTCCACGTCCAGGTCGGCGACCACGGCGACGAGCTGCGCACCCCCGACGAGCGGGTGCTGTGCCGCCAGGTCCTGCGCGACCTCGCGGATCTGTACAAGCACGAGGGCCTGTCGCGCCCCGCGACCAACGAGCGCTGCGTCGCCACCGCGGCCAACCTGGCGTTCCGCGAGGACGACGTGGCGGCGTCCGCGGATCAGCTGCGCGATCGGCTGTACAGCCACGGCCGGCCGCGCGCCGAGGTCCGCTACGAGCAGGTGGTGCTCGGGCCACGCCGGATCGCCG
>JBQCJR010001016.1:0-2320 GCA_051952595.1 Kofleriaceae bacterium
AGCGCGATCTCGAAGGCGACATCGACGACCCGTACTCGCGGTTCTGTTCGGTCGGCGAGTAGCGCGCCGGATCGGTCGCGATGGCCGCGCGCGCGCTGGAGGCGATGCTCGCCGAGCACCCCGACGACGTCGCGACCTGGCAGGTCTACGCCGACGCGCTGATCGAGCGCGGCGAGCCGTGGGGTGCGATGATCGCCGAGGCGTGTGCGGGGCGTCCCGACCTCGCGCGCCAGGCCGAGGTCGAGCGCGCCCTGCTCGGAGACTGCACCGAGGCCACGGTGCGCTGGGACTTCGGCGCGATCCGCGAGCTCGAGTTTGGGATGTCTGCGTTCCGCGCCGACGGGCGCAACCCGATGGCCGAGGCGTTCGCGCGGATCGTCGCCCACCCGGCGGGCCGGATGCTGCGTCGTGCGGTGTTCAGCTTGCCGGCGCTCCCCGACATCGGACCGGACGATCTGGCGAGCTACTTCGAGCGCGTGGCGGCGATCCGCGACGCGTTCTCGATCTATTGCAGCCACGATCCGATCCTCGACGTGCTCGCGCGCTGCCAGCCCCTGCCGCTGCTGGAGTCTCTCGACTTCTGCCGCGCGAAGCTCGAGCATTGGCGGCGGGTCGGCGATCTCGGCCCGCTGCGGCGCGCCGCCCCGCGGCTCCGCCAGCTGTACCTGTCCTGCGGCGCCGCAGTCGATGGCGGTCCGCAGCTCGGCACGCTCGATTCACCGAGCCTGCGAACGCTGACGATCTTCTCGACCGGCATCGACGTCGCCATGGCTCACGAGCTCTCCGCGGCGATGTTGCCCGCGCTCGAGCGCTGCTCGGTGCACGTCGGCTGGGAGCACCTCGGCCCGACCTGCCAGCCTCGAGATCTCGCGCGCTTCTTCGACGGGCACGGCATGCCCGCGGTCATGCGGCTCTCGCTGGGCGGCTTGCCGCGCGACCCCGCATGGGTCGAGGCGGTCGTGCGATCCGCCATGCTGCCGCGCCTCGTGGCGTTGGATCTCTCCAATGGCCGGATCGGCGAGGCCGGCGCGCGCGTGTTGATCGAGCACGCCAGGAAGCTGGCGCATCTCGAGGTGATCGATCTCGATGGCAACTACGTGCCCGAGGAGCTGCGCGTCGAGCTCCGCCGGCGCGTGCCGAACGTGCACGTCGGCGTGCAGTACGAGGGCGACTAACGGCGGGGCGCACGGAGCGCTGTGGACATGACGCGCCTGTGACCTGCGCCAACATAGACACAGGTCGCGCCGTGGTTCGCAGCTCGACAGGCGCTTGGACAACCGTCGGCCCTGACAGGCCGACGGTTGACCACATGACCACAGCGCCTGCTGCTACCACGGGAGAGCGTCGGGTTCGGGGTGAAGAGGGAGATCGGGTATCGCTAGGAGAGCGGCCCCGGGGTCTCGTGGATCGAGATCGCTGGGTAGTGGCGCGACCAGCCGGTCGAGAGCAGCCAGGTGCGGGGCGGCGAGACATGGAGTGGCTGATAGGTGGCGGGCGGCATGAAGCGCGCGCCGTCGAGCTCGCGCCAGGACGGAAACGAGATCGCCTACGAGAATGGATCGATCTGCCAGGTGCGGGTGTGCGGGGCGCGATCTTCGCGATGGCGCCTCCAGTTGTTGAGGACGTAGGCCAGGCAGTGCCGCACGGCCCGCGGCGAGGTCAGCAGGCGCGCGTGGTAGTGGTCCGGGAACACGGCGCCGCGACGACCGGTGATGGCATTGATGTGCTTGGCGGCAGAGATCTCGAATCCCTGCATCCCACGCGCGAGCGCGAGCTTGTGCTCGGCCTCGGCGATCAGGTGCACGTGGTTGCCCTGAATGCTCAGGTGCACGATCCGGAAGTCCGACCGGCGAGCGGCCACGATCGTGGCCGTGCGGAATGCCGTGAACATCTCGTTCGTCCGAAGGCGCGTGACGTCCTCCGCCACGCGGATCGTCACGTGAACCGGGTACCGTGCCACGTGCTCCGGCCTTCGCTTGTGGGGCTGGCTCGATCGCGCGCCCTTCGGGGGACGCCCAGCACCTCGCCGCTTGCCACCGCGCTGCCTGAACCTCAGCTCCTGCTGCACCTGCCGCATGACCACGCTCCGTCGACGAATCTTGATTTCGCCGATATCGATACCACGCCCCTCTGACATCAGACCCGCGACCATCGACCATCACATTCGTCCGATATTCGGACACTGCGTCCGAGATGTGCAACCGGAAACATGGGTGCGGTTTTAGACCGGGCACATAGGTTCGCCTGGAACTACGTGATCGGCACGAGTTTCATCACTGCGGGGTCGATGAGGCCGAGGTCCAGTGAGGCGAAACGGACG
>JBQCJR010001017.1:0-4443 GCA_051952595.1 Kofleriaceae bacterium
CGCGCAGATCGTGGACAGCGGACTCGATGCGCGACGCCAGGAATTGGTCGGTCACCACGCCCGAAAGGCCCAGAACATCGGAGATCAGCTTCAGCCCCTTCGGCCCGAGATAGCTCTTCACGTTCGCAAGGGCAGCTTCCTTGATCCGATCGCGTTCGATCGCATCGAGCTTCCCATCCACAGCAGCCGCCCTGATCTTGGTGACCAGCGTCTGTTCGAGCTCCTTGACCGCGGTCAGCACCGCGTCATCGAGCCGCGTGAGCGCGCCGCGCAGGTACTCGTTCTGCACCTTGCTCGCGATGAACACCGCGAGCTTCGCCGCTGCCCACGTCGCGGCGGCCATCAGCACCGGCGCTGCGGCCTGCAGCGCCATCAATCCAACCTCGGTCAACGTCATCGCGGTCCTTTCCTGGACGACATCCGCGTCCACGAAGACAAAGCAACGGGCCCCGAGCCGAGGGACACAGCTCACGCGAAAGGCCCGTGCGAACCCAGGCCCCGTCTGGTCGGACGAGCGGTTCGCGGCCCGAACTCGAACCGGCAGCAGTCGCCCGGACATCTGCTCGATATGGAACTTCGTTCCGATTTCACGCACAAGGTTTCAACTCGCCCCACCAAGAATCAGAACCCGACCTCCCGTGATAGCCTCCGGGCCATGGCGAACCCAGAAGGCGCCCTCGTGTCTCAGGACCCAGCGAAGACCGCCCCATGCAGCAGCCGGCGATCTATCAGATCCTGGCGAAAGCAAGATTCCGAGATGTTCACTACTTTCGCATCCCCACATGCCGGGTAGAAGTCGCCGCGTCGACACACCCAGAAGTCCCAACCATCAAACTCTCGTGGTGCTCGCGATCAATGCATAAACGCGGCGCGGTTGCAGCCAGTGCTCTCGCGGGGGACCTATTCCACTGCATTCTGTGTCGGAGGTTGACGATGTCGTTCGAGAAGACCTGGTCGGGCGACTGGCGTGCGCGCATTCAGGAGCGAGTGCGACAGCGCGGATTTTCGAACGTCACGCAGTACGCTGCAGGACGTATCGGAGTCTCACTCCTGGACCTGGCGAATGAACTCGGCTCCGAAGACGTCGCTGCTGCGCAAATCCGACGATTGCTCATCGACGAGTCGATGAGCGCCAAGTCGATCGCGAAGACTGCACGAGACCTGCTCGCCCGGGAGCTGCTGACAGTCCTGCCGCTCGGCTGGACCAATCCACTCGATGAAACGACCCGCTCAGAGGTCGCCGGTGCGACCGCTCGGTGGCATACTGAACTTGAGGACTACCTTGAGGAGGACGCCACGAGTACGGCCCTTCGCGAGTTCCTCAACGCGCAGCTACCAGAAGGGTGGAGACCGACGAATCCCGACGATCCCACTATCGTGGCGCTCGTAGATCGATCCTTGCGTGCGACTCGCTCTCCTTGACCGCCGTCAGCCCGGCACCATTGATGAACGAAGATCGGCGAGAGGCTCTAGCCAATGACCCGAGCCCCAATCTCCGTACCTCGAGAAGGTGCCCCACCGCGTTCCATCTGGCACGCAAGCGCGATCGCCCAGAACCGATCGGCGTGGCCGCCGCGCTCGGTCCGTTCAGCATCGAAGGTCACCTTTCCCGAGGGCAGCACGCGACGCTTGATCGAGTGCGTCTGGGCGATCAGCTCGCGATCGCGAGGCAACTCGATGTCGCGACGTTGGAACAAGATCTTGAGGTCCGTCGCCCAACGCTCTTTCGAATCGTTCGTGAAGTTCTCGCCGACGACCTGGGGGAAGTCCAGCTCGAGGTTCTCGGCGAGGTTCATGCCGATGCCGCTCCGGTCGATCGACAGCCGAGCGATCGGCAACGTATTGAGCATCCGGCGCAGATCTGCCTCCTGGTCCCCGAACCGCACCTTGTCGTAGCGGCGAAGGAGCCGGCACACCTTACGCCCTCCTCGATCGTCGAACAGCGCGAGCTCGGAGCGATCCCGCGTCCGCCCGACGTCGAAGCCGGCGACGAGTCGTCCCTCCGGCCGGCCGACGTCCGAGAAGTCGTCGCACAGGACGAGGTCCTCGACGCAGCAGGGCAAGATCAGCTCGTAACTGTAGAAGCTGAAGCTCTCGTCGACGAAGCGATCCTCGAACTCCTGCTGGAAGTCGTCGATTAGCAGCGAGTCGAACTGCTCGATCAGCGCCGGTCGACCGAACCTCGCGACGCGCTCTTCGGTGGGCATCGACGGTGCCTCGACCGCAGCACGCTTCACATCGTTGCAGAAGAACGAGCACAACCACCACGGCACCTCCTGCCGGGAATGGTGCGGGTAGGGTCGCAGCTCCTGGCTCGCGATCTCCCAGAAGATGCCGCGGCGCCCGAGCGGCGTGCTGCATCCCGTGAGCTGGCCATTCGAGCGCAGGATGAGCGCGGTCGAGCCCGTGTAGACCTCTCGGTCGTTGACGAGATGGGCGAGCTCGTCGAGTAGGATGTCGCCCTTCTTCCCGCGGGGCGCTTTCGACGGCACCGAGATGATGCGCGACAGCCGGCGCCCCGTCCCGTTGCTCTCAAACGCGAGCTCGGTCTTGGCGTCCGTCACCAGTCGCTTCTGGTAGACGGTCGGCATCTCCTCGAAGGCCTGTCGCGCGAGGAGGATCTTCTCGATCGCATCGGACTGGTTGAACGAGACGAACACCGTGGTGTGGCCGTCTCGCAGGTGACAGCGCGCGAGCGCCTCCAGCGCGCACACGAACGAGTAGCCGACCTGCCGGCTCTTGGTCACCCAGCGAAACCGCGAGCGGTTGTTCAGGAACGCGAGCTGATACGGCTCAAGCGTGATGGGCGCGTCCTCGAACCGCATCACGCCGCTGATGAACCCCGCCTCCGTCGAGAGCCACTTCACCAGGTCCGATTCCGTCTGCTTGACGACGACGTGGGTCACGACATCAGCTCGCTTCGAATCGCCGCGTTCCTTGCGTTTGCGGCGACTGCACGCATGTATCGGTCGTGCCCCATTCCGAGGAGGACCGACAATGACCGCCTACTCCTACGCGCTCGCCCATCCACCACGCACGTTCACCGAGCTCGAGCGCAAGCGCCTGCTCAAGGTGTCCGGCGAGCACCGCGCCGGGTTCCGGGATCACGTGATCATCAGCGTCGCGCTCGGCACAGGCCTCCGCGAGCACGAGCTGCTCGCGCTGGACCTCAGCGACGTCTACGACACCGACGGGATCACGAAGCGACGAGTGCGGCTGCGCGTGTTCAAGCGGAGCTCCGCCGAGCCGGCCGTGCAGGAGGTCGTTCTGCCCGATCTCTCCCGGGCCAAGCTCCAGAAGTTCCGAGCCTGGAAGCAGCAGCAGGGCGAGAGCCTGGCGCCGGACGCACCGCTGTTCATCAGCCGGCTCGGCCGCCGGCTGTCGGCCCGCCAGCTCCGGCATGCTTTCGGGGTCTGGCAGGCCCGCGCCGGGCTGGACCGCCGGCTGTCGTTCCACGCCCTCCGCCACACGGCCTGCACGAACCTCTACCGGGCCACGAAGGACATCAAGCTCACCCAGCGGTTCGCTCGCCACAAGTCGATCGTGACCACGTCGATCTACTCTCACCCGAGCGACGAGGACCTGGTCCGCGCGGTCCGCGAGCTGCCCTGCTGACCGCCCGAAACCCACTTGCAGCTCAAAAGTGAACAGCAGCCCTTCGAGCGCCCCTTTTCGGGCACCTCGCCCCGAGGTGTTCGATTTTCCGGCATCGAGGTGTTCGATTTCCGAAAATTGACCCGTTCGGAATGCCCACCGGGCTCCCCTGAACGCCGCGGGTCTCCAACGAAGATCGGCCCCTCCCCCGGGGGGTGGCTTCCCTGCCAGCGAGGTGGCCCCGCCGCGCGCCCCCGCAGCGATGACCGCGGCGAGAAAGGGACGGCCGCGCGCGCGGCCCGTCAACGCGCTCCACGCGCGCGCTGGCGCGACGTGCGGCCAGCCAGGGCATCGTGCTGCCTGCGGAGCGCTCATGCGCTCTACGCGGCTTCTGGGAACGTCAGGCGAGCCTGCATCCGCGATCGAGGGGAGCGGCCTCAGGCGCACGCGGCGTGGCTGCAGCAAAGCGGCCATTCAAGCCCGTGAGCCGGCGCGCGTTCTACGCGCGCAACGGCGCGGAATCACTCAGGCGAGTTCCAGCGAATGGCCGCTTTGTGCGACTCTCGGCCATTCCGAAGGTCCGGCTCGCGAACGCGGGCCAGGTGGAACGTGCGCGCGAGCTCTTGGAGCTCAAGCTCGAACGGTGGCGGGGAACTCCGCGAAAT
This sequence comes from Kofleriaceae bacterium, assembly GCA_051952595.1. GTDB lineage: Bacteria > Myxococcota_A > Polyangia > Haliangiales > Haliangiaceae > JABFXX01. The sequence goes on from JBQCJR010001017.1 coordinate 4,260, forward strand.
CGCAACAACGACAGTCATTGGCGTGTGTTTCCTTGCTTCGCTGGTCACTAGACAAAGCGACGCTGGCTCGATCGGGGACACGTCGGGCACCAACACCTCCGTCGGGGGACGATCGGGGACACGTCGGGCGCCAACACCTCCGTCGGTGAACGATCGTGCGCGAGAATGTCGCGGCGAAAACGAA
>JBQCJR010001018.1:0-2276 GCA_051952595.1 Kofleriaceae bacterium
CGACTGGAGGCCGAGCAGGCGGTAGCACTCGCGAGCGAGCGTCGCGAGCGCGGGCTCGGTGAGGCCGTACGAGGCGAGCAGCTCGCCGCGATCCGCCTCGGCGAGCTCGGCGAGCTCGGACTCGACCTTGCCGCACAGGATCACCACGCCGGCACCCTCCCGGGCCGCGCGCTCGGCGACCTGATCGCTCCACGCGTTGCCGTTCGGCAGGTCGCCCTCGCCGACGTTGCAGCAGTACAGCACCGGCTTGGCGGTCATCAGGCCGAACCCGGCGACCACCTTGCGCTCGTCGTCGGTGAGCACGAGCGACCGCGCCGGCTTGCCGGTCTGGAGGTGGTTGTAGACCTTCTCGACCAGCGCGAGCTCGGCCTTGCCTTCCTTGCTGCCGGTCTTGGCCGCGCCCTGCGCCTTCTTGAGCCGCTTCTCGGCGGTGTCCACGTCCGAGAGCGCCAGCTCGAGCTCGATCACGTCGATGTCGCGCATCGGATCGACCGAGCCGCTGACGTGGATCACGTTCGGATCGTCGAAGCAGCGCACCATCATGAGCACCGCGTTGGTCTCGCGGATGTTGGCGAGGAACTTGTTGCCGAGGCCCTCGCCCTGGGACGCGCCCTTGACCAGCCCCGCGATGTCGACGATCTCGACGATCGCCGGCAGCACCTTCTGGGTCTGGATGTGCTTCTGGATCCGCAGCAGCCGCGGATCCGGGACCGGCACGACGCCGACGTTGGGATCGATCGTGCAGAACGGGTAATTGGCCGCCTCTGCCTTGCCGGCGGTGAGGGCGTTGAACACCGTGCTCTTGCCCACGTTCGGTAGGCCGACGATTCCGACTGACAGCGCCATGAGGAGCGAATGCCTACCCTGGAACTCCGCAGGATGGCAAGGGAACCCACCACGGTGGTCGCCCGACGTGCGAACCTCGCCGAATGTTGCGCCCGTTCCTGGCCGCCTGTGTGGTGCTCGCTGCGTGTGGCGACGACGGGCCGGCGCCCGTGGGGCCGAGCGGCGACGAGGTGCTCGCGCGGCTGCGCGCGCTCGACGGGGTGACCGCCGCCGAGGAGCCGACGTCCACCCCGGGCATGCGCTACTTCGTGGCCTGGTTCACCCAGCCGGTCGATCACGAGGATCCGGGAGGTCAGACGTTCCAGCAGCGGGTCTCGCTGCTCCACCACGACGGCGCGGCGCCGATGATCGCGTTGACCTCGGGCTACTGGGACTTCTACCAGGACTACCCCGACGAGCTGACCCAGCTGCTCGACGCCAACCAGATCTCGATCGAGCACCGGTTCTTCGGCCAGTCGCGGCCCGACCCGGCGGACTGGTCGAAGCTCACGATCCGCCAGATGGCGGACGACCAGCACCACATCATCGCGGCGCTGCGCACGATCTATCCGGGCGCGTTCGTGACCACCGGCGCGTCGAAGGGCGGGATGACCGCGACCTACCACCGCCGGTTCTATCCGGACGACGTCGAGGGCACGGTGCCGTACGTCGCGCCGCTCTCGTTCGAGGTCGGGGATCCTCGCTACGCGGTGTTCCTCGACGCGGTGGGGCCCTCGGACTGCCGCGCCGCGGTGCGTGCGGTCGCCACCGAGATGCTGCAGAACCGCCGCGCCGAGCTGCGAGAGATCGCCGAGGCGCAAGCGACCCAGCAGGGCTACCAGTACACCCGGGTCGCGCTCGACCCGGCGCTCGAGAGCGCGATCGTCAGCCTCGAGTGGTCGTTCTGGCAGTACTACGGCATCGAGGCGTGTGCGTCGGTGCCGCGGCCGGCCGCCAGCGACCTCGAGCTGTGGCGGTTCCTCGATCAGATCTCGCCGGTCTCGGACAACGACGACACCTCGATCGGGCTGTTCGACGCCTACTACTACCAGGCCGCCGCGCAGCTCGGCGCGCCGGCGGGCGGGGCGGCGTACCTCGAGGACTACCTGATGTACTCGGACGCCGACTACGCCGGGATCTACCCGACCGCGCTCCCGGCGTACGACGGCGGCGCGGCGATGCGCGACATCGACGCGTTCGTGCAGCAGGGCGAGCGCTGGCTGTTCGTCTACGGCGAGTGGGATCCGTGGACCGCCGGCGCCTACCAGCTCGGCGCCGCCACCGACTCGCTGCTGCTGACCCAGGCCCGCGGCGATCACGGATCGGAGATCCGCGGACTGGCCCCGGCGGATCGCGCGCTCGCGTTCGCCAAGCTCGCCGCGTGGACCGGCGTCGATCCACGAGAGATCGGCAACGCGCGGCGCCGCGCCGCGGTAGATCGGCCGCGCCCG
>JBQCJR010001019.1:0-13162 GCA_051952595.1 Kofleriaceae bacterium
CGATCAGGTCGGCAGAGATCCCCTGCGGCACCATGAACAGCCGCTTGCGCAGCTTCTCGTTGAGCCCGTCGATCATCGCGCCGTCCGAGCCCATCGGCACGCGCGACATCGACTCGACGCCGCCGCCGATGCCGCCATCGATGAAGCCGGCACCGATCTTGCCGGCGATCATGTTGACCGCCTCGAGGCCCGAGCCACAGAAGCGGTTCACGGTGGCGCCGGTGACGTCCTCCGGCCAGTCCGCGGCGATCAGCGCGTTGCGCGCGATGCAGGCGCCCTGCTCCTTGACCTGGGTGACACAGCCGATCGTCATGTCCTCGACGAGGCTCTTGTCGAGCTGCTTGCGGGCGGCCATGTGATTCAGGGTCTGCGCCAGCAGCTCCTGCGGGTGGTGGTTCGAGAGGCCACCCTTGCCGGCCTTGCCGCGGCCGCGGGGCGTGCGAAGTGCGTCGTAGATGTAGACGTCAGCCATGACCGTTCCTCCTTAGATGGGCGCAGGATGTGCCAAACGCTCAGGGCATGCAACCCGCGTCGAGGACCTGCTGCTCGAGCGAGGCGCGCGATCTGGCACATACCTCGGCCATCCGCCGCTCGGCGTCAGCGGGGAGCCCGGTGGTCGGCAGCGACCAGAAGTCTGCCGTCTCGGAGCCGAGCTGAGCGCGCGCCTCGATCGCCATGCGCTCGCAGGACATCGCGTTGGCCACGGCGGTCACGAACAGGTCGCACTCGGGGATCCCCACGTGGAGCGCCGATAGCTTCGCGAGCGCGATCGCGACCGAGGTCCGGTCCTGAACTCCGCCTCCGAGCGTCTCGAACATCCGGTCGCGCGACTCGGCCGGCAGCAGCATCGCGCAGCGGCCGAGATCGCTCTCGTCCATCGAGCTGAAGCAGGCGATCGCGTCGTTCGGCCAGTCATCCTCCAGGCACCGCGCGCGCATCGCGCCGAGCACTGGCTCCTCCGGCGGACGGATACCACGCGTGCCACGCTCGAGCCCCGCTGCGGCGTCGCTGCACCCGCGCTTTGACCGACTCGCGATCTCTGCCGTCGGCACAGGCGGGGCGGCCGGCGGCGTAGAGCTCGGCCAGCACGCGGCGAAGAACACGAGCGCGAGCGGTCTCACGTCGAGGGTTATATCAGCGCGCGCCGCGCGGCTCCGATCGGAATTTGCCACTCGGCGACGGCGCCGCCACGCAGCGTGAGTTTGCCTCGCAACCCGACCTGATCATCGACGCGTTCCCGATCGTCCAGAGCGGCCAGTTCCACGCCCTGCCCGGCTCCGGCAACTACGTGCTGCTCGATCCCGCCGCCGGGATCAACCGGTTCAGCGCGGTCGCCGACTGGTTCGCTGGCGGCGCCGGGGCGACGAGGCTCGAGACCGAGCTGTCGTTCGGCCAGGACTTCCACGCCTCGAGCGACGGCGGACATTTCGAGCAGATCATCACGGCGTACAGCGACACGCCGATCGGCGACGAGACCGACCCGGATCGATCCGGACGAGCTCGCGCACGACCCGCGCATCGGCCCGAACGCGGACGCGATCACCGCCCTGGTGTTCCGCGAGCTCTACATCGCCCCAGCCGGCCTGAACCGGCGGCCGGTCGGAGACCCGGACGTGCGCGCGGCGATCTCTGCCGATGCCCGCAACATCCTCGTGAACCTCGATGGGGTGCGGAGTTACGCGACCCGCCGGCTGGTGGTGGACGCGCTCGAGCGCGCCCACGGGATCGAGGCCTATCTCGCCCTGGCCGGGGCGCGGGCAGAGATCGCGGCGACGCTGCCGACCTCGGCCCGATCGATCGCGCGCTGACCGAGGACCTGCTCGCGCGGATCGACGCCGCGACCTCGCCGTACTACGACTGACAGCTCACGACTCGCCGGCCGCGCGCTCGGTGTGCGACGGATCGACGTGATCCCGCGGCACGATCAGGCGCAGCGCGCGCGGCTCGACATCGATCCGGTAGCGCTCGCCGGCCGGCAGCTCCTCGCCATCACACTGCGCGGCCGGCAGCGTGCCACCCGCCGTGCGGACGATCAGCTCGAACGTCGAGCCGGCCACCGGCGTCGCGTGCTCGATGCCGATCGCCGCGAGATCGTCCACGCCCACCGGGCTCCTCCGCAGACCGCCGATCAACTTGGCCCCGAAGTCGCGCCGTCCGGCGACCGGGACCAGCTCGAACCGGCCGTCATCGGACTCGGTCGCGGGATCGAAGATCCATTCTCCGCCGAAGATCTTGGTGTTCTTGACGATCACGTCGAGCAGGCCGTCGAACACGTGCACGACGCCATCGATCACCGCCTCGAGCTCGAACTTGATGTCGACCACGTAGCTCTCGACCAGGCGCTGGAGCACCGCGCCGGCGTAGACCAGCTGGTCGCGATAGATCGCACCGAGCCCGGGGATCCGGCCGACCCGCTCGCGGTCGCGGTTGCGGGTCTCGAGGCTCGCCGCGCCGAGCCCGATGCTGAACGAATCGAAGAACAGGTCGCGATGGATCGTCCGCGCGCTGCGCTCGATGGCGAGCCGGCCGACATCGCAGCCGACCGTCTCGCCCGCCGCGATCACCGCCACGTTGCGCTCGAGCGAGCCCGGCCCGGCGTCGAGCCCGAACGACTTGCCCTGGTCGTTGGCCGTCCCGGTCGGCAACATGCCCATCGCGCAGCTCGCCGCGTGTTGCGAGGCAAAGATGCCCTTCGCGACCTCGGCGAACGTCCCGTCGCCGCCCATGTAGATGACGACGCGCGCGCCCTCATCGATCACCTCACGCACGCGATCGATCGTGCGCCCCTCTGGCTCGGTGGGCACGAAGCGGTGTGCGATCTGTGCCTCGTCGAGCAACGCGCGCGCTGTGCGGATCCATTCTGCGACTTTGCCGCTCTGTGCGGTGGGGTTCGCGACCAGCACAGCGGGGTGTCCTGAGGTCCATCTGTCGAGGCCTGGCACCAGCGCACTGTACCGGAAGCGGACCGACCGTCTGGTCGGTCGGTCCGAAATGCCACGCTCGGGTCCAGTCCTCGCCAGTCAACGGCCATAGGGTAAGCCTCAGCCATGGTCGCCCTCGTTGCTCCTCCCTCTACGTCCGACGAGCACGAGCTCCTGCGCCAGACGGTCCGACAGTTCGTCCAGAACCGAGTCGAACCGCAGGCGATGGAGCACGACGAGTCGCAGACGTTCAACATCCACCTGCTACGCGAGCTCGGCGAGCTCGGGCTGATCGGCGTCACGATCCCGGAGGCCGATGGCGGCGCCGGCATGGACGCCACCGCCTCGTGCATCGTGCACGACGAGCTCGCCTACGCAGATCCCGGATTCACACTCGGGTACCTCGCGCACGCCCTCCTGTTCGTCAACAACTTCTACTGGGCCGGCAACCCGGCGCAGCGCGCGCGCTACCTCGGCAAGACGCTGTCCGGCGCGATGGTCGGCGCGATGGGCATGACCGAGCCCGCGGTCGGCACCGACGTGCTCGGCATGCAGACCACCGCGCGCAAGGACGGCGATGGCTACGTGCTGAACGGGCGAAAGACGTTCATCACCAACGCGTGCGAGGCCGAGGTGTTCCTGGTCTACGCCAAGCTCGCCGACCGGATCACCACGTTCGTCGTCGAGCGCGGGTACCCCGGATTCTCGGTCAGCCCGAAGATCCCCAAGATGGGGATGCGCGCGTCGACGATGGCCGAGCTGATCTTCGAAGACTGCCGGATCCCTGCCGAGAACCTGCTCGGACACGAGGGCGGCGGGATCACCAACATGATGCGCAACCTCGAGATCGAGCGGCTCGGACTCGCCGCGATGAGCCTCGGGATGGCGCGCCGCTGCCTCGATGCGATGGTCACCTATGCAACCGAGCGGCGGAGTTTCGGCAAGCCGCTCGCCGAGCACGGCCAGATCCAGCGCTACATCGCCGAGAGCTACGCCAAGGTCGAGGCGATGCGCGCGCTGGTCTACAACGTCGCGGCGAGCGTCGGGCCGCAGCAGCGCAGCCGGCTTGGCACGGATGCCGCCAAGCTGTTCGCGGCGACCGCGGCCAAGGAGGTCGCCGATGCCGCGGTCCAGGTGCTCGGCGGATATGGCTACTGCACCGAGTACCGGGTCGAGCAATTCCTGCGCGACGCCAAGCTGATCGAGATCGGCGGCGGCACGCTCGAGGCGCACCAGAAGAACATCACGCGCGATCTGACGCGCCGGTGAGCGCGATCAGTGCGCCGCGGCCGAGCCGGCCGGCGCTTCGACCGAGCCGCCGGGTGCAGCATGCGCACCGCCCGGGGCCGCGCTGCCGTCCGTCGCGCCGGAGCCCGCCGGGGCCGTGGCGCCGCCGCCTCCGCTGACGTCCGAGATCGGCGGAGAGATACCCTCCGGAATCCTCGGCGCCGCATGACCCGGCGCGCCCGCCTGGTTCGCGCCGCCCATCATCACGGCGCGGATCTCGTTCATGAGCTTCTCGTTCAGCGCCGGATCGAGCCGCGCTCGACACTTGCGCATCCCCTGCATGTCCGAGACGGTCGTGTAGCAGGAGATGACCTCTGCCGGCCATTTGTCCTCGGTGCAGCGGCGGATCAACACCGACTTGAGCCTGCCGGTGACTGCCGCCGCGTTCGCCGGTCCCTTCGCCATGTTGTCGACGCCCTTGTTGATCGCGTCGGCGCACGACGGGCCGCTCGACTCGGACTTCTTGCATGCCGCGACCGACACGAGCAGCGCGAGGAACAGGATCTGTTTCATCGCGGCAGTGTAGTCCGGAACGACAACAGCCCGCCTCCAGAGGAAGCGGGCTGCTGCACAGCCGTTGGCTGAGAAGAACTTACCAGCCGCAGACCGAGGCAGCGGTCTGCTTCAGACCGTCCGCGGCCGCCTTGCAGCCCGAGGCCAGCGCGGCCTTGCCGTCGGCCGGCACGCTCGCCCACGCGGTCGACGCCTGGTCGAACGCCTGCTTCAGCGCGTCGCGCGACGCCTGGGGCATCTTGTCACAGTTCGCGAGCTTCTCGATCATGCCCTTGTAGTCGTTGCACTCGGCCGGGAGGTCGGCCGCAGCCGCGCCACCCGCGGCCGGAGCCGCCGCCGCACCATCCGCCGAGCCCGCCGCCGGGGCCTCGGCCGAGCCAGCCGCCGGGGCCTCAGCCGAGCCAGCCGCCGGAGCCTCGGCGCCCACGCCCATCGCCTTCATCGTGCACTTGGTCAGCTCCTCGGTGACCGCCTGCGACTTCTGCATGTCGGCCTCGGAGGGCTTGGCGCTCTCCTTCTTCGACGACATCTCGGCGGCCCACTTCTGCATGTCCGCCTGGACCTTCTCCGCGCAGGCCTTGTCCGAGCACTTGCACATCGCGTCCTTGAACTCGGTCAGCTTCGCGATGGCCGCGGCGGCGTCGTTGCCCGCCTTCTTCTTGCAGCCAGCGAACGAGAGGAGCGAGACAGCGGCCATGAACGCGATCGAGAGCTTCTTCATCTGAAAATCTCCAGTTGGGATTCTTGTGTTCGCTCGTTCTAGAGGATCTCGAAATCGCGCGAAAGCGAGCAAACGCGCCGTTTGTCATGGAAACGCGCGTTTTTGACAGATCTGTCAGTCGTAATGGATCGACGACAATTTCGATAACGCGGCGACATTCGAGCGCACGCAGATCCGGGTGCCGTCGACAAACTTGTTGTGAATGCGCGACGAGCGCGCCCACGAAGCCGCCTCGGCCAAAGCAGAGCATCTGCTTTCACGGATGCCGGTCGCGCATCGAGCTCGACTCGGATCTCTGCCGTCTCGCGCGCGCAGGTCTTCGCGCGACCCGCGCGCCCCGTCAGTCGAGCAGGAATCGCTCGAAGGCCGCGAAGTCGTAGTCGCGGCCGAGGAACGCGCGCACCAACTCTGCCGCGTCGCGGCTACCGCCCGGCACCAGCACCTTGTCTCGGTACGCGAACGTCACGTCGCGCGCCATCAGACCACTCGCCTCGAACGGCGTGAGCAGGTCCTTCGCGATCACCAGCGACCACTGGTACGTGTAGTACATCGCCGAGTATCCCACGAGGTGGCCGAACGAGGCGTGGAACCGCGTGCCCGGGACGTACGCGAACGGCGTGTAGTGCTTCTGCAGCCGCTGGATCTCTGCCAGCTGATCGAGCTGCTCCGGATCTGCGCGGTGAAACCCAAGCGAGATCGCGGCGTAGAAGATCTGCTGCACCGTCGCCGTGCCCAGGCCGAACTTGTCCGCGCGCCGCATCTTGTCGACCAGCGCCCGCGGAATCACCGCCCCGGTCTCGTGATGGCGGGCGAACCGCGACAGCGTGTCGTAGCTCCACGCCCACTCCTCGAACATCTGCGACGGCGCCTCGACGAAGTCCCACTCGGTCGCCACGCCGCTCTGGGTGATCCAGCGCTGGTGACCGCCCAGCACGTGGTGCATCAGGTGGCCGAACTCGTGGAACATCGTGACGACGTCGTCGTGCTCCATCAGTGCCGGGCCGCCGCCCGTGCGTGGATCCGGGAAGTTACAGACCAGCACCCCCTCCGGGAGCTGCGCGCCGCGAACGCCGTCCTTGAGCGGGAACTGTGCCGCGTGCTTGTACTTGCCCTCGCGCGGGTGCATGTCGAGGTAGATCCGGCCGAGCGTCGCGTCACCGCGGACGACGTCGTAGACGAGGATGCTGGCGTGCCAGCGCGCCGCGTCGGCGACCGGTACGTAGCGGAGCTCGAAGATCTCCGCCGTGATGTCGAGCAGCCCCGCGAGCACCCGCTCGTACGGGAAGTACTGGCGGACCTCGCCCGAATCGACCTCGTAGACCTCTTTCTTGACCAGGTTCTCGAGCCAGACCTTCTGCCAGTCCGCGACCGCGGTCGCCCCTGGATCGAGCTGGTTCAGCTTGCGCAGTAGCTCGTCGTAGTCCGCGCGCGCACGCGGCGAGGCCAGCTTCCAGACCTTCTCGATGAACTCCGCCGCGCGATCTCCGCTGCCGATCATCTTGTCCGCGGTGACGTAGTCCGCCCAGTCCGCGAACCCGAGCAGAGATGCCTTCTCCGCGCGCAGCTTGAGGATGTCGCGCAGCACTGCCTCGTTGCGCTGATCGCCGCGACTCCGGAACGCGACGTAGAGCTCCCGGCGGAGCCCGTCGTCGTTCGCGTAGGTCATGAACGGGTTGTAGTCGGGGTAGTCCGTCGTGATCGCGACCTTGCCGTTCGGCCCCACCGGGTGGGCAGAGATGAAGTCGTCCGGCAGGCCGGACAGCCGCGACGGGTCCGCCTCGATCGAGCGGACATCCTCCGAGATGTTCTTCGAGAACTGCTGGCCCAGTCGGGTCAGCTCCTCGTCGATCTGCTTGAGCCGCGCTCGCACCTCGGGGCTCTTGTCGACCCCGGCGCGGCGATAGTCGCGCAGCGTGTGGGCGACGAAGCGCTGGGTGTCCGGATCTGTGCCGGACACGTCGACCGCCGAGAGCGCGTCGTACATCTCGCGATCCAGCGCGAGATCCGAGTAGAAGCGCGAGACTTCCTGCTCGCACTCGCGCGCCGCGTCGCGGATCACCTCCTCGGGATGGACCTCGGACATCAGGCCCGCGAGCGCGTTGCTCGCGCTCGCCGCGGTCAGCAGCTGGTTGTATCGCGCGAGCGTGTGCTCGACCGTCCTCGGGGAGGTCGCGATGATCTCGGGGCGCAGCGCCTGCGCGCGCCGCAACCCCTCGAGGCACTCGCTCGCAAACGCGTGGGAAGCTCGGTCCGCCTTCTTCACGTACGAGCACGAATGTAGCATCGTTCGTCCGACGCGATGCTCGAAGTCGTTCCTCAGCTCGGCGATGCGCTGCCTCTGGTCCCCACCGATCCGCGCTGGATCGAGGTCGCGCTCGATGACCTCGACGCCGTCCACGCCGATCACCTGCACTGCGAGCGCAAGGCCGCGCAGTCCGCGCTGTCGCTGATCCGTAGTTATCCCGAGCGCAGCGATCTCGTCGACGCGATGGCGCGCCTCGCCCACGACGAGACCCGGCATGTCGTGCAGGTCGCGCAGCTGATGTCCCGCCGCGGCCAGGCCGCGAGCTACGATCACGGCGACGACTACGCCGCCGCGCTGCGCACGCACATCCGCAACCGCGAGCCCGAGCGGCTGCTCGACCGCTTGCTCGTGTTCGCCGTGATCGAGGGGCGCTCCGCCGAGCGCCTGGCGCTCCTCGCCGCCGCGCTCTCCGACCCGCGCGCGCGCGACCTGTACGCCGGCCTCGCGACCGCCGAGATCCGCCACCGCGATACGTTCCTGTCTCTCGCGCGCGGTGCCGCCCCGCAGACCTGGCGCGCCCGCGCCGCGGAGCTCGCGGAGATCGAGGCGGAGATCCTGCGCGAGCGAACCATCGTCGCGCGGATCCACTAGCTCGGCGTCCAGCACGATGGACGGCCGCGGCGTGCCAGGTCCCTGCGCATCTCCGCCATCACCCGGCTCCGCCAGCGGCTATGCTACGAACCATGCCCACCGAACGCGCCAAGCGCTTGATGCTGCGGGGGTTCTGCCTCATCTCGCTGGCGCTCGGGCTCGCCCTGCTGGTCGTCGGCGCACTTCCAGGGGCGGAGATCTGGCACCCCGTGCGCGACGTACCCGGCGTCCAGTCGGCGTCCGCGCCGCTACTCCCGCTCGAGTCCGTCCCGGTCGCCAACGTCCCGTTCCATCTGGTGTGGCTCGCGGCCATGCTGGCGCCCGGCCTGCTCGCGTGGCGCCGGCCGAAACTCCGCCACGCTCTGCTGTGGTCGTTGATCAGCGTCGGCGGTGCGATGTTCGGGCTCGCGCTGAGCACGCATGGACACGATTGCGGCGGACGGATCGTCGAGCTCGAAGCGAAGCGCGTCTACGACGTCCTGCTGTTCGCCCTGCTCGCCGTGCAGATCGTGGTGATCCCACTCGCGTGCGCCGCGTTCGCGCTCGCGACCCGGCCACGCGGCGAACCGCGCCCCGAGCGGATCGCGCGCGCACACGTACACCGCATCCGCGCCCGCTGATTCGCGGCACAGATCGCGCCGGGCATCTACGCCGTGGCCGGCTCGACTTCGTCCGGCGGACGTAACTCCGCCAGCGGCGGCATCTGCGCGAGCGCCGGCCACTTCACCGCGACCGCCCCCACGACGATCACGGCCAGCGCGCCGCCCGCCACGATCGCCGGGACGACCCCGAGCACGTCTGACGCGAGCCCTGACTCCGCGGCGCCCAGCTCGTTCGACATCCCGATGAACACGAAGTGCACCGCACCGACCCGACCGCGGATCGCGTCCGGGACCACCAGCTGCTCGAGCGTCAGTCGGATCACCACGCTGATGTTGTCGAGCGCGCCGCAGACCACGAGCAGCCCGATGGTCAACGGTGTGGAGGTCGACAGCCCCACGCCGATCGTGGCCAGACCGAACAGCGCGACGACGATCAGCAGCACCCGTCCCGGGCGCTTCCAGGGCGGCAACCGTCCTCCGATCACTGCCATCGCGACCGCGCCCGCCGACTGCGCACCGCGCAGGATGCCGTATCCGATCGGTCCGACGCTCAGGACATCGGTCGCGATCACCGGCAACAGCGCGGTGACCCCGGCGAACAGCACCGCGAACATATCGAGCGTCAGGGCAGGCAGCAGCAGCGGCGAGCGGAAGATGAAGCGCAACCCGAGGCGCCAGTCGCGGCGAGAATTGTCCGTGGTCGCCACGACCGCGCGCGGCGGCGGCAGAGATCGATACAGCGCACCCGCTACCAGCCCCGTGAACGCGACGAACGCGTACACCCACCCCGGACCGACCACCGCGAGCGCAAGCCCAGCCAGCGCCGGCCCACCGATCTGCGACAGCTCCGAGAAGCTCGACAGGATCCGGTTCGCGCGCACCAGCTCGCCGCGCGGCAAGATCATCGGCAGCAAAGACGATGCGGCCGGTGCGTGCACCGAGGTGCAACACCCGAGCGCGAGCAACAAGAACAGATACACCGCGATCGGGGCCTCATACGTGGAGGCCAGCGCGAGGCCGATGCCGACCACGCCCGTCAACGTGGCCGCCGCCGTGGCGAGGCGGCGCCGATCCGAGCGATCGACCAGATCTCCCGATTGAACGAACAGGAGGATCACCGGGATGACCTGGACCAGCCCGACCCCGGCGAGCACCAGTGTGTTCCCGGTCCGCTCGTAGAGCTCCCAGAACACCGTCGCGCTGATCACCGCGCGACCGAACGTGTTGAGCGCGCGAGCCGCGACGAACCGATGGATCACACCAGTGACAGAGGACGCAGACTCGGGCACGAGGCCTCGGATGCTAGCGCACGACCGCGGGTTGCCAACGATCTGTGCCAGCTACGCCGACGAGGCCTCGTTGTATGCCATCGTTGCGGCACGCCGGACGGTTGACGTCGCGGCATGCACGACCGCGGCACAGTTCGCAGCACGTCGGCCGCGCCGCTGCACGAAGCGCTCGCGAGCTCCGTTTCTGCGACGTACGACCAGCTCGGTGTGTTCGAACGGACGTCAGTTCAGAATTGGGAGCTCGTGCGTCGAGATGCGTCCGTGCCGAGCCAGCCAACCTTCACCAAGCAGCCATGTTCGAGGCCGCCATACGAAGAAGGGCTGATAGCCGGCGGGGGGCCGGTACAGGAACGGTGAACCCTCGAGCTCCTTCCAGTCCGGGAAGTAGACGCCGGTCGAGTACGGATCGACCCTCCACGTCCTGAGCGACGGCGCGAGATCCTCGCCGTGCAAGCGCCAGCTGTTCAAGACGTAGACGATCGCGCCACGCACCGCGCACGGTGAGGTCAGTGCGCGCGCGTGATAGCGCTGCGGGAACACGGCGCCGGCTCGACGCTGGCCGGTGCGGTTCCCGATCGCCGCGTTGATGCGCTTGGCAGCCGAGACCTGGAATCCCTGCATCCCCCGCGACAGCGCGAGCTTGTGCTCCGCTTCGACGATGAGATGAGCGCGGTCTCCCTGGATGCTCATGTGAACGATATGAAAGTCCTCGCGCCGCGCAGTCACGAGCGTCGCGGCGCGGAACGCCCTGAAGATGTCGCGCTTGCGCAGGTGATCGATATCGACCGCGACACGGATCGTGACGTGGACCGGGTGCCTGGCGTCGTGCTCGGGTCTCCGCGTGTGCGGCGCTCCGGTGCGCGCTCCGCTCGGGCCACAACGCCTGGATCGCGCCCCGCTGCCGCTTGCCCGCGCCGCTGACCGGCGCCCGAGTACCCTCCGCGTCCTGCATGCCTTCGCCATCTGACACCTCACTTTGCCCGAGCGACGGAACGATCGCCTTCGAATGTGCCGGTCCTATCAGCGCGGTTTGACACCTGACCGTCGCGACCCGAAACACATATTGTCCGAATACCGGACAGACATACGATCGCGCGAACCACTCGACGGACACGACCCGCTCGCACCATATCCGGAGTTCGTTTCGTGGTTCGCGAACGGTTCAACGAGCCAGGCTTCGATGCAGATCGTTCTTGCCGGTCTTCGCGGAGGTCGTGCAGCCGCCAGTCTCCCAACTCGCCACGATCCTCATCGACAACAGGCAGTGATCGCGCTCGACACCCCTATCGGGTCCTTGATCAACACACGGAACCCACCCAATGTTGGGGCGCCGCGCGGTGCGAAGGAGGCGATCTCGGCGACGATCGCGAGGCACTAAGGTCCGCTTCTATCGGCGCGGAGCACGGGTCTCCGGCGACTTCGTCGATCCCGACCAGCCGTGGATCGCCGTGCCGACATGTCGGACTGTTTGTGCAACACCGTGCACTGTCGAATCGGTGTAGCCTGAGAGATCGTCGATCCGTTCGGACCTGAGATAGGATGTCGGCCGTGTCATCCACTCGCGACGCGGAGCGACTCGCGGCGGCACCCACCCTGAACGCTCGCGGCGTTTCGCTGCGAGCCGTGACCGACGCGAGCCGACGACTCGACGAGCTGAGTACGGCGCGCGTGGTCGGTGAAGCTGCCGAGGCGATCCACAAGGCACAGAAGAGCGGCCAATCAGTCGGCGGAGTTTCGCCAGACGCGATCGTGATCCTGCCGACCGGTGAGATCACCCTCGATCTTCCGTCGGGGAAGGCGGTCGGCTACAGCCCGCCCGAGCGACTCCGCGGGTCCACTGGCGATCGCCGAAGCGACGTGTTCTCGCTCGGTGTCGTGCTGTGGGAAGCGCTCGCGCACGAGCGGCTGTTCGGCGGAGCCACCGACGAAGCGATCAAGTCCGCCGTGCTCGAGCGCGAGTACCGCCCGCTCGCACAGCTCAACGCGAACGTGCCGGCCGAGCTCGACGCGATCTGCAAGAAGGCGCTCGCTCGCGATCCGGCAGACCGATATCAGAGCGCGAAGGTGATGGCCGCCGAGATCTCTGCCGTGCTCGACGATGCCGGCTATCCGGAGGCCAACGAGGAGATCGCGAAGTACATCGCGGCAGAGTTCCCTGCCGGCGCGCTCCCGAAGCCGCCTGTGGTTGCTGCAGCCGCACCGCGTGGCAAGTCGACGTCTGGGCAATCCGGACGGGTCGGCGCAACCACCAATCTCGGCATGCCAGCGCTGCGCGAACCCGCCCCGGTGACGATCCCGCCGATCGCCAAGCCATCCGCGCCGGCACCATCAGGATCGGGATCCACGCCGACTCGCGACCGCACGCCGACACCCGCCCCGCCGTCGAAGCTCCCGACTTGGGCCACGCAGCGGCCTGCCGAGCCGCCGCCCTCTCCGACCACCACCTTGCTCGGAACCGGATCGCCTCCTGCGACGCCGAAGATCTCGCCCGCCGTCCTCGGACCGATTCCCGGCGGCACGCTGCCAGCTGCGCCCGGCGCTCGCGATTCCGCGATGTCCGCCGATGAGGCCCCTGCGATCTCCGCTGGGTCGACCAACCCCGGTACCGGCGAAACACGCCCGACCGGCGCGCCCGAGGTGACGCCGGCCGGCGGAGAACCCGGCGCGACGTCATCCAAGGTGGCGCAGCCATCGGTCGGCGCGAAGACCTCCGTGACCGGCTCGCGATCGGATGCCGACGCGGCGAAGCCCCCGCCTCAGCCCGCTTCGATCGCCAGCTCCGACACGCTCCCAGCCGCGGCGGTCTCGGCGGAGATCCCACCGGCGAGGCCGGCACTGGAACCCGCCAACTCGAAGACCGTCCCCGCGGCCGGATCTCTGCCGGCCGCAGAGGACGACTTCGCCGAACCGCGCGATGAGACGCCGAATCCAGC
>JBQCJR010001020.1:0-6770 GCA_051952595.1 Kofleriaceae bacterium
GCTCGAGATAGATCTGGTGGCGGTCCTTGTCCGAAAACCGGACAATCTTGTCCTCGATGCTCGGGCAGTAGCGCGGCCCCGTGCCCTCGATCTCCTTGCGATACAGCGGCGAGCGCGGCAGGCCGTCGCGGATGATCGCGTGCGTGCGATCGTTGGTGTACGTGATCCAGCACTGGATCTGCGGCAGCGGCGGCGCGGCGAGGCCCGCCCACCGGAACATCGGCGTCGGCGTGTCGCCGGGCTGCAGCTCGAGGCCGGCGATGTCGATCGTCTTGCGATCGATCCGGCACGGCGTGCCGGTCTTGAGCCGCGCGAGCGGGAACCCGAGCGCGGCCAGCGAGTGCGACAGCCCGATCGCGGGCGCCTCGCCCGCCCGGCCGCCCGCGGCGCGCGCCTCGCCGACGAAGATCGCGCCGCGCAGGAAGGTGCCGGTGGTGAGGATCACGGCGCGGCCGCGGTAGCGCACGCCCATCGTGGTGGTCACGCCGGCGATCGCCTTGCGCTCGCCCTCGTCGGTGAACCCGAGCTCGGCGACCTCGCCCTGGCGCAGCGCGAGCCGATCGCACTGCTCGAGCCGCATCCGCATCTCGTCGCGGTAGCGCCGCTTGTCGGCCTGCGCGCGGGTCGAGCGGACCGCCGGGCCCTTCGAGGCGTTGAGCCGGCGGAACTGGATCCCGGTCGCGTCGATCACGCTCGCCATCTCGCCGCCGAGCGCGTCGAGCTCCTTGACCAGGTGGCCCTTGGCGACCCCGCCGATCGCCGGGTTGCACGACATCTGCGCCACCATGTCGAGGCTGCCGGTCAGCACCAGCACGCGCGCGCCCATCCGCGCGGCGGCCAGCGCGGCCTCGCAGCCGGCGTGACCAGCGCCGACGATGATCACGTCGTAGCTGTCGGGGTAGTCGAACGGCGTCATGGCGCGGGGGCAGGCGTAGCAGGCTCGGCCGCCTCGGGCTCGCCCTCGCCCTCCGGCGCACCGCCCTTCGTGCGCGTGCCGCACGAAGGATCGCCGTGGATCTTCGACGGCGCGAACTTGTAGACGTCGAGCGTGAGCCGGACCACCAGCTCGCTCGGGTACAGCTGGTCCGGCGACTTGCCGGTGTCCCACGCCACGCCCTTGATCTTGGTCGAGCCACACGCGTCGTGCAGGTTGCGCTTGACCTGCCCGTACTCGGCGCGCTTGTCCTCGAGCTCCGCGAACGAGCACGTGCCGCGGGCGCCACACGAGAACGCGAACGTGTCGTACCAGCTGCGGGTCTCGGTGCCGAGCTCGCTGATCTGGAGCGCCGCGCTCACGCCCTCGGGGTTCGACGCCCGCAGCTCGAGCGGGAACTCGCCGGGCGCGAGGTCGAGGTAGAAGCACATCTCGGCGCGCTCCGGGCTCTTGTACAGCACGTGGTTCGGCGCGGTGACCCACAGCTCGTGCGGCGTGGGCCCGAGCCGGATCTCGAACCGCTTGCGCCCGCCCTCGGGGAAGCCCGCATCGGCGACTCCCGTGCGGCAGGTGCAGTTCTCGGTCTGGCACAGCGGCCCGGCGAGCAGCCCGCTGGTCGAGCGCGGGGGCACCGGGCCGATCGCGATCTGGGATCTCCCTCCGCCACACCCCGAGAGGGCCGCGCCGATCGTGCCTGCGAGCGCTACAGTTCGAGCCAGCTGCATGATCCCCTTATGCCAGGCAACGGAGGAGCGCCGCCAGAGGTCGAACCCTGGCGTTGATCCGCAGCGCAGCTCGGTGTTATCAACCGCTGACGTTCGGCAAACATCAATGATTTCCACCAGGTCTCATCGCGTCGTCCTCCTCGTCCTCCTGGCCCTCGGCGGGGCCTTCGCCGCGGCGGGCGGCGGCAAAGCGGGAGGCGGTGCCGTCGAGTACTCGGTCTCGGCGCAGAAGTACTACGACCAGGGTCTCCAGGAGCTCGAGCGCAAGGACTGGATCGCGGCGTCGAAGTACTTCGCCTTCATCAAGAGCCGGTTCCCGTACTCGAAGTACGCGGTGCTCGCCGAGCTGCGGCTCGCCGACGCCGAGTTCGGCGCCGAGCAGTACCTCGAGTCGATCGACAGCTACCGGCTGTTCATCAAGTTCCACCCCACGCACGAGATGGTGGCGAACGGCTACGCGACGTTCCGGATCGGCGAGGCCTACTACAAGCAGCTGCCCGGCGACTTCTGGCTGTTCCCGCCTTCGTACGAGAAGGACCAGTCGGCGACCGAGGACGCGGTCAACGAGCTGAAGGCCTTCCTCGACAAGTACCCCGAGTCGCCGTACCGCCCGAAGGCCAAGGAGATCCTGGTCCGCGTCGGCAAGCGGCTCGCGGATCACGAGTGGTACGTCGCCCGCTACTACTGGGACCGCGGCAAGCCGATGGGCACCGTGCTGCGGCTGCGCCGGCTGCTCGAGCGGTACCGCGGCGTCGGCTACGACGAGGAGGCGCTGTGGCTGCTCGGCCGCGCGTACGTCGCGGTCGCGATGCCGGATCGCGCCAAGGGCGTGTGGACCGAGCTGGTGACCAAGTATCCCAAGAGCGAGCAGGCCAGCGAGGCTCGCGGCGCGCTCGCCGGCCTCAAGTAGGAGTAAGCTAGCGGTCGATGACCGATCGCGTAGAGCAGTTGATCGCGCACGGCCGAGAGCACTACAACGCGGGCGAGTACGAGCGGGCCGAGCCGTTCCTGGCGGAGGCGGCGTCCGCGCGGCCCAGCTTCCCGGACCTCTACAACATGCTCGGGGTCATCTACCACGCGCAGGGCCGGTTCTCCGACGCCGAGGAGGCGTTCGAGGGCGCGCTGCGGCTCAACCCGCGCTACACCGAGGCCGCGCTCAACCTGTCGGTCACCTACAACGATCGCGGCAAGTACGACCGTGCCCGCGAGGTGTACACGCGGGCGGTCTCGGCGAGCGTCGGCCAGCCCAACGCGCTCGATCGGTTCGCGCGCGGCAAGCTCGCCAACATGCACGCCGATCTCGGCGCCGCGTACAGCGGCCTGGCGATGTTCGACGAGGCGGTGCGCGAGTACACCAAGGCGCTCGAGCTGTGCCCCGAGTTCGCGGATCTGCGCGTCCGGCTCGGCAACGTCTACCGCGACATGGGCGTCCATCAGGCCGCGGTCGCCGAGTTCGAGCACGCCAAGCGGCTGCGCCCCGACTTCTTGCCCGCGCGCATCCACCTCGGCGTGACGCTGTTCTCGCTCGGCCGCCGCGACGATGCGCTCGCCGAGTGGCGCGCGGTGCTCGGCATCGATCCGAACAACAAGAGCGCCCGGCTGTACGTGCGCATGGCCACCGACGAGAACGGCCCTCGCCCGGGCAGCGCGCTCGCCAAGTGACGCGCGACAACGATTGCCTGGTGTTCGACGTGCCGATCGCGAAGTAGCCGGCGGCTACGCCAGGATCCCCGCCATCGGCTGGGTGCCGTCGTCGCCGAACCGATCGACCGGCGCGCCCACCGCGTGGAGCAGCGCGATGAACAGGTCCGCCATCGCGGGGCCGCCGGTCTTGCGCAGGTGCTGGCCGGTCGCGAGCGCACCGCCGGCCCCACCGGCGATCAGCACCGGCATGTTGTCGTGCGAGTGGCTGTTGCCGTCCTCGATCTCGCTCGAGAAGAACAGCGCGGTGTGGTCGAGGATCGACGAGCCATCGAGCTCCTTGGCCTGCTCGAGCTTGTCGAGCAGGTACGCGAGCATCGAGATCTCCCAGCGATCGATCTGGGTCAGCCGCTCGAGCTTGTCCGGATCGCTCTGGTGGTGCGACAGGTCGTGGTGCGCGTCCGGCACGCCGATGTGGCTGTGGCTGCGGTTCGACCCCGCGTTGCCGAGCATGAAGGTCGCCACGCGCGTCTGATCGCAGCGCAGCGCGAGCGCGATCAGATCGAGCATGAACTTCACGTGGTCCGGGTAGTCGAGCTCGCCGTCGGGCGGCGCGCCGGGCACACACAGCGCGCCGGGCCGCGACAGCCGCGCCTCGAGCTCGCGCACGCCGGTCAGGTACTGATCGAGCTTGATCCGATCCGAGCGGCCGAGCTTGCCGTGCAGCGCCTCGGTCTCGCCGCGCGCGTAGTCGAGCACGCTGGTCCGGTAGTGCAGCCGCTTCTGGATCTCGGCCTCGGTGAGATCCGGATCGAACCCGGCGAACAGCCGATCGAACGCGACCCGCGAGCTGGTCAGCTTGGGCCGCGGCGTGGTGGGGTTGGCCCAGGAGATGTTGCGGGTGTACGCGCAGCTGTAGCCGGAGTCGCAGCCGCCCACGCTCGCGCCGGCCTCGATGCCGAGCTCGATCGACGGGAACGGCAGGCTCGCGCCGAGCTTGGCGGCGGCGACCTGATCGACCGAGACGCCGTTGCGGATGTCGGCGCCCTCGGTCTTCACGACGTGGGTCGCGGTGAGGAACGCGCCGCAGCCCGAGCCGTGATCGCCGATCGCGTCGGGGCGCGCCGGGCGGTTCGAGATCCCGGACACGACCAGCAGCTTGTCGCGCCACGGCATCACCGGCTCGAGGATCCGGGTCGGCGCGTAGTCGCGCCCGGTGGTCGCCGGGGTCCAGTTCGCCATCACGATCCCGTTCGGGACGTAGAACGCGAGGAACCGGCGCGGCGGTGGCTCGGCGGCCGCGCCGCGGGCCGCGCGCGGCAGCAGCGATTCGAACAGCGGCAGCGCGATCGCCGCGCCGGCCCCGCCGAGGAACATGCGTCGAGAGATCTTCACGGCTCACCTCGCCGGTTGCGGAACGAGTGGTGGGTGGCGATCGACAACACGAGCTCGTGCAGCTGGTAGCCGCTGGCCACCAGCTCGTCGGTGAGGTCGTCGATGTGGTTGCGCGCGTCGATCGAGATCGGCGGACGGCCGAGCGCGTAGGTGTAGAGCTTCTCGACCATGCAGCGATAGACCCGCGGATCGTTCGCGAGGATGTCGACCAGCTCGGTCGCGTTCGCGAACCGCTGGCCATCGGGCAGCTGGCCCGAGGCGTCGACGGCGAACCCGCTGTCCTCGGTGCGCCAGTGGCCGATCCCGTCGAAGTTCTCGAGCCCGAAGCCCAGCGGGTCGATCCGGTCGTGGCAGGTGGCGCAGTACTCGACCTCGCGGTGGCGCTCGAGCCGCTCGCGCACCGAGCCGGTGATCGGCCCCATCTCCTCGGGCAGCCCCTCGACGCCGGGCGGCGGCGGTGGCGGCGAGTCGCACAGGATCTGATCGAGCAGCCACTTGCCGCGCTTGACCGGCGAGGTCCGCCGCGGGTGCGACGTCACGGTGAGCACGCTGCCCTGGGTCAACACGCCGCGCCGCTGGGTGCCGGCGAGCGAGACCCGGACCAGGTCGTTGGTGCCGGGCAGCGGCAGGCCGTAGTGCGTGGCGAGCCGGTCGTTGACGTAGGTGAACTCGGCGGTGAGGAACTGGTCCATCGTCGCCTCGCCGTCGAGGAACGCCTGGAAGTAGCGCCGGGTCTCGGCGCGCATCGCCGCCTCGAGCTGCGCGTCGTACGCGGGGAACGTCGCGTAGTCCGGCACGTGATCGCCGAGCGCGCGGGTGAACAGCCACTGCCCGGCGAAGTTGTCGGCGAGCGCGCGGACGCGTGGATCGGCGAGCATGCGCTCGACCTGCGCGCGCAGCTGGTCCGGCCGGGCGAGCTCGTTGGCCTCGGCGGCGTCGAGCAGCGCGTCGTCCGGCATGCTGCTCCACAGGAAGTACGACAGCCGCGACGCGAGCTCGTAGCCGGTGAGCGGGCGCGGCTTCTTCGAGGCCGGCGCCGGATCGATCTCGACCCGGAACAGGAAGTGCGGCGAGATCAGCGCGCCGCGCAGCGCGAGCTTGATCCCGCTGGTCACGTCGTCGCCGGCGTCGGTCGCGACCGAGACCAGCGCGGCGAGCCGGGCGATCTCGTCGTCGGTCGGGGGGCGGCGCCACGCGCGCCGCACGAACGACCGCAGGATCTGCTCGACACACGCCGGGCCACTCGCCGGATCGCACACCAGGATCCGGTCGCGCTTCGAGGTATCGGACACCATCGCGTCGATCGGGCCGATCACCTCGACGTAGTCGACCCACAGGTTCCGGTCCTCGCCGTTCATCAGATAGTCGTTGGTGAACGCGACCCGCAGCTCGTGCTCGCCGACCGGCAGCGCCACCTCGGCCTGGTAGGTCGTTGGCATCGCGCGGGTCGCGCTGACCGAGAACGGCGGGATGGTCACGCCCGAGCCGGGGATCGAGAACAGCATCTGCGCGCGATCCGGTCCGGCCGGGGTCTCGCCCGCGCGCGCGACGATCCGGTAGCGCCCCGCGGTGCGCACCGGCATCGGGATCGACGCGTAGCCGTTCGAGTAGAACAACCAGCCCTCGCCGTCCGCGCCGCCGGAGGTGCCGCCGATCGTCTCGATCTCGGACCGCTTGCGCTCGCTCGGGATCCGGGTCTCGAACGCGTCGTTGACCAGCAGCTCTGCCGCGTGGTCGTAGAGCTCGACCTGGAGCGGCGAGAGGTTCAGCGAGTCCGCGACGTTGTCGAACCCGTAGCCGCGATCGTCGGACGGGAAGTCGTCCGCCGGCCGCAGCGACGTGCCGAGCAGATCGCGGACGGTGTTGTTGTATTCGGCGTTGTTCAGCCGGTGGATGGTCACGCGACCGGGATCCGGGGTCCCGACATCGTTGCCACACCCCGCCACGACCAAGCCGAACGCCCCGAGCAAGTGGCGCCCACGCATGGCGCCGACCGTAACACCGTTCGGTGAGGCTTCCGTTGGGAGGCGCTGACTCCGCCTGACGCTTCCTACCGCGATCCGGATGTGGGGATC
>JBQCJR010001021.1:0-2985 GCA_051952595.1 Kofleriaceae bacterium
ACCCATTGCGACTCGGTGTGTGTGCCGACTCCCGATGGCATGGTGGTGGGCATCAAGAGATAGGTCGCGCTCCGGACGCGCCCGCGCCGGATCCGGTTAGATCCCGGCATGGCCGATTCCAGCTCGCGCGCCGGACAGCGCTACGCCACCCCCGAGATCCTCGACTACCTGGCCGCCACCCACGTGCCGCACGACGCCGCGCTCGCGCAGGCGTTCGCCGTGCCCGCCGGGATCCCGGCGATCCAGGTCGGCCCGTCGGAGGGCCGGCTGCTCTACCTGCTGCTCCGGCTGATCGACGCGCGCAAGGTCGTCGAGGTCGGCACGCTCGTTGGCTACTCGGCGATCCACATGGCGCGCGCGCTCGGGCCGACCGGCCGGCTGTGGTCGATCGAGTTCGAGCCCAAGCACGCCGAGGTCGCGCACGCCAACCTCGCCGCCGCCGGGCTCTCGGACCGCGCGAGCGTGCTCGTCGGCGCCGCGCGGGAGGTGCTGCCGACGCTGTCGCGCGAGGCGCCGTTCGACGCGGTGTTCATCGACGCCGACAAGGTCAACTACGACCACTACGGCCAGTGGGCGATCCAGCACCTGCGTCCGGGCGGGCTGGTGATCGGCGACAACGCGTACCTGTTCGGCGAGCTGCTCGAGGACTCGGATCGCGGCCGCGCGATGCGCGCGTTCCACGAGCTGGTCGCGGCGCACTGCGACTCGGTGTGCGTGCCGACGCCCGACGGCCTGGTCGTCGGGATCAAACGCTGAACATCGAGGCGAGGCTCGCGATCAGACAGACCACGCCCAGCGTGGCGCCGACCACCCGGCTCCGCTCGCCGGGGGACCCACTGCGCAGCCGTGCGAGCCACGACCGGCGCGGCAGCAGCGCGTCGCGCGCCGCGCCGAACACCTGCCGCACGTCGGCCATCGGCGGTCGGTCGCCCGGCTCCTTCGCGAGCATCGCGACCAGGGTGCGCGCGAGCGCGGGCGCGATCTCCGGCCAGATCAGCGCCGGCTCGGGCGGCGGGGCGCGCAGGTGCTTGTGGATCAGATCGAGATCCGTCGGCGCGGTGAACGGCGGCTCGCCGAGCAGCAGCTGGTACGCGAGCACCGCGAGCGAGTAGACGTCCGTGGCCGGCGACAGCGCGTCGCCGCGCACCTGCTCCGGAGCCACGTAGGTGATCGTGCCCGCGATCATGCCGCGCATCGGATCGTCCTGCCCGAGGATCGCCGCGACGCCCCAGTCGAGCAGCTTGATCCGCCGGCCGCCCGCGCCGGGAGCCTCGAGCACGAACACGTTGTCGAGCTTGAGATCGCGGTGCACCACGTTCACCGCGTGCGCCGCGTCGAGCACGTCGCACAGCTCGAGCAGGATCTCGAGCGCCTCGAGCTTCGTCGGCGGCTGGCGCCGCGCCAGCTCGCCGAGCGTCTCGCCGGCCAGCCGCTCCATCGCGAGGAACGGCCGCTGATCGAACGTGCCGGTCGCGAACACGTCGCAGACTCCCGGGTGATCGACGAGGTGGACGATCCGCGCCTCGCGCAGGAACGTCGCCGGCGTGAAGCTCGGCCCGAGCACCGCCTTGTGGCACAGCTTGAGCGCGGCGCGCTTGCCGAACCCGACGTGCGACACCGCGTACACCGTGCCCATCCCGCCGCGGCCGAGCTCGCGGTCGATCCGCCACGCGCCGATCTGATCACCCTCGCCGAGCTTCGCCGGGATCGCGCGCTTGCGCCGGGAGAGCGCCGCGATCGGAACCGGCGGAGTGGCGGTCTCGCGCGCGACGTTCGTCGACGAGGTTGCCGCGTCCATGCGCGCGTTCCCGTGCACGAAGCGGACCGCGAGCCGCGCCGTGGAACCCCCGGGTGATCGCTCGTGGCCGCACGGCTTCGACGCGCGCCGTGGCTCGACCGTGGCGCGCCCGCACGTGCGCCCGAAACGGTCGCTCCGCCGGCTCAGAACTGCCATCCGACGCGGACCTCGGCACCACCGGCCCGCGGCGCGACGACGATCGGTGGAGCGGCGCGCTCGTCTCGCTTGCCGAGTACGTAGAGCGTCACCCCGGTGGCCACCGCCACGCCGCCCCCGATCCCGAACCAGAGCGCCCGCTGCTCGGCGCGCGCGCCGCGCGCCTGGATCGGTTCGATCTCGCGCCACGCCGCGCCGCGATCGTACGCTGCGTCGACCTCGCGCGCGGCCTCGATCGCCTCGAGGCCGAAGTACAGCGTGGCCGCCAGCGCGATCGCGCCGCCGGAGGCGAACCCGACCCCGAGGTCCTGCTTGAGCTTGCCGGGCCTGCGCGGCGGCGCGGGCTCGCGCCGGATCTGCTCCGGCCCCGGCGGCGGCGCCACCTGGAGGTGCGCCATCGAGGCGTCCATCGGGAGGTTCAGGCCGCGCTTGCGCTGGCAGCGCTCGACGGTGTCGAGGTGGTTCTCGGCGATCGCGCGGGCCGGTGCGCCGGGGCGCGCGGCGAGGTAGCGGCGATACATGATCACCGCGTCGTCGCAGTTGCCCTGGAGCCGGTACGCCTGGGCGAGGTTGAACAGCAGCGCCGCGCTCGGCGCGAGCACGTACGCCTCCTGGAACGCGGCGATCGCGCGCGCGTAGTCGCCGCGATCGTGCAGCTCGCGCCCGCGCTCGGCGAGCTGGCGCGCCTTCTGCGGCACCGGCTCGGCGCGGGCCTCCGGCGGCGCGACCGAGGGCACCGCGGCGACCGCAGCGGCGGCGAGCAGCGCGCGCACGATCATCGATATGCGTCGAGCGTGCCGTCGGGATCTGGCTTCGCGGCCCGGCGCGGCGTGGCCGGTCGCGGACGGGACGGCGCCGGCGCGAGCGTGGGCCGCGCGGCCCGATGCGTGCGGATCGACGTGCGCGGCGCGGGCACCGGCTCGGTCTGTTCGGCCTCGGCGACCGCGGCGTCGACCTGGGTGGGCGGCTCGATCGCGGCTGCCATGGGCGCGGCAGCGTCGAGCGCGGCGGCGTCGGGCGCGGCGGCGGCG
>JBQCJR010001022.1:0-4722 GCA_051952595.1 Kofleriaceae bacterium
CGGGTGGCCGGGCTCGGCGCGCCACAGATGGTGCGCCAGATCGTGCGCCGCGTCGAGGTCGCCGATCGCCGCGGCGCGGTCGAGCTGGATCGCGTGATCCGGCTCGCTCGAGCTCTCGATCGCCGCCGTCCGCGCGCGCGCGGCCGATTCGAGCAGCGCGGCGCGATCCCCGGCGCGCGCCGTGGTCGCCGCGTCCTCGTACAGCCGCGCCGCCTCGGAGTGGCGGCCGATCGCGGCGTAGCGGCGGGCGAGCGGCAGCTTGGCCGCCGGGATCGTCGGGTCGAACGCGAGCGCCTGCTCGTAGTTGACCTGCGCCTGGGCGCCGTCCTCGAGCCGCTCCTCGTAGATCAGCGCCAGCTCGAGGTGCAGCGCGCCGCGGTCGCGCGGGTTCGCCGCCGCCGCGATCTCGCGGTACAGCAGCGAGGCCGCCAGCGCCCACTCGCCGCGCACCATCGCCGCGACCCGCAGCTGGTACGCGACCTCCGGGTCCGCCGGCGAGCACGCCTGCGCTTCCTTCAGGCAGCGGTACGCCTCGGCGTCGCGGCCCAGCGCGTCGCGGTACAGCCGGGCGCGGCGCCGCCACAGCGTCGCGCGACGCGTCTCGTCCTCGACGCCCACCAGCTGGCGGCCGATCGCCTCGGACGCCGCCGTGATGTCGCCCGACTCCAGGTACAGCTTCTCGAGCAGCTCGAGCGCGTGCGCGTCGTCGGGCGGGGCCGCGATCGCGGCGCGCTCGGCGGCGGCGATCGCGGCCGGCAGATCGCCCGCGTCCGCCAGCTCGGTCGCGCGTGCTAGCTCGGCGGCGCGCAGCTGCTCGGGGGCGATCTCGCCCGAGACCACCGCGTCGTCGTGCCCGAGCGCGTCCGCGCGATCCGCGGCGAACGCCCGGCGCTCCGCGTCGTAGGCGTCGGAGGCGGCGATCTTTTCGTAGAGCTCGCGCGCGGTCGCCCGGTCGTCGGAGGCGGCCAGCGAGTCGGCGAGCAGGATCCAGATCGGCGGGTAGCTCGGGTCGGCCTCGTACGCGCGCGTCCACAGCGCCGTGGCGCGCGCCGGATCGCCGTCCGCGCGTGCGTCGAGGCCCAGGTGGTGGAGCGCGATCGCGCGCGCCGTGCCGCGGCTGGTCTCGGCCGCCTCGTCGAGCACCGAGCGCCGCAGCTCCGGCTCGCCGTCCCCGAGGTGAGCGAGCACCGCGAGCAGGACCGACGGATCGTCCGGCTGCTCGCGCCGCGCGGCGAGCAACCGCGGGCGGCTCGCGGCGGCCGCGGCGGCCGCGAGCGCGAACGCCGTCTCGGCCGGCGTGCCCGAGATGATGACCGAGGGCCTCGTCGGTTCGGCGCCGTGCACGGCCTCGCGGATCGGCTCCGGCGGCGGCGGGAACAGCGCGATCTGCCCGGACCGCGTGGTCGGCGCCGGCTCGACCGGGAGCTCAAGATCGTCGGGCGCCTCGTCGACCGGCGGCGGCGAGACCGCGGCGTGCTCGGAGGTGGTCGTGCGCGCCGGGATCGTGATCAGCCGGATCCGCCCGATCGCCGGCTGGCGCGCCGGCTCGGACGGCGCCGGCGCCTTCTCCGCCGCGCCGATGCCGGGACGCGTCTTGGTACGCGGCAGGGCATCCGGGTCGTTGTCGTCGGTCTCGTCCGGCGAGTCGGCGAGCCAGGTCAGCGCCGGCTCGGCGGGGGCGGGCGCCGCAGGTGTCGCGGAGAGGCCGTCCGCAACGAAGGGCGAGTCGCTCGATGTATCGGCGGTGGGCGAGTCGGTCGTGACCGCGTCGCTCGTGATCTCGGTCGAGCCGGCCTCGGCGGCAGCGAAGGGCGAGCCGCTCGCCGCGTCGGCAGTGGGCGAGTCGGCCGTGGAGGAGTCGCTCGTGGAGGCGTCGCTCGTGATCTCGGTCGAGTCGGTCTCGGCGGTGGCGAGGGGCGAGTCGCTCGATGCGTCGGCGATGGGGGCGTCGGTCGTGGCCGCGTCGCTCGTGATCTCGGTCGAGTCAGGCTCGGCGGCGAGGGGCGAGTCGCTCGTGTCGTCGGCGGTGGGCGAGTCGGTGGATGAGTCGCTCGTGATCTCGGTCGAGTCAGGCTCGTCCGCGACAAAGGCCGAGTTGCTTGCGGCGTCAGTGGTGCGGGAATCGGACGAGGCGCTCTCGATTGCGGACGAGTCAGTCTCGGTGGCGGCGAGGGGCGAGTCGTTCACGGCGTCGGCCGTGAGCAAGTTGGTCGCGGATACGCCGCTCGTGATCTCGGTCGAGTCGGTCTCGACGGAGAGAGGCGAGTCGCTCGTCGAATCGGTCGTGGGCGAGTCGCTCGTGGCGTGGGTCGTGGGCGAGTCGCTCGATGCGTCGGTCGTCGACGAGTCACGCATCGCCCCTGTCGAGTCGGTCTCGGCGGTGGCGAGGGGCGTGTCACTCGCATCCCCACTCGCGTGGTTCGCGGCCTCTGTCGAATCGGTCTCGGTCGTCGTCGAGTCGGTCTCGGTCGTCGAGTCGACCGCGAGCGAGTCGATGTCCGCTGCCCTCGTCGTCTCGGTCGCGAAGAGCGACATGGTCGCAGGCTCGGTGACTGCAGATTCGTCGGCGGCAGGGGAGTCGGAGGTCTCGCTGCGCTCTTCGCCGACATTGCTCGCCGTGGCTCCAGCGTCGGTGTTGCGCGTGCCCTCGACATTGCCGGCATCGCGGTCGACTGCGACGGTCGCCGCGCCGAGCTCCGGCTCGGGCGCGCGGTCCGCGAACGCGGCCTCCTCGCCCCCCACATCTCCGGTGCCCCCACGCGGTGCGATCTCGCCGTCGTCGTAGTTGCGCGTGGGGAGGTCGAGCTCCCAGTCGTCCTCGGTCGAGCGCGTCGCGACGAGCGCGGCGCGCAGGTCGGCGGCCTCGGCGCGCAGATCGGCGGCCTCGGCGGGCGGGGCGGCCTCGGCGCGCAGCTCGAGCGAGTGGGCGAGGGCGGCCTTGCGCGCGGCGTCGGCGCGGAGCTGGGCGAGCAGCTCGCCGCCGTCTTCGAAGCCGCGGCGGGTCGCGTCCTCGACGAGCTCGAGGGCGTCGGCGTCGCGCCCGGCGCGGCG
Organism: Kofleriaceae bacterium; assembly: GCA_051952595.1. Classification (GTDB taxonomy): domain Bacteria; phylum Myxococcota_A; class Polyangia; order Haliangiales; family Haliangiaceae; genus JABFXX01. The sequence continues at coordinate 3,052 of JBQCJR010001022.1, forward strand.
CAGCGCGGTCGCGAGCTGGAGGACGTCGGTGGAGGTGCGGCGGTCGTGCGAGATCGCCGAGAGCGCCTCGACGGCGACGGCCCAGGCGAGGTGCGCGCTGGCCTCGGCGGCGAGCAGGCGCAGCGTGGCATCGCCGCGCGCGCCGGCGCCGAACGCGTCCGCGGCGGCGCGCATGGCGGCGCGGCCGGCAGCGTGCTCGTCGAGGCGGTCGTACCGCACGTCGGCGAGCTCGCGCAGGGCGTCGCCGCGGCGGGCGCCGGTCAGCTGGCCAGCCAGCTCCTCGAGGTGACGGGCCGCGGCGGGGTGATCGCCGAGCTGGGTCGCGAGCTCGGCGAGGTCGCGGAGCAGCGCGGGATCGCCGGGCGCGACGTGGTTCGCGGTCTCGAGCGTGGCGAGCGCGTCGTCGAGCTTGCCGGCGGCGCGGGCGCGCGCGGCGGCATCGCGCAGCGACCGCGCGGTGGTTCCGGCGCTCGACACTCGCCCGCTGGCGGTGTCTTTGTCCGCGATGTCCGTGATGTCCGTAATGTCGGTAATACCGGTGGCGCCGGGCCGATCGGCCGGCTGACCGCGCAGCTGCTCGAGGGCCGCGGCGATCTCGCTGGCCTCGAGGCCCTCGCCGCGCGTGGGCACGTCGAGCGCGGCGCGCTCGAGCGCGGCCAGCGCCACCACGCGCACGGCCTCGACCTGCGCGGGCTCGAGCTGTCCGACGAGCCGGGCGAGCTCGCTGGCGGCGAGCTGGCGCTCGCGAGCCACCACCGCGATATCGACCCCGGGATCGCCGGGCAGGTCACCGGCGAGCTGGGCGAGCCCACCGGCCGCGGCGACGAGCTGGCCGAGATCGCGCAGGCCCAGGGTCACGAACCGCAGCGACGGGCGCCACGCGGCATCGATCTCCAGCGCGCGCTGGTGGGTCGCGAGCGCGACGTCGGGCCGGCCGAGCTGGGCCTGGAGATCGCCGAGCCGCGACAGCAGCGGCTTCTGGCGCCCGGGGTGCCGCGCGGTGGCCGCGACCTTGCGCCCGAGGATCACCGCGACGCGCTCGAGATCGCCGCGCTCGCGCCACGCCGCCTCGAGCGCGTCGAGCGCGGGCAGGTGGGTCTCCGAGATCCGCAGGGTGGCCTCGAGGCAGCGGATCGCGTCGTCGGTGCGCTCGGCGCGCCGGAACAGCTCGCCGGCGCGGTAGATCGCATCGGCGCGCGCGGTGGCCGAGCCATCGACCGCGAGCGCGGCGAAGCTCTCGAGCGCGGCGGCGGCCCCGCCCTCATCGCCGGCGCCCTCGGCGAGATCCGCGTAGAGCCGGAGCGCCAGGGCGCGCTGATCGGGGCCGACCGCGCGCGCGATCTCGGGATTCGCGACCAGCGGGGTCAGGGTCGCCAGCGCGAGCGCCGGCTCGCCGGTGCGATCCGCGGCGACGGCGAGGCGGTAGCGGAACGCGCCGGCGTCGTCGGGCGCGCCGCCCTCGACCAGGCCGCGGTACGCGCGGATCGCGTCGGGCCACGCGCGCTGGCGCCACGCCGCCTCGCCGAGCGTGGCGAGCACCTCGCGGCGCAGGGCGGCGGGCGCCTCCGCGTCGAGCTCGTCGTGCGCGCGCACGCCATGGGGCAGGGCGGCGGCGGGCTCGTCGGAAGTGATGGGAGGAAGTCGAGAAAGCAACAAACAGAGCCGCTGCGT
>JBQCJR010001023.1:0-6808 GCA_051952595.1 Kofleriaceae bacterium
CAACGATGCGACCATCCGGGACGTTCCAGGCACCCCCAGGCTATCGCGACAGCCCCGGACGGCCGCTCACGCCCGGCGAGGTGATCGCGTCGACGTACGCGATCCGGTCGGAGATCGCGCGCACCGAGACCGGCGTGGTGTTCGAGGCGCGCGACATGATGCTCGACCGGCTGGTCGCGATGAAGCTGGGCTGGCGCGACCCGGGGATGCCGTCGCTGATCGTCGAGGCGCGGCGCTGCGCGGCGGTCCGCGATCCGTGCTCGGTCGCGATCCACGGGATGGGCAACCACCACGGCGCCGAGTTCGTGGTCGGCGAGCGGGTCACCGGCGAGCTGCTGCGCGAGCAGCTGCGGCACCGCCTGTCGGTCGAGGCGTACCTGGCGCGGCTGCGCGCGCTGGTCGCCGCGGTAGTGCGCGCGCACGAGGCGGGGATCGCGATCGGCGATCTCTCGGGCAGCACGGTGCTCGTCGATCCGGATGGCCGCATGGTGCTGGGGCGGCTGTCGCTGTCCCAGGTGCCGGCGTTTGGCCCGCTCGGCCAGGTGCTCGCGCCCGAGGTGGTGCGCGGCGAGATCGAGGCGACCGATCCGGCGGCCGCCGAAGCGATCGATCTCTACGGGCTGGGCTGCCTCGCGATCGAGCTGGCGCACGGCGAGCCGCCGTTCGGCGCCGACGACCGCGAGGTGGTGCTGCGCGGCCACGCCTACCTCCAGCCGCCGCGGCTGGTCGATCTGCGGCCGGATCTGCCGGGCGAGCTCGCGGACCTCGTCGAATGGCTGCTCGCCAAGCAGCCGGCGGCGCGGCCGAGCTCGGCGCGCGACGTGCTCGCGCAGATCGACGCGGTGATCGAGCGGCACGGCGCGCGGTCGCGCACGATCCGCGTGCTGGTGGTCGACGACGACACGGCGCGGGCGCGCTGGCTGTGGAGCCTGGCCCGCCGCGCCCACGCCTCGGCGGTGGTCGAGATCGCGAGCGAGGGCACGGACGCGGCGCACAAGCTCAACCGCGACAAGCCGGACCTGGTGTTCGTCGATGCGGCGCTGCGCGGCGTGATGAACGCGCTCGAGCTGTGCATGTACGCGCGTGGGCTCGAGTCCGAGCACCGCTCGCAGCTGGTCGTGATCGGCGAGGTCTCGCCGCGCGATCGCGCGCTGTTCGCCGGGGCCGAGGTGCCGTTCCTGCCGGACGATCGCCAGCTCGCGGCCGCGGTGCTCGACCGGGTCCGGCTCGCGGTGGCCGAGGAGCCGCGGCGGCGCAAGCCACGCACCACGATCTCCGGCTGACCGGCCGGGGATTCCTCCCCTCGGCGCGCCGCGGGCGCACGCCGCGCGCCGGCGCACGCGATCCCCACGTCGCGAGACGCGCTACGCTGCGATCGGACGAGGCGGTGATGGAAGCGGGGCTCGCGCACGTCGCTCGGTTCGTCTCGCTGGCCCTCGACGCGGTGGCGATCCTGCTGCTGGGGCTCGGGACGATCGAGGCCGTCGTCGAGATGGTCCGGGTCGCGATCCGCGGCGGGACGAACCACGAGAAGCGCGCGGTGTGGCTCTCGTTCGCCCAGTGGCTGGTGTCCTCGCTGACCGTGCAGCTGGCCTCGGACATCGTCGGCACGACGCTGCACGCGACCTGGAGCGAGCTCGGCCGGATCGGCGCGATCGCGCTGCTGCGGACGTTCCTCACCTACTCGCTCGATCGCGACGTGGAGCGGATCCGCGCGCTGCAGCGCGATCGCGCGGCTACTGGCGGGCCATGACCCGGCGCAGCTCGGCCTCGCGGTCCTCGATCAGATCGCCGGACACGTCGACGTCGATCTGCGCCAGCTTGCCGGTGAACGCGAACGGCGCCGCGTAGGCATCGGTCACCGCCGAGCCATCGTCGCGGCCACACGTCAGGCCCTCGGTGATCCCGATGTCGAGCGGGATGGTGACCGGCAGATCGCCGGCGCCCGCGAGCGTGCCATCGATGTACAGCTGCGCGCGCCCGGGCGTGCCCTTGCCGTGCGCGAGGTCCGGCGGCGCGGTGGGCTCGAACTCGAACCGCAGCTCGTGGAACCCGGACGCGGGTACGTCCCCGGCGGTCTCGATATGGAACTGCTGCACGCCGAGGTAGTTGTAGTCGTAGTGCAGCTTGCCGTCCTTGACGTACAGCGAGTAGCCGCCCGACGAGCCGCCCTGCGCGACCAGCACGCCCTCGGCGCCGTCGGCCAGCTCCACGGTCGCGGTGATGCTGTGTGGCCGGTTGAGCACCTTCGCCGCGATCTTGTTGGGGATCGTCGAGGTGCCCGGGTAGTACGTGTAGTGGTCGCGCGGCCGCGCGAGCTGCGGGCGCTCGTCGGAGATCCGCATCACGCCGCGGCTATCGATCGGCAGCACGTCGTAGCGGCCGGCCTCGACGTACCACAGCGCGATCATCTCGATCAGCTGCGGCCGGTGCTGCGCCGCGACGTTCGTGGTCTCGGAGAAGTCCTCGGCCACGTGGTACAGCTCCCAGCCGGTCGCGTCGAGCTCGCGCAGCTTGTACTCGGTCACGACCAGCTAGCCGAACCCCAAGCCGGCCTCGGCGAACGACGGGCCCGGCACCGGGCACACCGCGCGCCAGCCATCGTGATAGATCGCGCGGTGCCCCATCATCTCGAAGTACTGGGTGTGATGGCGCGTCTCGGCCGCGGCGTCGCCGAACGTGTGGGCGAAGGACACGCCCTGGATCGGCGACTGGGTGATGCCGCGGAGCTGGGTCGGCGCGGTGATGTCGAGCGCGTCGAGCACCGTCGGGACCATGTCGATCAGGTGGGCGTACTGGTGGCGGATCGCGCCGCGGTCCGCGATGCCGAGCGGCCAGTGCACGATGAACGGATCGGCCGCCCCTCCGCGGTAGGTCTCGCGCTTCCACCGCCGGAATGGCGCGTTGCCGGCCCACGCCCAGCCCCACGGGTAGTGATTGAAGTGCGCCGGCCCGCCGAGCTCGTCGATCGCGGCGAGGTTCTCCGCGAGGGTCTCCGGCACGTTGTTGAAGAACAGGTTTTCATTGATCGACCCGTGTGGGCCGCCCTCGGCGCTCGCGCCGTTGTCGCTGACCACCATGACCAGCGTGTTGTCGAGGTGACCATTCGCCTCGAGGAACTGGAGCACCCGGCCGATGTGGTGATCGGTGTGCTCGAGGAACCCGGCGAACACCTCCATCATCCGCGCGTACAGCCGCCGCTCGTCGGAGCTCAGGCTGTCCCACGCGGGGACATCGGGATCGCGCGCCGACAGCTGGGTGTTCGGCGGCAACAGGCCGAGCCGGAGCTGGTTCTGGAACACTTTCTCGCGGTACGCGTCCCAGCCGTCGTCGAACTGGCCCTTGTACCGATCGGCCCACGCACGCGGCACCTGGTGCGGCGCGTGCATCGCGCCGGTGCAGAAGTACAGGAAGAATGGCTTGTCGGGCGCGACCTGCTTGGAATCGGCGATCAGCGAGATGGCCTGATCCGCGAGATCGGCAGTCAGGTGATAGCCCTGCTCCGGTGTCTGCGGCGGCTGGACCTGGCGATTGTCGCACACCAGATCTGGATAATACTGACTGGTATCTCCGCCGAGGAAGCCATAGAACCGCTCGAACCCGCGGCCGAGCGGCCAGCGATCGAACGGCCCGGCGGGGCTCTCCTGCTCGATCGGCGTCAGGTGCCACTTGCCGACCGCGTAGGTGTTGTGGCCGTGCTCGAGCAGCATCTCGGACAGAAATCCGTTCTCGAACGGGATCCGGCCGTTGGCGCCGGGATAGCCGGTCGCGCCCTCGGTGATGCACGACATCGCGTTCGAGTGATGGTTGCGACCGGTCAGGATGCACGACCGGCTCGGCGAGCACAGCGCGGTGGTGTGCATGTTGCTGTAGCGCAGCCCGTTGGCGGCCAGTCGATCGAGGTTCGGCGTGTGGATCGGCGAGCCGAAGCAGCCGAGCTGCCCGTAGCCGGTGTCGTCGAGCACGATGAACAACACGTTCGGCGCGCCGTCGCGGGCGCGCAGCGGTTGTGGCCACGCGGGCTCGGACTCCTCGAACGTTCGGCCGATCACGCCGGGAAACGCCGTTCCCGGCGGGTATTCCTTCAGTGCCATGGCAGTCGTCCTCCAGCGCTCTGGAAGAGCAAGATGGAGGCCGGTACTCGCGATCGCCGATCCTCCGATTGCGGGGCGCGCGCCACGTCGCCAGCTTGACGCCATGACCGCCGACGTCGGGTTCTGGGAGACCATCGTACGGGACCTGGGCGGCACAGGTCATCTGCGGCTGATCTTCCAGCCGCTGCTCGCGATCATCATCGGCGTGCGGCTCGGGCTCGCCGATGCGCGCGAAGGCCGAGCTCCATTCCTGCTGCGATTGTTCACGACATCGCAGCGCGGAGCGGCGCGCCTCCGAGAGGCGTTCTCCGACATCCTGCTGCCGTTCACCTTCGCCGTGATCCTCGACGGCATCCTCCAGCACTACACCCTCGGCCGGATCCGCCCGGTCGCCGCGCTGCTGGTCGGTGCGATGCTGGTCTGGTTGCCCTTCTCGCTCGCCCGCGCGGCCTCCAACCGGCTGTCCCGCCGGTGCCACCGCGCGCACCCGGCGGGCTGACCATGCGCACCGCGGCCCCTGCTCCGAAGCTCCCCGCCGACACCGGCAATCACTTCGCGTGGCTGCGCACGCGGCTGGCGCTCGAGCGCACGATGATGGCGTGGATCCGCACCGGCGCGGCGATGATCGGGTTCGGCTTCACGATCGTCGAGTTCTTCTCGAAGTTCAGCCAGATGGCGGGCGTCGCGCCGGCGCACTATCCGCGCGCCCCACGCGACCTCGGCATGGCGCTGATCGCCGTTGGCGTGGTCGCCCAGGTGGCCGCGCTGTGGCAGTACCGCGCGTTCCTCCGCTACCTGCGCGGCGAGCAGTTCGCCGCGATCGCGGGGACTGGCCATCCGCAGCGGTTCAACCCGCTGGTGCCGCTCGCGTTCGCGCTGCTCGCGATCGGCGTGTTCGCGTTCGCCGCGATCGTGGCGCGCGACTTCTAGCCTCGGAGCTAGCTTTCCAGTCATGGAGATCAGCGAGCTGACAAGCCTGAGCCCGTTCGAGCTGAAGAACGAGCTGATCGCGTACGCGAAGGACTACACGCGCAGCAAGGCGGCGACCCACAAGTTCCTCAACGCGGGCCGCGGTAACCCGAACTGGGTCGCGACCACGCCGCGCGAGGCGTTCTTCCTGCTCGGCCAGTTCGCGCTCGACGAGTCCCGGCGGGTGTGGGACGAGCCGGACCTCGGCGGGATGCCACACGCCGAGGGGATCGCCGGCCGGTTCCACGCGTTCCTGGATCGCCACGGCGCGGCGCCCGGCGCGGTGCTGCTCCGCCGCGCGGTCGACTACGGCCTCCACGAGCTCGGGTTCGATGCCGACGCGTTCGTGCACGAGCTGACCGACGCGGCGCTCGGCGACACCTACCCGGAGCCGGATCGCATGCTGGTGCACGCCGAGCGCGTGGTCCAGCGCTACCTCGCCAAGGTGATGTGCGACGACCAGCCGCCGCCGGGCCGGTTCGATCTGTTCGCCGTCGAGGGCGGCACGGCGGCGGTGTGTTACGTGTTCAAGAGCCTGCTCGAGAACCACCTGCTCCATCGGGGCGACGCGATCGCGCTCGGCACGCCGATCTTCACGCCGTACCTCGAGCTGCCGAAGCTCGACGATTTCGGGTTCGAGACCGTCGAGGTCTGCCAGGACGAGCGCGCGGACGGACGCCACCTGTGGCAGTACTCCGCCGCCGAGCTCGAGAAGCTCGCGGATCCACGGATCAAGGCGTTCGTCCTGGTCAACCCGTCCAACCCGGCGTCGTTCGCGATGGCCGACGAGACCTACCGCCGGATCGTCGAGCTGGTGCGGACGCGCCGGCCGGACCTGCTGATCCTCACCGACGACGTCTACGGCACGTTCGTCGAGGGCTTCCGCTCGCTCGCCGCGGAGCTGCCGCACAACACGATCCTGGTCTACTCGTTCTCCAAGCACTTCGGGTGCACCGGCTGGCGGCTCGGCGCGATCGCGCTGCACGAGCACCACCTGGTCGATCGCCTGCTCGGCGAGCTGCCGGCCGACGAGCGCGCGCAGCTCCACCGCCGCTACGAGACGCTGACCACCGAGCCCGATCAGCTCAAGCTGATCGATCGCCTGGTCGCCGACAGCCGTGACGTCGCGCTCAACCACACCGCCGGGCTGTCGCCGCCGCAACAGGCGCAGATGACCCTGTTCGCGCTGTTCGGGCTGCTCGACGACGGCGACGTCTACGCGAAGCGCTGCCGCGCGATCGTGCACGAGCGGTTCGCCCGGCTGATCCAGGGCCTCGGCATCGAGATGCCCGACGATCCGCTGCGCGTCGGCTACTACGCCGATCTCGATCTCGAGGCGTGGGGCCGCGAGCTGATCGGCGAGGACTTCGCCGACTACCTGCGCAGCCACCACGATCCACTCGACATCGTGCTCCGCCTCGCGCGGCGGCACGGCACCGTGCTGCTCGACGGCAGCGGCTTCGATGGCCCGCCGTGGTCGGTGCGCGTCTCGCTCGCGAACCTCGACGCCGACGAGTACGAGGCGATCGGCCGCGATCTTCGCGAGGTCGTGACCGACGCGGTCGAGGAGTGGCGAGCCAGCCGACACTAGGGCCGAGGCACGAGGCGCGGGATTGTCCTCGTATCCGAGGCCGCTCGTGGGCTAGCCTGAGCGGCGATGCGTCTGTCGACTGGCTCCTCGTTCGCGCTCGCGCACGCGCTCGCCACCAGTGGCGGCGACGAAGTCCCCGGCACCACCCCGGACT
>JBQCJR010001024.1:0-5866 GCA_051952595.1 Kofleriaceae bacterium
TGCGATCGCCGCCTCCAACTCAGCTCGCATCTTTGTGGTCAGCTTGATCAACCGAGGTCGGCGCATCATGTCTGAGCCAAACCGCCATCGCATTGATCCTATTTCGGACGCGGTGCACTAGAGCAGGGCCTTCGTCGGCGCGGCGAGCTCGGTGGTTATGGCGAGACGGTCTCGCGGAACGAGCAGTCCTTCGACAGCCTGGAGGCCGCGCTGGAGGAGATTGCCCGGCATGGTTTCTCCGCCGACCAACTCAAGTTCTGAACGCTCGATTGCTACTCATCATCACGAGTCGTGCGACGTAGGTCAGTTCTTGCATCGCTCCGATCCTTGGATGACCCACGCGTGCCAGGGAATACCCACTGGTGCCCACGAGTGCTCACTGGTGCCCACGAATACCGCACTCGTTTTGTTGCTGATTTTTCGCGGTTCGCCTGGACGCGACTGAAGGTCGGCGCGGTAATAGCGCCAGTCGATAGCAATCGAGCTATCGGTGCCAAGGAGGAGTGTGTATGCGGAATGTTCTCGCAGTGCTGATTGCAGTCACGGCGACCGCCGGGGCAGGTTGCGCCCTCGAGGAGACGGATGACGCGCAGGCAGACGATCCGGTGACAGGCTCGTTGTCCGAAGAAGACTCCGCTGCGTCCGAGGAGGCACTCATGCTTGCCGGTTCGTGCTCGACGAGCACGACGAACGGCGGTCATACCGCAGTGGCTTCGTGCTCGGGATACCTGAACACCGGCACGTTCCGCGTGCTCACCACGTGCTGTCTCTCCAGCTGTGGCGGGACCATCGGTGGTTCGTGGGCCTACTTGGCCGGTGGTACCTCGACGGCGGGATGCGGGAGTGCCTACGCGACGAATGTGCGGATCGAGTACGGCCCAGCCGGAGGATGAGACTCGAACCTCGGTAGTCCGCTTCCGGGGATCGAGATCACTTCGCCAGCTCGGAGATCTCGGTCGCGAGCCAATCGAGGTGGCGAATGGCGGACGCGAGCACGATGGCCACCTGGTCGTCGCGGACCGCGGCGTGAGCCTGTCGCAAGCGCGCTAGCGTCTCCGCGGCGGGCTCGCCTTCGCGCGCGCCGTCGAGCGCGGCGAGCCAGAACGCGTCGAGCGCGTCGAGCTCGGCCGCGCTTGGTGTTGGTACCTGCTGCTCGGCCGCGAGCCGCTGGTCGGGCGCGAGCTTGGCGAGCTCCGCGTCGAGCGCGCGCCGGCCATCGGGCGATCGGAAGTACGCCGCCATGCGCCGGTTGTGCATCGCCTCGGCGGCGGTGATCCGGACGAGCTCGCTCGACGCCGGAAGCCGCCATGCCGAGGTCGGCACCGCGAGCTCGCGCGCCTTCCTCTGCGCGTCGCGCAGCAGCGAGACACCCGCGCTGACCTCGATGAGGTTGCGCCCCTGGAGCACCAGGCACGAGCCGAGGTGCGCGGCGGCCGCGAGGCCACTCGGCGCTTCGCTGGACGACGCTTCGATCGCGAGCTTCCCCAGGCGGCGCAGCTCGAAGGCGATCCGCGCCGGGATCGGTGAGACAGGCGGTAGCTTGCCGTCGCCGACCTGGCTCCATCGCACGAGCGCCTCGACAGCAGGAGAGGACTCGGCGCGCTCCGCGCTCTCGAGGGCGCGGCTCAGATCTGCGTGTGGCGGCGAGTCGGGCTGAGCGCGCGCGAGCGCGTCGATCCGCTGCCAGGGATCGACGCTTGCGCTCGCGGGGCGCTCGGGCGTGGGGGCGGTCGTCGTGGAAGGTTCGCGCCCGGCGACCCCGGGCTCGCCCTTGGAGCACGCACCGCCGCCGAGGCTCGTGCTCGACATGACCACCAGACACAGGAGCTTGCAGGTGCGCACGGGTGACGAGTGTACGCGAGCACGCTCGGCTCACGCCTCTGGCGCTCGCGAGTAGACGATTAATCTGGTCGTTTCGATTGACAGCTATCAAAGAGCGAGTTCTGCTCGCGGGTGGAGCGGGGGCGAGTTGGACTACGTCGATTTCACGTTGGTGCGGTTGGCGGACGAGGCGTTGCGGTCAGCGCTGTTCGATCAGGTCGCGCTCGAGCAGCTCGCGATGACGGCGTACGACGCCGACGCGATGCTCCTCGGGGGGCCGTACAGCGCGATCTTCGACGAGCTCGTGGTCGGGCTGACCATTCCTCGCCGCGCCACCGCCGAGGCGGTCTGGGGCCCGGTCACCGGCAGCGAGCGAACAGAGGCGCGGTGTACGCTGCTGGGCGTGGGTGGCGACGCCGGCGTTCGCGTCGACGCGCTGTGGCGCGGCGCGCTGGTCGCCCGCGCGGTGTCTCCACGGTCGCGCATCGAGCGCGTGCTGACTGCGTGGCCGACCACCGAGGGGATCGACGGCGAGATCATCGCCGCGCTCGGTAGCCTGCCCACGGATCCGATCGTCCTCGAGATGGAGCGGCGAACGCGCCTGCTCGCCCGCCTCCGCGCGGGACTCCGGCAGCCCGAGGCGCTCGGCGACGCCGTGTTCGACGCGTGGCTGCACGACGTCGGCGCGCGCTCGGTCGGCGATCTGATCGAGAGGTTCGCCAACCAGCTCGGGATGCCGACGCTGCAGGTCTCGTTCTCGGCGCCTCCATCCGGGTCGCCGTCCTTGCGACGGCTGCCGGTCACGGTCGCGATCCTCGTCCGCGATACTCCGCTCGACCTCGCGCAGCTGCTCGCCGACAGCAAGCTCGTGCGCGATCACCTCCGCGAGCTGGGCCTCGAGCGCCCGCGCGAGCCGGGCGCCGTGACCCGCCAGCCGCTGGTGGTCGCTTGGATGGTGCCCGACGCGACGTTCGACGACGTCGACTGGCCGGGGCCCAGCACGGGAACCCCAGAGGCCCGCCGCCAGGCGCGCCGCGCAACGGCGGGGCGCTGGCTGGCGCGCGAGGGCATCGGCCTCGTCACCGCTCCCGCGCACAAGGCATCTCCATAAGGCTACCGGCAGGGACCCAGAAAGGGATCGAACCACATGGCCACCGTCGCAGCTGCTTACCCCTTCATCGACGTCCTCATCGACACCTCTGCACTCCAGCCGGTGGCGCAACGTTCGCCGGGCGTGATCGCCGTGTGCGGCGCATCGGCGGCTGGGAGCGCCGCGGTCAATGCTCCCACGCCGGTCGACTCGCTCGCCGACGCGGTGCGGCTGTTCGGCGACACCAGCGCGCTCACCAAGTCGCTCGAGCTCGCGTTCCTCCAGGATCCGAAGCCGTCGAAGATCTACGGCGTCAAGATCGGCGGCGCAGCGGAGGCCGATGTCAAGGCGGCGCTCGACGCGCTGACCGGCGTCAGCGACATCGGGTTCGTCTCGCTCGCGGGCGTCACGGATCCCAAGCTCCTGGTCCAGCTGAAGTCGCACGTCGAGCAGAGCTCGGCCGCCGGCCAGAAGCGCCTCGGCGTCGCGATGATCGATCCCAGCCGCGGGCGGAGCGCGACGTACGTCGCCGATGTCCTGGCCGCCGTGCACCCGACGGAGGCGGGCAAGCCCGATCTGATGTCGAGCTCGAGCCGCATGATCCTGGTCGCGGCCCGCGGCGCCACGCTCTCCGATGGAGCCACGGCCGCCGACACCGCGACCGCGGCGATGGCGGCGATCGCCGGGTTCGCACCGTCGGCGTCCATCGTGCTCAAGCGCGTGCGTGGCATCAGCATCCCGCTCGCGGTGCAGTACAACGCCACCGAGATCAAGGGTCTCTCGGAGGCCAACATCATCCCGATCATCCAGCCCGCGATGGTCGTGGGCGCCGGCTTCCACTTCGCCGAGGGACGCGCGTTCACGAGCGACGCGACGCAGCTCTACGTCGACATCGTGCGCACGCTCGACGACATCGACTTTCGCCTCAAGGCCGGACTGATCGGCCTCGTGGGCGACGCGCGCATCACGCGGGCCGGGCTCACCACCGTGCGCTCCGCCGTGCAGGGCATCCTGGGCCCGCTCCAGCGCGCAGCGGTCATCGATGCCTTCGACGTGCGCATCCCGCTGCTCGACATCCTCGAGCTCCCGGAGAGCGCGCGCACGCCGACCGAGATCGGCATGGTGACCACGGCCCGGGCCAACCGAGCGGTCGACCTGCTCGTCAGCATCACCTACGGGCCGGCGGTCCACCGCCTGCGCGTCACCCTGCAGCCGAAGTTCTAGCGGAAGGAGCGTTGCGATATGGAGAAGCCCCTGGACTGGAGGACCCGCCTCGCGGTCAGCTACGTCGACGAGAGCGGCAAGAACGTCGACGTCACGCCGATCGACTCGTTCTCGCCGACCTTCCAGCTCAACGCCGAGGTCCACCACTCGATCGAGCGCACGCACATCGGCACGATCTTCATGCCGGAGTCGATCACGTTCACGATGACGGTGAAGGCGATCGGCTACGTCGCGGCGCAGCTCACCGCGCTCGCGCTGGCGGGCAAGCGCTTCGACATCACGCTGCACGAGCACGACGGCACCGACTGGTCGTTCAAGACGGTCGTGCTGCGCCAGTGCGTCATCACGTCCGCGTCACCCTCGAACGCGACGATCTCCGGCGCGCCGAGCGCGACGTTCTCCGGCTTCAGCCTCGAGGCCTCCGTGGAGCCGAAGCAGGGCGCCGCGGTCGGCGTGCCCTGAGGTTGCGCCGTGGCTGACAAGCGGCCGGCCCGACAGGTAGCGCACAGCGGCGATCGCGAGGTGATCGACTATCACTTCAAGATCGAGATCAACGTGGTCTCGCACTTCGACGAGAAGCGGCTGCGCAAGCTGATCGACGACGAGCTCGTCCGCCTCAAGGCCGCCGTGGTGAGCAAGAAGCCCTGACGGCGCCCTGGCGGCGTCGCGCGCGCGATGAAGGTTCGGGTCCACGTTCCGATCAAGCTGACCGTGGGAGCCGGCGTGCTCCAGGGGGACGCGCTCGATCGCACGGGCGCGCTCCTACTCTCGATCATCCAGAATCACTGGCTCGCTGCACAGCGCGAGCTGCAGGCCGATGGCATCGGCGGCGAGCCGCGGGTTGCCAGCGTCGCGTTCGACTGGACGGGACCGTCGCGGCGCCAGTTCTCGGAGCCGGAGCGGCGCGCGATCGAGAAGCGGCTGAAGGCGGTGGTCCAGCACGCGACGTCGCAGATGCTGCCGCCGCCAGCGCCGAAACAGGACTGGACGGTTCAGCGGTTCGAGCTCCAGGCACGTTTCGGTTCCCTGCTCGATATCGTCCACGATGCCGCGGTTGCCAACACCGACGAGCTCCGGCTGAGATATCGCGATCAGCTCTCCGAGCGCGTGTACGGGATCGCCTGGGTGGTGACCGTGCACGTGCCGGCGAGGTGGTCGCGGCTGCACGCAGAGCTGGAGGCGAGGTGGAGGCGGGAGCTCGGTGGGTCGGCGCTGTTCGCGTACTTCTGGGACGCGACCCGCACCGAGCAGCTGCGCGCGCTCGACAGGCGGCACCTGGCGGCGCTCCCCGAGCTGCGGGATCAGGAGGCGGTCGCGCCCGCGTCGGCTGCGAGCTCCGGGAGCTGGTTGGTCCCCGCGGGAGGGCGCATCGTCTTCGTCGGCGCACAGCTGCCGGAGCTGAAGGTCGAAGATCTCCTGACGATCGGCCCCGCGGTGACGATCGAGCTGACGTTCTTCGACGCGCTCGGCGGCGGCGTGTTCGACGATGCCGTGTGGCAGCGGCTCGGCGCGGCAGGCGAGGGCGCCGTGCTCGCGCTCCTCGAGCTGTACGGCGACGTGACGTTCCCCGTGCGCGTGTGGCCGTTCTACGTCAAGCGCGCGACCAGCGAGCGCGCGGTGCGGCTGCACGTCTTCGAGCGGGTGTCTGCCGACGACCGCCGCGCTCAGGAGCTCGGGCGGCTCCACGTCCTGACCGCGCGCGACGGCGCGTCGATGATGCCGAGCGAGCTG
>JBQCJR010001025.1:0-6369 GCA_051952595.1 Kofleriaceae bacterium
CCTGCTCGAGCTGATCGAGCGGCGCGTCGCGTGTGGCCACCCGCTCGAGAGCCTGACGCGCGGTCGCGTACAGATGCACGCTCCACTCGTCGCAGTCGTTCAGCGCCGCCAGCCGATCGCGCAGCTCCTCCTGTCCACGCTCGAGCGCATGCCGCACGTCGTCGACGCTCGCGTAGACGGCGCCGAACTTCGCGGGGAGAATGATCTGCGCGGAGTGGATGCGCTCGACGACCGCGTGGTGACGGCGAACCGCCGCCTCCAGCCAGTCCGGGTCGCGCAGCCGCGGCCTCAGCGCCTCGGCGTCGTACTCCGCAAGCGGCACCGGCGCGGCGATCGCCGCCAGCTCACCGTGCCGGATGAGCCGCAGCGCGTCCTCCCCCGGGACGCCCGCGATGCCGGCGTCGAGGACCTCGGACCCGGGATCGAGGACGATGCCGTACAGGTACCAGCCGGTTGCTGCGGCAGGCGCCGGCTGCGTCTCATTCATCGCTCTGCTCACGGCGCTCGGCCTCCGCGCTCTCCAGCAGATCGAGCAACTCGGCTTCCTCGGCCTCGAAGTCCTCCTCGGAGATCTCGTGGTTGTCGAGGCGCTCGTTGAGCACGTACAGGCGTTCCTGGATGCTCTTCTCGCTGAAGAACTCGTCGTCGACCCGGTCCTTGATCCTTCGCGCCACCCACTCCACGCCGCGGAGTGGCCCGGTGAGTGGAAACAGCAGGATGTCGCTAAGCATGCTGCGCCTCCGCGGCCGCCTCCGCCTCTGCCGGAATGCGCAGCTCGACGAAGCTGTAGGGCGGCAGTGGGCCGACGTACCGGAACGTCAGACGCCCGGCGTCACGCTCGCCGAGGGCACGCACCCGCTCGTCGAACTCCCGCAGCCGCGGCCGATCGACCAGGAATGCGGCATTCAGGATCATCAGATCCGTCGTGGGCTCGCCGAGGGACACCTCGACCGCCAGCGGCCGGAGCGCGTCGAGGAGCCGTTCCGCTTCTTGCTCGCGCTTGGTCGAGATCACCTCCGCGATCCTCTGACCCAGCGAGACGCGGTCCTCGAACGAGACGGCGCGCTGGCTGGCGTTGGCGAGCTCCGCATTCATCGCGCGAATCTCGTCGAACAGGCTGGGCTCGTCGAAGGAGACGCGCATCGCCAGCTCGACCCGATCGTGGACGCGATCGAGACGCCGAAGCAGACCCTCGTACTGCTGGTCGAGGAGCAGATGTCGCACTTCCTTGTCATCCGGCGCGACCTCGCCGAAGCGCAGCGGCAGCACGTCCGAGCGATGCATGACCTCGTCGATGACCTCCTCGTGCGACCGGACGTTGCGACGGCTCACCTGGTAGTGCTCCTCGTCGGCGTCCCCCACGATGGCCACGAGCTCTCGATCCGGGATGAGACGTACACCGCTCTGCGCGAGCCCGCGCGCCCGGATGGGCTGGCCGTCGGCCAAAGAACGCGCACGCGCAATGCAGTACACGATCGTCCCCTTGTTGCCGTGCGAAGTCATGGGTGCCTCTCCCTCTGCTTCACGCTGCCCTCCGACTCGAGGCGGCGAAGGCGCTCGGCCAACGCATCGCGCGGCGCGCCAAAGTGTTCCGCCAGCTCGTCGATGCTCATGCCTTCTCCGTGGTCTTCCAGGTAGTGCTGGATCTCCTGCGCAGACGGCAATTGCCGCTGCGGAAGCTCGAGCTGTGGCTCCACCTGCGGCGGCTGTTGCGGCGTGGAGGCCAGCGGCAGCCTGCCGATCGCCTCCGCGTACTTCAGATACGTATCGACCGAGGCCACCACGACGCGTGCCTCGACCGTCAGGATCTCGAGGCCGACGATCGAAACTCGGATCCACGCGTCGATGACCAGCCCCTTGTCGAGGATCCGATCGATCACGTCCGCGAGGCTCGTCGATCCGCCGACGCGGTCTACACCACCAGACGACGTACTCTTTTGAGAGGCCATGTATTCCTCCTTTCCCTCCTCTCGTTGCCGTGCATCGCATGTGCCGATGCGACGACGATCGTCGTCGTGGCCTCACGCCGGCGTGCGCAGCGTTGGATTCAGCTGCCCGCGTAGTCGTGGAACGGAATCCCGACGGCGTACCGCTCGTCGCGAACCTCCTGGACACCGTGCATCACGGGCTGGCGGCCATAGAGCCCTGCGATCGGCGTGAGCCGATCGCGCGTGCAGAAGAGGATCGCGTCGCCGACGTCCGTGGCAAGCACCCGGATGCGTTTGCGCCTGCCGGGACGGTCGTCGATCAGTGCGAACTCGCCGCCGTCGGCGAGGCGAGCGGGTCCGAGGCTAATGGCCATCTGTAGTGGGAAGTACAGCGAGCCATACACGTCCCGGTGAAAGCCGTTGAAGCCGCCGGGGCCGTAGCGCAGCAGGATCGGCGCCGTGCGGTGGTGGCCGCCGGCAGCACAGATGCGCTGGAACGCGGCGTGCGTGAGCGGCCAGCGGTGCTTGTCGCCGACGAGCTCGTTGAAGCGGTTCGCGATGGGCGCGAGGCGCGCGTAGAGCTCGGTGCGGAGCGCGGCGACGAGCTCGGGCAGCGGGCGGCGGAAGAAGCGGTAGTGGAGGCGCCCCCGCTCGTCGTTCATCTGTACGTCGTGCTCGAAGTACTCGTCGTGGGCGAAGAGGTCGCGCAACGCGATGCACTCCTCGACGGCCAGCAGCGAGGGTAGGCGCGTGGCGCCACGGCATGTGAGGTCCTCGGCGTGCACACCCCAGTCGAAGCGCTCGGTGCGTTCGGTGAAGAGTGGCGGTTCGTCCGCCGCCGCGATGGGTTCGCTCGACGACATCGGTTCACGCTGCGGCACGAGCTGCTCGAGTAGCTCGCGCGCTTCGGCGAAGTCAGGGGAGAGCTCGAGCGCGCGGCGAAGGGCGCGCTCGGCCCGACGGGTGAGGCCGCGGTGCTGGGAGATGCGCGCGTACTCGAGCCAGAAGCCCGCGTTCGCGGGTCCTGCGGAGATGGCTCGCTGGATCAGCTTGTCCGCGAGAGCGTCGTGGCCGGAGGCGAGAGCGTCGAGGGACTCCTCGACGAGCTTCTCCGCACGGCGCTTCGCGCGCCGGCGGTGTTTGATCGAAGGCATGGAAATACTCCAAGCGGCCTCGCGGAGAGGCCGCGGTCAGGCGTGGTCGGTTCCGGTGAGGGAGGCCGACGCCTAACTGAGGAGCAACCAGTGCACTCGCACGTTCAAGCAGATTAGCGCCGCGTGATGTGCGCTGCAAGGACGCAGCGCATCCGCGCCCAGGGTTGATCCACGCGGGGTTGCACCCTCGGTGCAAGTGCACCGGTCGGCGCGCGCGCGTGCCGGGTGCCACACTGCGCGTATGGCAACCATCCTGCTCACCGGCGCGACCGGCAACATCTCGAGCAAGGCGATCCGGGCGCTACACGGCACCGGGCACAAGCTGATCGGCCTCGTTCGCGATGCCGAGCGTGCGAAGGACCTCGCCGCGCTCGGCGTCGAGCTGCGAGTCGGCGATCTGGACAAGCTGCGCAGCGTCGAGCACGCGTTCGAGGGCGTCGACACCGCGTTCGTGCTGACGCAGCCCGGCCCACTCGCACCCGCGCAGAGCTCGAACGCGCTCTGGGGGGCGCGGCAAGGCGGCGTGAAGCACGTCGTGCGGATGTCGGCGATCGGCGCGGCGCACGATGCGCCGACGTTGAACAGCCGGCTACACGCGCTGTCGGACGCCGAGCTCGAGCGCTCCGGCATCGCATACACGATCTTGAAGCCGCACTTCTTCATGCAGAACGTGATGATGTCGACGCGCACGATCGCGGAACAGGGCACGATCTTCATGGCGCTCGGCGACGCGAAGCTGCCGATGATCGACGTACACGATATCGCCGACGTCGCCGCGAAGGTGCTCGCGGCACCCGCGCCGCACGCGGGCAAGGCGTACACACTCACCGGCGGCACCGCGATCGGCATCGCGGAGGTCGCAGCGGCGATCGGCGCCGCCCTCGGCAAGTCGGTGACGTATCAGCCCGTGCCGGTCGCCGCGATGGTAGACACCCTGGCCAAGCTCGGCGTCGACGACTACGGTCAGACCGCGCTGCGCGACTACTTCACGGCCTACTCGCGCGGCTGGCAGAACCAGGTGACGCCGACCGTGAAGCAGCTCACCGGCAACGAACCACGCGGCATCGAGGGGCTCGCGCGCGCGATCGCCGCGGCGGTGAAAGGCCAGCGCTCCTGATTCCGAGGATCGCACCCGCGATCAGACCGAAGGCGATGCCTTCCTTCGCACGCGTGGGTGGCCTCGCCCGGCCCGTTGATTGCTTGCCCTGTCCACATGAGAGCCGTCGCCGTCACACCTGGGAAGCAGCACAGCGCGCGCGTCCTCGATGTGCCTACGCCAACCGCCGGACCAGGAGAGGTTCGGGTCAAGGTGTTGCGCGTCGGCATCGACGGCACCGACATCGAGATCGATCGCGCCGAGTATGGTCAGGCGCCGCCCGGACAAGACTTCCTCATCATCGGTCACGAGAGCTTTGGGGTTGTCGATGCGGTCGGAGCCGGCGTCAGCGAGCTCAAGCCCGGCGACAGCGTCGTCGCGATGGTGCGTCGGCCAGACGATTGTGGCCCGTGCAAGAGCGGCGAGCCGGACATGTGTATCAAGGGGCAGTACACCGAGCGCGGCATCAAGGGGCGACATGGCTATCTGGCCGAGTACTACGTCGAGGCGCCGGAGTACCTGGTGCGCATTCCGCCCGAGCTGCGCGAAGTCGCCGTCCTCCTCGAGCCGGTCTCCGTCGTGGAGAAAGGCCTGCGGCACGCATGGACGATCCAGGGCCGCATGCGCGACTGGCAGCCCAGACGCGCGCTCGTTCTTGGCGCGGGGCCGGTTGGTCTGTTGGCTGCGATGCTGGTGCGGCTACGCGGCCTCGAGACGATCGTCTATTCGCGCAGGCCATCGCCGGCGCTCGACGCCAAGGTGCAAGAGCTCGGCGGCAGACACGTCGCGAAGCTGGACGAGCGCGGGCAGATCGTCAACCACCTGGGCAGCCTGCCGCAGAAGTTCGGCCCGTTCGATGTCTTGTTCGAGGCGACCGGGGCTGCATCGGCCACGATGGGGGCGATGCGCATCATCGGTCCCGATGGCGTGCTTTGCCTCGCATCGGTGACCGGCGGGGAGTCGCCGATGGAGATCTGCGCCAGTTGCCTGAACATGGAGTTGGTCCTCGGCAACCGTGTCGTGTTCGGCACGGTGAATGCCAACCGAGTCGACTTCGAGAACGGCGTGCGCGACATGGCGCGAAGTCTCGAGCAGTGGCCCGGTTGGCTCGAGCGAATGATCACGCGCCGGTTGCCGCTCGATCGTTTTCGCGAAGGGTTCGAGCGCAGTCCCGGAGATATGAAAGTGGTCGTCGAGGTGTGACGGGTGGAGTGGCTGTGCTGACCGCGCTTCGATAGCCTGTCGCTCTTCGGGGCCGGAAGTGCTGCGTGCTCAAGCTCGCGGGTCCGCGCGATGCAGTGACGGAAGGGGCGGCCCCGAGGCGAGTGGCCACGCCTCCGTGTTCGTGTGAGCCTGGGTGCATGCAGAGTGTACGGCAAGCCTTCGAGCTGCATCGCGCGCGTCTGATGACCCCGCAGCAGGTGACGGCACGTCTACAAGAGGTGCTGCGCGAACCATTGCGAGGGGCCTCTGCACACCTCCACAGGAGGCTCGCGGAGCTGCGCCCGTTGTTGCCGTTTGCGCCGACCCATCCCGAGCTGCTGCGCGCGCTACTCGCGTGCAAGTCGGCGCCTTACGACGAGGAGGCGATCCGGTGGTGGCAGCGGCTGGCAGATGTCGCGGGTGGACGACCCGGTTGGCAGCCGCCCAAGACGGGCGGATGGGACGACTGGGATGGTCGCTTGCTGCAGCGCTTGGCCGATGGCGAGTACGACAAAGCGACCGATGCCGAGCTCCGCTTCGATGGCCTGGCGCCCGTCGTGGGCTTGTTTGCTGCCGAGCTTCGCTGGCCCGAGGCGGTCACAGCTGCGATGCGCGAGGCATACCGCCGTCTGCTCACACGTTGCGGTTGCGACGGCATGTTCGTCGAGATGTCCAACGAGCTCACCGCACCGTGGAATCTCAACGAGAATGCCCTCGGCAGGGTGCGGCGCAGCGCGCTTCTGGAGATGTTCGCCGAGGTGGCGCCGTACGTGGAGGATGCACGCTTCTTCTGCGGCACACAGACGTTCTTGTACGAGGTATGGCTGGTCGATCAGCAATGCGTCGTTCGTGATCACACCGAGCGCGTCGACGAGGATCGGGAAGACGTCGCGAGTGCGATTCTCGAGCAGGTGCCAACCGACGAGGCGTTGCGCCAATATGCGATCGCCGCGTGCCAGACGACGGTGCGCGTCGAGCTCGAGGCGCT
>JBQCJR010001026.1:0-3084 GCA_051952595.1 Kofleriaceae bacterium
GTATGGGCACGTTCAGCCCGCTCGACACCGACTTCGTCAAGCTCGACATGTCGCTCGTCCGCGACATCGAGAAGCAGCCGATGAAGCAACGGCTGATCCGCTCGATCACCGAGCTGTGCCGCGAGCAAGGCACGATGGTGATCGGCGAAGGCGTCGAGACCGAGGCCGAGGCCCAGGTGCTGGTCGACCTCGGCTGCGATCTGCTGCAGGGCTACCTGCTCGCTCGCCCCGCGCCGCCGTTCGCCGATCCGCTGTAGCGCTCGCTACTCGAGATCGAACGCGTAGAAGATCCCGCGGTTCGACATCACGAACAGCTGGCCGCTCGCGGTCACCGTGGGCGCCGACGAGATGCCATCGCCCGGCTCGAAGTACTCGAGGGTCTCGCCGGTCTTGCGATCCGCGATGAACAGCCCCTCGCCGGCGAGCGAGTACAGCAGCAGCTCGTTCCAGATCACCGGCTGGGCCGGCTCTCCGCCGCCGCGCGCGCCGACCCGCCAGAGCACGTTGCCCTCGAGATCGAGCGCGTACGTGCCGAGGTCCGCGACGCTCACGTACAGCGTCTTGCCATCGCTCGCGAGCCCGCCGACGTTGCCCGACGAGCTCGGCATCGAGGCGTCGAAGAACGGCAGCCGCCAGCGCACCAGGCCGGTCGTCTTGTCGAGCGCGTACACGCCGCCCGACGACGACGACGCGTAGATCCGCTCGCCGAGCACGATCGGCGTGGCATCGACGTCCATGAACCGATCCGCGTCGGCCTTGAGCGAGGTCGACCACGCGACCGAGCCGGTGTCCTTGCGCAGCGCGACCAGCACGCCGTTCGAGAACCCGGTGTAGACGAGGTCGCCGTCGATCGTCACGCCGGCGTGACCGCGCAGCGTGTACTCCTCCGGCGTCTCGCTCTTGTACTGCCACTTGAACTTGCCGGTGATCGCGTCGACGGCGACGACCTGGTCGGCCTCGTTCGCGAACACCACCAGGTCCATCGTGGCGACCGGCGGCTGCTCGATCGGCCCGCGGCTCTGGTACCGCCACTTCTCGGCGCCGGTCTGCGCGTCGAGCGCGAGCAGCGTGCCATCGGCGGTGCCGACGTAGAGCACGCCGCCGACGGCGAGCGGCGCGGTCAGCACCGCGCCGATGTCCTTGCGCCAGCGCACCGCGCCGGTCGCCGCGCGCAGCGCGAAGAACTCGCCGCTCTGCGAGCCGATGTACACGGTGTCCGCCGAGACCGCGGCCTGAGCGAACTCCTGCGGCTCGACCTCGGTGCGCCGGTCCGCCGTGACGAACTTCCAGTGCAGCGAGATGCGATCTTCGCCCAGCGGCTCGCGCGGCTCGGCGCGCATCGCGTCGGCGCGCTCGATCGGCACGCGAACGCAGCCCGCGGCCGCGGCGACCAGCGCGCCAACGAGGGCCGCACGCACGCTGGGCATCCGGGAAGGCTTCATCCGAGGCTCGCCAGCCGCTGCTCGATCAAGCTGTCGAGGTCGTGCGCCGTGCCCTGCTCCTTGGCCTTCTCGAACGCCGCCTTGGCCTCCGCCGGCTTGCCGAGCAGCTGGAGCAGCCGGCCCTGGTGGTACAGCGCGTACGCGTGGCGCGGGCCATCCTCGGCCGGCTGCATCGCGTTGAACGCCGCCAGCGACTCCTCGTAGAGCTTCTGGCGCGCCGCCGG
The DNA here is from genome assembly GCA_051952595.1 of Kofleriaceae bacterium. Lineage (GTDB taxonomy): Bacteria > Myxococcota_A > Polyangia > Haliangiales > Haliangiaceae > JABFXX01. The sequence goes on from JBQCJR010001026.1 coordinate 1,667, forward strand.
ATCCTTCTCGGCCGTCCCCTTGGCCTCGAGCGCGAGCCCGAGCCCCTCGCGGCTCAACACGCCGTCGATCCCCTTGTCCGACTGGCCCAGCTTGTACTCCGCGATCGCGTCGTCGATCTGGCCCGCGTCGAACAGCATCCCGCCGCGGTACGCGTGGCCCGCCTTGGTCGAGTCCGTCTTCGCCATCTCGGCGAGCACCGCCTTGGCACGCTCCTTCGAATCCGCGAACGTCGGGTTCGCTGGATCGGGAGTCGCTCCCGGAGCGGCGATCGGCCGCTGCGCGACGTCGTTCACGCTCGCGAGCTTCGCCGTCGCCTCCTCGTCGCCGCGGTGCCTCCACCAGCGGATCGCGAAGAACACGCTCAGCACCACTGCGAGCAAGATCATGCCCACCATGATCTTCTTGAGATGCGGCAAGATCCGGTCGACGAGTGAATCGCCGCCGACGTGCACCGGCTTGGGGGGCGATGCGGATTTCGAAGCGTCCTGTTCGGCCATCGGAGGTCGGGCGGATGTAGCACCGGCGTCGGGGATGCGTCAATTCGCACCCTTGGACCCAGGCTCCCGCACAAGAGTTGCCTACACTGTCTCGGTGAAGCTCGCGCCTCTGATCCTGCTGGTCCCGGCGCTGTGGCTTCCCGCCATCGCGCAGGCGGACACCGAGCAGGCGATCTCGGTCGGACTCGGGTGGGCCACTTTCAGCGCCCGGGGCAAGGCCATGAACAACCAGGAGCCACCGTCGGTGACGCCGACGATCGGGGGCATCGTGTCGGTCACCTACGAGCGGGCCCTCAGCAGCGAGGTCGTGGCGCGCGGCGAGCTGGTCGGGGGGCTGTTCTACGGCGGCACCACCGCGGACGACCAGACCAAGGTCTCGAACATCGTGCTCGGCGACGTCGGCGTGGCCTATCGGTTCGACGTCCTCAAGTACGTGCCGTACGCCTTCGGAGGGATCGGCATGGTCACCGCCGGCGGCGGGCCGCTCGATCGCGACCTCGACTTCGCGCTGGTGCTCGGCGGCGGCGTGGACTGGCTGCGCAGTCGCGAGCGCTCGTACGGGCTCGAGCTGCGGCTCGCCAGCTTCGGCGGCGACATCACGGTGTTCACCGCCGGGGTCCGCGGCACCGTGCGGTGGGGCTTCTTCTGAGCCCGCTCCGCGCGCGCTAGGCGACCCGGCGCACCGGGGACGCCGCCAGCCGCGCGATCACCACCTCGCACCAGCGCAGGCCGGCCGCGGTCGGCGCGCGTCGGGCGATCTTGGAGATCGCCTGCGGCGTCACGCGGAGCGCGGCGGCGATCTCGGTGTTGCTGAGGCCGAGCTGGCGGCCGCTGTGGGTCGCGACGATCCGGCCGGCCAGGACCACGGGGTTCCGGCGGTGCGAGCACAGCGTCTCCTCCGGCACGTCGAGCACCTCGGC
>JBQCJR010001027.1:0-17324 GCA_051952595.1 Kofleriaceae bacterium
CCGCGCGGGCGATCGCGCTGCGCCGCGCCGGTCGGCTCGTCGGGCTGGTGCCGCTCGAGCTGCGCGATGGCGTGCTGCGCCTGATCGGCGCCGGGATCTCGGACTACCTCGACGCGATCGCCGAGCCGGAGCTCGAGCTCGCGCCGCTCGGCAAGCTGGTGCGGCTCGCCGCGGCCGGCGCCCGGGTGGTCGAGCTCGATGCGCTGCGCCCGGGCTCGCCGCTGCGCGGCCTGGACCTCGGCGGCGGCCTGGTCGCCGCGGTGCCGTCGCCGGTGGTGTCGCTGGCCGCGCGCCGGATCCCGCCGCGGCTCGGCTACGAGCGGCGCCGGCTCGACCGGGCAGGGGTGGTGCGGTGGGAGGACGAGTCCGGTGACCGCGACGGCCTGCTCGAGGGGCTGTTCGCGCTCCATCGCCAGCGGTGGACCACCCGCGGCGAGCGCGGCGTGCTCGATCACCCCGCGATCCAGCGGTTCCATCGCGAGGCCGCCGCCGCGCTGCACGCGCGTGGCCTGCTGCGGCTCACCGGGCTGCGCCTCGACGAGCGGCTGATCGGTGTGCTCTACGGGTTCTCGGATCACGGCCGCAGCCTGTTCTACCTGTCGGGGTTCGCGCCGGACGTCGCGAGCCTCGCGCCGGGGCGCCTGCTGATCGCCCGCGCCCTCGAGCGCGCGATCGACGAGGGCGCGTTCGAGTTCGATTTCCTGCGCGGGCGCGAGCCGTACAAGTACGAGTGGGGCGCGGTCGATCGATCCGCGTCGATCTATCGCGCACGGATCGAGAAGGAGAGCCATGCTCGGGATTCGCTGGACGATCGGTGATGTCAATCCGCGCGGCTTCGCGGCGCTGCGGCTCTCGGTGTGGGGCGCGTGGCGGCTGTTCGGGGCCGCGGCGCGCTACCGCATCCACGTCAACACGATCGACGTCGAGACCGCGCGCGCGCGCACCGGCGAGCTGCCGACCTCGGTCGAGTGGGAGTGCGTCCACCCGGTGATCCCGCGCTGCCTCGCGGCGCACCTCGATCCCAGCATGGCCGAGGGCGTGGCGTGGAAGCTGCTGCCGCTGCGCGCGTTCCCCGACGACCACGAGCTCGCGCTCGACAACGACGTCGTGCTGTGGGACATGCCGATCGCCGTGAACAACTGGCTCTCCGGCCAGGCCGAGTTCCTGCTCGCCGAGGACGTGCGGGCCGCGTTCGGCCGGTTCAGCGACCTGTGCGGCGAGCACCCGATCAACACCGGGATGCGCGGCCTGCCGCCCGGGTTCGAGCTCGACGAAGCGCTCGCCGGCGTGCTTGCCCAGCGCCCCGGCGTGATGACCAGCGAGCTCGACGAGCAGGGGCTCCAGGTCGCCGCGCTGATCGCCTCGGGGATGACCGCGATCGTCACGCTCGACGACGTCACGATCTGCTCGCCGTTCCCGCCCCACGTGCCCCACCTCGGCCGCGCCGGCGCGCACTTCGTCGGGCTCAACACCCGCAGGCTCGGGTTCGAGTGGAACGGCCGCGCCGCCGAGGAGGTGCGCGCCGAGCACTGGGACGCCCACGCCCGCGAGGTCGCGCGGCGCGTCGGCGTGTGATCACTTCTCGAACACCGCGACCGCGCCCGGCCAGTCCACCGTGACCCGCGCGAAGTGGCCAAACGCCGAGCCGCCCAGCGCGCCCTCGGTGGGCTGGTCCATCCATTGCGCCATCCACACGTGGAACGCGCGGTCCGGCCGGCGCGTGAACCACACCGGACCCACGCGGTGACCCGCGATCGTCACCTCGGGGACCTCGATCATCGGCGCGCCCGCGACCGTCTGATCCGCCGCGTCGATCACCCGCCACGCCGGGTGCGCCGCGCGCCACCGCGCGAACACCGACTCGGTGATGAAGCTGGTCGCGCGGTGGACCGCCGTGCCGCCGAGCTGGCCGAGGGCCGCCGGGGTGAGCGCGACCGTCGCGCCCGTATCGAGCAGCATGTCGATCGACTCGCCCGCGACCTGCATCTGGATCCGGCCGTACGGCGAGCTCGGCGCGCCGCTCGCGTCGCGCGGCAGGCCGACCTGGATCCGGTGCGCCGCCGGCACCGCCGGCAGATCGCCCGGCGCGCGCAGCCACAGCTTGCCCGCGGCGTAGTCGAACGTGACCACCCGCCCCGCGAACCACGGCGCGCCGAACATGCCGTCGCCCGCATCGAGGTCGCGCCGGCTGTCTTCGAGCACCGGGAACCGCGCCAGTGCTGGGCGCGGGATCCTCGGATCCGCCAGCGCCGGCAGCTCGGCCGTCTCGATCTCGCGCTCGCCCTCCTGCTCGCGCTCGATCGCCAGCTTCAGTCGATCCGCCGCGCGCTTCGCCAGGAACATCCCGCCCGCGCTGTCGAGAAAGATCCTCAACTGCTGGCCGTCCGCCGTGCGCGTCTCGAGGAAGAACCGACCCTCGACCATCGCGATCGGCAGCGCGATCGGCGCGCCCGGCGCGGGCTCGGTCGCGTCGCTCGCGGGCGCCGCGGCGCTCACCGGGCGCCCGGGCGCCGCGCTCCCGCACGCGGCGAGGGCGAGGGCGACGGCGGGGGCGAGGGCGAGGGCGGAGGCGAGGCGGGCGCGCGAGGCGATCCGGGGCATCGCTCGACCGTACACGCGTCCGCGAGCCGCACGGTCTGCGCCGCAGGTGCCGCAGGGGCGTCGCACGTGCCGGGCGCACATCCATCGGCCGCTCGGGCGTACGACGAACGCTACGAGTTGCTGCGCAAGCCGATCGCGCTCGCCAGGATCCACTCGTGCACCAGCGCCGCGCGACTCGCATCACGATCACGCGCAGCGGTGCTCTCCGGCCCCGCTTCGTTTGCCGGGAACCCTTTCCAGACCGGCACGATCGATCACGCGCTCGCGTCCGCGCGGGATGTCACCCGTGAACGTGCCGCTCGCGGCGCGCCACAACGTGCCGGTGCGCCGAGATCACCGCAGCGCATGCGCTCGGGTGTTCGTCGAATGTGTGCCCTCGGCAATATCGGCGAAATCAGCCCGCTGACTGATGTCCGACATCCGGACAAGCCTCTGTTGGAGTCATCAAACTCTCGGGTGTTCGTCGAGTGAGCGCCTGTCAGCAATATTGGCGAAATCAGCCCCGCTGACTGATGTCCGACACCCGGACAAGCCTATGTTGGAGGCGGCAAGACGCTCGGGTGCTCGTTGAATGAGCCCGTCAGCAATATCGGCGAAATCAGTCTCGCTGACTGCTGTCCGGGAATCGGACACGCCTCTGTTGGGGCTCATTCGGCGAACCGCCGTCATCCGGTCGACATCTCGATCGCGACATGTCGGCGAAATCAGTCTCGCTGGCTGCTGTCCGAAGAACGGACACGCCTCTGTTGGGGCAGTGAGACGCTCGGGTGTTCGTCGAATGAGCGCCGTCATCCGGACGACATCTCGATCGCGACAATATCGGCGAAATCAGTCTCGCTGACTGCTGTCCGGGAATCGGACATCGGGGTGTGAAGGTCGGGGCAGAGCGACGCCGTGGGCTGTCAGACCTGCGTGGTAGGAATGTCGGCGAAATCGACTTGTCGACGGAGAAGGGCGATGGCGAAGCGCGCGCAGCAGGAGATGGTGTTCCGCAGGCGGGGTGGGAAGCGGCGGGGCGCGGGCCGGCCGCCGAAGCGGCGCAGGTCGAGTGAGCCACACAAACGGCGGCCGGAGCACGTCGCACGCTATCCGGTGCACGTCACGATCCGGGTGGCGGAAGATGTCGCGGGGTTGCGCACGAAGCGCATGTTTGCCGCGTTTCGCGAGGCGACCTATGTGACGGCGAAGCGGGAAGACTTCCACATCGTGCACATGAGCGTGCAGGCGAATCACGTGCACCTGATCGTCGAGGCGGACCACAAATCGGCGCTCGCCCGAGGAATGCAGGGATTCGAGATCTCGGCGGCTCGGCACATCAATGCCGCGATGGGGCGCCGAGGCGCTGTGTTCCCCGACCACTACCACGCTCGGCCTCTGACCACGCCGAGGGCCGTGCGGCATGCGATCTGCTACGTCCTCAACAACTGGAGACGACATCGCGAGGATCGCGCGGCGCACACGAAGCCGTGGAAGATCGATCCGTTCTCGAGCGGCACCGCGTTCGCGGGGTGGCAGGAGCTGGCGGGCTCGCCGGTAATGTTCAAGCCGCCGTCAACGTATCGGGCGCTGTTCGTGTGGCGCCCTCGAACCTGGCTACTCGCGATGGGCTGGTCGACTCACCACCGGCTGATCTCCACACACGAGGTGCCCGGGCCGGCGAGCTGAACCCCGAAAAGGCGCGGTGGTCCCCAGGAGCGGGCACGTGGACGCGGCGGTCGGCGCCCGGCACCTTCCACGCACCGCCGCGTGGATCGCACGCGGATGTAGAACCCGGCGCCCGGCAAACGCATCGGGCGGCACCCACCCAACTGTGTCCCGTCGAACTTCGAGCCGATCGATCGCACACGTCGGACGGCGAATGCATTGGACAGCGAAAGCTCGGACATCGGACGGTTGGACGGCGGACGATCAGACGGCGGCCGATTCGGACGGTGACCGCGCCGGACGGTTGAACGGCAGACGCTCGGACAGTGACCGCATCGGACGGTTGGACGGCGAACGATCGGAGGGCGGACGATCGGACGGCTGGACGGCGGACATCGGACGGTGACCGCATCGGACGGTTGAACGGGCGAACGCACGGACAGTGGCCGCATCGGACGGCGGGCGCCCACGTCGGACGCGAATGCATCGGACGGCGAAGTCGGACAGCGGACGGTTGGACGGCGAGCGCTCGGGCGGTGGCTGCATCGGCGGACGCTCGGGCGGTGGCTGCATCGGCCGATGCTCGGACCGAGAACGCTCGGACGAGAACGCCCGGACAGTGGCCGTATCGGACGGTGGCCGTATCGGACGGTGGCTGTATCGGACGGTGGCTGTATCGGACGGCGGATACGGCGAACGCTCAGACGGTGACCGCTCGGACGGTGACCGCTCGGACGGTGACCGCGTCGGACGGCGACCCTCGGACGGAGACCGTGTCGAACGGCGACCGTGTCGGACGGTGACCGCTCGGACGGTGACCGTGTCGGATGGCGACCCTCGGACGGAGACCGTGTCGGACGACGACCGCGTCGAACGGCGCCCGTGTCGGACGGTGACCGCACGGACGGTGACCGCTCGGACGGTGACCGCACGGACGGTGACCGCTCGGACTGTGACCGCTCGGACTGTGACCGCCCGGACGGAGACCGCGTCGGACGGCGAACGCTCGGACGGTGGCCGCATCGAACGCGACCGCTCGGACGGCGACCGCATCGGACCGGCGAACGCTCGGATGGTGGCTGCATCGGACGGCGGACGCTCGGATCCGGGCGGCATCGAACGCGAACGCTCGGATGAGGATCGCATCGAACGTGACCGCTCGGACGGTGACCGCGCAGTACGGCGACCGCTCGGACGGTGACCGCATCGGACGGCGAACGCTCGGACGATGGTCCCATCGGACGGCGGACGCTCAGATGAAGGCCGCCATCGGATGGCGAACGCTCAGACGAAGGCCGCCATCGGATGGCTAACGCTCGGACAGTGGCCGCATCGGACGGCGGAGGCTCGGACGAAGGCCGCATCGGACGGCGGAGGCTCGGATGGTGACCGCGTCAGATGGCGAACGCTACGCATCGGACGGCGGAGGCTCGGACGGTGGCAGCATTGGACGGCGAACGCTCGGACGGTGGCAGCATTGGACGGCGAACGCTCGGACGTTGGCAGCATCGGACGGCGACCGCTCGGACGTTGGCAGCATCGGACGGCGAACGCACGGACGGCGAACGCACGGACGGCGAACCTGTGGTTCGGCGAACCGACTCGCGGCGGACCGCCGCGGTAAGCGCTCGCCCGGTGCTACCGCGCCGCGCGCTCGATCATCGCGACCAGATCGCCCGCCGAGTGCGCCGCGCCGGTCAGGCGCTGGCCGCCGATCCAGATCGTCGGCAGACCGCGGACGCCGGCGGCCCGGGCCTCGGCGAGATCCGCGTCGATGCGGGCGTGCTGGCTGGCGAGGTCGCGCCGGTAGCGATCGCGATCGCAGCCGATGCGGACCGCGATCTCCTCGCAGCCCTCGGCGGTCAGGGTCGCGGGGTCCGCCGTGAAGAGAGCGCGCGCCATGGCGTCGCCGAGGCCCTGTGCGTCGGCGCAGCACCACGCGAGCGCGGCGTCGCGCGCGTGCGGGTGGTTGGGCAGGGGCACCATCTTGCGCACCACCCGCACGGGCGTCGTGGTGCGCGCGAGCGCCTCGTCGAGCCGGCGCTGGAGCTCGCGGCAGAACGGGCACTCGAAGTCGACGTATTCGACGATCTCGACCACGCCATCGGCGGTTCGCGCGGCGGGGGCGCGCGCCGTCGGGGCCGCGGGCTCCTCGATCGCGGGACCTCGCGTCCACAGCCCGAGGCCGAGCACGGCGGCGCCGAGTGCGGGCGCCGCGAGCGCGATGCGCCGCCAGGTCGGGCGCGCCGTGCTGGCGCCGGCGAGCACGCAGACGGCGTAGCCGATCGCGGCGGGATCCGCGACGAGGCACAGCTTGCACCACGCGCCGATCGCGAACGCCTGGAGCGCGATCAGCCACACCGCCCACGCGCCGCCGGCGACCGCGAGCGCCCGGCGCAACCGAGGCGCGTGGATCGCTCCGAGCGCGAGCGCCGCGCCGAAGAACGCGATCCCGAGCACCGACATCGGGATCCCGAGCGGCCGCGCCCACGCGGAGGCTCGGACGGTTTCGCAGCCGGTCGCCGCGCAGAACGTCGGCGCCGCTCCGAGATCATCGATCAGACTGGCCAGGCTCGCCGCGAGCCCGACGACCGCGAGCAGGTTGGCGGCGAGGCTCAACGCGCGCGTCGAGGGTCGCATGGGCCGTCAACCGCTTCGCTGTAGGATCCATTCCTCGCCGTCGGCTCGGATGGCCTCGGTCTGGATTCGCTCGCCCCATCCGCCGCGGTCGCGCGCGGCGGATGGGCGATCGATCCGCGGTTCGCCGTGCGCGTGCGGCGCGGTCGGCAGATGCTGGCGCGGTGGGATCCGTTTCCACGGGCCTCGCCGGCGACGCGGCGGCTCGTGCAGACCGAGCGAGGTCCGACGCGGCGGATGGGCGCAGCGAGGGACGCACGGAAACACGGACACAGCGAAGCCCGACGGCGACGCCGCCGGGACGGCGGATGGGCGGACGCCCGGAAGGAGATGCCGAGGCGGGGCGCCCTGAATCGGATCGGCTGCTACGGCGCCGCGGTCGCCTTGGCGTCGAGATCGGCGAGGGCCTGCTTGGCCTTGCCGATCGTCTCGGGCGTCACCTGACCCGCCGGGAGCGACTCGTAGAGCGCCACCACATCCTGGCGCATCCGGCGCTCGGTGGCCTGATCGCCTTGCTGGTGCGCGATCTCCGCGCGCTGGGCCAGCACGCGCGCCTTGCGCGGACCGTACGCGAGCCGGATCGCGGCGTCGGTCCAGGTCGCGGCCTCGGCGAGCTTGCCGCCCTTCAAGTAGATCCAGCCGAGCCGCGCAGGCGGATCGTACTCGCGCGGCAGCGCCTTGGCGGAGCGCTCGAGCGCGGGGACCAGATCGAGCGGGCGCCCGAGATACACGTAGACCTCGGCGCGCGGCCAGTTGTAGGTCATCGCCGCCATCGGCGTCGCGGCCTTGTCCGCGGTCTCGTCGAGCAGGGCGCGCTGGCGCTCGGCGACTGCCTTGGCGGCGTCCGGCTGGTCGAGGGCGATCAGCGCCTCGCGCAGGTTCGCCATCGCGTCCGAGCGATCGTCGACCGAGAGCGGCGCGCTCGGATCGTCGACCAGGGCGCGCCACCGCGCGACCGCCGCCTCGCGCAGCTTGCCGATCCGCGCGCGCTGATCCGCCGGCAGCTTGGCGTCCTTGGCCAGCTCGGCGGCGCACGCCGCCGCGTGATAGAGGAAGTCGCTCGCGCTCGCGGCGTTGCCGGTCTGCGCGAGCGAGCGCTCGGCCACGCCGAGGCAGCCATCGAGGTCGCCGCGCTTGTGCTTGGCGCCGATCAGCGAGACCAGCGCGTCCGGCCGGCGCGGCCACTCCGCGGGGGCCGCGGCGAGCGCCGCCTCCAGCTCGCGCTCGGCGGCAGCGACATCCTGGGTCGCGAGCGCGCGCTCGGCGGCCAGCAGGTGGGCATCGGCGCCGGCCGCGCCGCCGGACTTCGCGCGCGCCCCGGCGTCGAGGAACGCCTGGAACTGGGACACGCTCGCCGCGCCCACGAACCGGGCGAGCACCGCCTCGTCGGGCCCGACCACGTAGAACGTCGGCCACGCCGACAGCGGGTACTTCGCGACCGCCGCGGCGTTCTGCTCGCGATCGGTGTCGAGCGCGGCGAACACGAACTTCGGCGCCGCCGCGGCGAACGACGGGTCGGTGAACACCGTCGACTGCATCGACAGGCACGTGTGGCACCACGGCGCCCACAGATCGAGCACCAGCGGCAGGTCGCGCGCCTTGGCGCACGCGAGCGCCGCCGGGTAGTCATCGTGGATCCAGGCGATCGGGCTGCCCTCGTGGCCGGCCGGGCGCGCCTTCGCGCAGGGATCATCGGCCGGAGCGGGCTTGGCCGCGGCCGGCTTGCCGGGATCGTCCGCGGGCGGCGACTTCGCCGGCTCCTTCTTGCAAGACGCCAGCAGTCCGACGAGCCCGAGCGAAACGAGCAGCCTCGACATGTCCGCGTGATAGCACGCTGGGAGGCCGGCGCAGATGTTGTATGGTGCGCCGCCATGTCGTCGCGCCCGCAGGAGCCATCGCCCGAATCCACCCTCGATCGCATCAAGGACGAGCGGCGGGACAAGGGCAAGGCGCTGCGCGCCGCCGGCAGCGACCCGTACCGCAACGACATCGGCCCGTCGATCTCGCTCGCCGAGGTGCGCGCGCGCTACGCCCCGACCAAGCCGGCCGAGGGCGCGCCGAAGCCGGACGCGATCACCCCGATCGACGGCGCGACGCTGCGGGTCGCCGGCCGCGTGATGATCAAGCGCGGCATGGGCAAGACCGTGTTCGCGCCGATCCGCGACGCCTCGGGCGACCTGCAGCTGTATCTGAACGTCGATCATCTCGCCGCCGACGACTTCGCGAACGTGCTGCCGCAGCTCGACGCCGGCGACATCGTCGCGGCCGAGGGCCCGGCGTTCTGGACCAAGCGCGGCGAGCTCTCGATCCTGGTGTCGCGGCTGTGGATCCTCACCAAGTCGCTCCACCCGCTGCCCGACAAGTGGCACGGCCTCACCAACATCGATCAGCGGTATCGCCAGCGCTACGTCGACCTCGCGGTCAGCCCCGAGGTCCGCGAGGTGTTCCGCAAGCGCTCGGCGATCGTGCGCGGGATCCGCCAGTTCCTCGACGCGCGGGGCTACCTCGAGGTCGAGACGCCGATGATGCACCCGATCGTCGGCGGCGCCGCGGCGCGCCCGTTCACCACCCACCACAACGCGCTCGACATGGACCTGTTCATGCGGATCGCGCCCGAGCTGTACCTGAAGCGGCTCGTGGTGGGCGGCTTCGAGCGGGTCTACGAGATCAACCGCAACTTCCGCAACGAGGGGCTGTCGCGCCAGCACAACCCCGAGTTCACGATGCTCGAGTTCTACCAGGCGTACGCCACGTACACCGACCTGATGGACCTCACCGAGCAGATGGTCGGCGAGCTCGCGCTCGCGGTGAACGGCACCACCAAGGCGGTGTGGGACGGCGTGGAGCTCGAGCTCGCCGCGCCGTGGCGCCGGCTGTCGATCCGCGACGCCGTGCGCGAGCTCGGCGGCGTGGCGGAGGCGTCGCGGGTGTTCGAGGATCCGGCGTTCGCGGCCGAGACCGCGATCGCGCGCGGTGTGCCGGCCGCCGACATCGCCCGCGTGCTGCTCGAGGGCGTCGCTCCCGAGCATTCCGGGAATCTCGTGCACGCCGAGGTGGTTTCGGAGTTCAAGGACCCGCAGCGGCGCGCCGCCCTCGCGAGCTCCCTGATCGAGCGCTACGACTCGGTCGAACAGCGCCGGATCACCGCCGGCCACCTCGGGTACCTCTTGTTCGAAGCGACCGCCGAAGCGCAGCTCGTCCAGCCGACGTTCCTCACCGAGTTCCCGCTCGCGGTGTCTCCGCTCGCCCGCAAGAGCGACCGCGATGGCGCGTTCTGCGATCGATTCGAGCTGTTCGCCCACGGCCGCGAGCTGGCGAACGGGTTCTCCGAGCTCAACGATCCGGATGATCAGCGGTCGCGCTTCGTGGCCCAGCTGCGCGCCAAGGCCGCGGGCGCCGACGAGACGATGGACTACGACGAGGACTACTGCCGCGCGCTCGAGATCGGGCTCCCGCCGACGGCAGGCGAGGGCGTTGGCATCGATCGCCTCGCGATGATGCTGACCGGGCAGTCCTCGATCCGCGATGTCATCCTGTTCCCGTTGATGCGCCCGGAGACGAGGTCGGAGTGACCACAGCGTTCGTCATCGGCGTCCCGCTGGCGATCCTGCTCCTGGTCTGCGGCATCGTGTTCATGTCCCGGACCGGCGGCACGCTGTTCGGTTCGGGCCTGACCTACAAGGCGTTCGTCGCGTGGCGCTACCTGCTGGTGTACCCGCGGCGGGTCACCCGGCGCACGCTGCTCGCGCTGCTCGGCGGCGGCGTGGTGCTGCTGGTGCTGTACCTGGCGTTCGGCGTCGGGATCCGGATCGACCTACGCAAGCCGCTCGAGGCGTTCGCCGGCGCGGTCTGGGCGTTCCTGCTCGTCGTCACCGCGTGGGGGCTGCTGCGGTTCTCGAAGCTCGGGATGTACGTGTTCCTGGTCAGCTGCGGGATCGCGCTGCTCGCGATGCTCCAGATGTACCTGCTGTCGAGTGGCCACATGCCGTTCGTGTCGTCGTCCTCGCCGACCGCGGTGAACATCTTCAAGGTCGCGTACTACCTGCGGACCGGCGCGCTCGGGCTCGCCGGGCTCGCGCTGTTCATCGGCTCGCTGCGCTCGACGTTCACGTTCTTCACCACCGTGCCGATCGTCGGGGTGTTCCTCGGCACCACCGCGCTGGTCGTCGTGCTCTCGGTGATGGCCGGGTTCGAGACCGACCTGCGCGACAAGATCCTCGGCTCGAACGCCCACATCCAGATCACCCGCGAGGACGGCGAGTTCGCGAACTGGCGCGAGGTGAAGGCGAAGATCGACAAGATCCCCGACGTCGTCGCCTCGACGCCGTACGCGACCAGCGAGGTCGTCGTCGCCACCAACAACGCCCAGAACGTCGTGATCAAGGGCATCGATCCGAAGACCGTCGGCATGGTGACCGACCTGATCTCGGACCTCGAGGATCCGAAGGCGATCGATCAGCTCGAGCCGCTGATGGTGGCCGGCCACGACCGCACGGTGCCGCAGAAGCCACAGCCGACCAGCGGGGTGGATCCCGCGCCGTCCGATATGCCCACGGGCGGCGATCCGATCGACTTCTCCGGCCCGGGCGGCGGCAGCGGCAGCGACAGCGATACCAGCAGCAGCCGCGGCAGCGCCGACGAGGTCGAGCCCGAGCAGCTGCCGCCACCACCCGCACCTGCGCCCGTGACCGCGAAGGTCATCGATCCGGCGCCGGACGACCTGCTGACCACCGACGAGGAGCCGCTCGACTTCAGCCAGCCCGAGGGCGACTCGGTGGTGCACGTCGTCGACATCCCGCCCGAGAGCGCGCTGTCGCGGCGGACCCAGGCGCTCCCCGGGATCCTGGTCGGCCGCGAGCTGGTCAAGCAGAGCCACCTGTACACCGGCCAGGAGGTGCGGATCGTCTCGCCGCTCTCCGACCCCTCGAACCCCGATGCGACCGGCACGCCGATCCCGTTCAACCGCGACTACCGGGTCGCCGGCGTGTTCTTCACCGGGATGTACGAGTACGACTTCAAGTACGTCTACGTCACGCTCGAGTCGCTCCAGGACTTCCTCGACCGCGGCGACACCATCGACGGCATCGAGGTCCGGATCTCGGACCCCGACCAGACCGAGGCGTTCCTGCCGAGCCGCACCGATCCCGGCCGGATCCTGAAGGCGCTGGGCCCCGGCTACCGCGTGGTGGACTGGCGCGAGCTCAACCGCAGCCTGTTCTCGGCGCTCAAGCTCGAGAAGATCGCGATGTTCCTCGTGCTCGGCATCGTGATCCTGGTCGCGTCGTTCTCGATCGTCGGCAACCTGATCATGGTCGTGATGGAGAAGGGCCGCGAGATCGCGCTGCTCAAGACGCTCGGCGCGTCGGACGCCGGCGTGATGCAGCTGTTCGCGATCCAGGGCCTGATCATCGGCTCGATCGGCACGCTGCTCGGCGTCGCCGTCGGGCTGATCGCGTGCTGGGTCGTCTCGGAGGTCGGCGTCCCGCTGGATCCGAACGTCTACTACATCGACCGGTTGCCCATCCACGTCGACCCGGAGTCGGTCGCCGCCGCGGCCGCCGCGGGAGTCCTGATCTCGATCGCGGCCACGTTCTACCCGGCGCTGCTCGCGGCGCGGGTCCGCCCCGCCACCGGGCTTCGCCAGTAGCTGTCGGTTCACCGTCGTGCTTCGGCGCGCGATGTGTGGTCCGACGTGTGAAGCTCTGGCTACACGTCGTTGAATCAGCGCCAGCAAAAATGCCTGGTTGGCGCTGGCACACGAGATGCTCGGCTGCACCCGACATGAACCGCACGTGCCTCGCCGTGATCCTGATCGCTGCCTCGTCGGGTGTGGCTTCGGCGGGTGGTTACATCGGTCTCGGGATCGGCACCGCGCCCGCCGTGGGCAGCGACGTGATGTCGATCGACCAGCTCCCCAACGATGGCCGGAGCGGCAAGCTGCTCGCCGGCGCACGGTTCGGGCAGTTCTCGGTCGAGGGGGCGATCCACGGCTACGACCTGGTCGGCTATCGCGCGTACCAGGCCTCGGCGAGCGGCAAGCTCAGCCTCCCGCTCGGCAGCGGGTTCGAGGTGTTCGGGCGCCTCGGCCTCCAGCACACCTGGTTCGACCACGCGAACCCGGTCTACGACGTCGATGGCAACGGCTACCTGCTGGGCGCCGGATTCGAGTACCGGCTGAACCTCGGCGTGGCCTCGGGGTCGTTCTGGGTGGACTACCAGTACAACAAGGCCTCGCTCGATGGCGATCGCGATCGCTTCGACGTGGCCTCGCGGATGTGGATGCTCGGGCTCAGCATCGGGATCTGAGAGCGACGCGCAGGCAACCATTGCGGCGCGGCAATGGTCCCAACGCGCGTTGACACCTGCAGGATCGCTGAGTAAGTTCCTGCGCCCTTTAGAGAATCCCGTGCCCGAACGCGCCGCGTCTACGTCCGCATCCGCCTCGATCACGCCGATCCACTCGGAGCGTCGGGGCGCTCGTGTCGAGGTCTCGAAGCTGGCCAAGTCCTACAGGCACGGGGGCCAGCAGCTCCCGGTGCTGTGGGACATCGACCTCTCGCTCGCGCCCGGGGACATGGTCGCGGTCGTCGGTGCCTCCGGAGTCGGCAAGTCGACGCTCCTCCAGATCCTGGGCACGCTCGATCTGCCGACCTCGGGATCGATCAAGTTCGATGGCGAGGAGCTGACCACGCTGACGGCGTCGCGGCTCGCCGAGTTCCGCAACCGCCGGATCGGCTTCGTGTTCCAGTTCCACCACCTGCTGCCGGAGTTCACCGCGCTCGAGAACGTGATGATGCCGGCGCTGATCCAGGGCGTGTCGCCGAACGTCGCGCGCAAGCGCGCCAGCGACGTGCTCGGCCGCGTCGGGCTCTCGCGCCGGCTGACCCACCGCCCCGGCGAGCTGTCCGGCGGCGAGCAGCAGCGCGTCGCGCTCGCCCGCGCGATCGTGCTCCGGCCGGCCCTGCTGCTCGCCGACGAGCCGACCGGCAACCTCGACCGCTCGACCGGCGAGGCGATCCACGAGCTGTTCCTCGAGCTCAACCGCGAGCACGGCTCGACGCTGCTCGTGGTCACGCACAACCCCGATCTGGCCGCGCTGATGCCGCGCCGGATGCGCATGGTCGATGGCGGCAAGCTGATCGACGACACCGCCGGCGAGCTCTCGCCGGAACCCGACCAGAAGGAAGGCGTCTCGTGAAGCGCCTGCTCGTTGTCCTCGCCGCTGTTCTTGTCACCGGCGGCATCGCCGCTCCGACGCTCGCCACCGCTCAGCCAGCGGCCAGCTCGGCGGGTACGCCGGCGACCCCACCGTCGCTCCAGGGCCGCCCGATCGAGCGGGTGCAGTTCCGGGGCAACCGCAAGGTCGAGGACGACGCGATCCGGGTCCAGCTGCTGTCCAAGCCGGGCACGCTGCTCGATGCCTCCAAGCTGCGCGAGGACCTGCGCGCGATGTGGAAGATGGGCTTCTTCGCCGACATCGATGTCGAGGCGGAGATCGCCCCGTCCGGCGGCGTCATCCTGACGTTCGCGGTCCGCGAGAAGCCTTCGATCCGCAAGGTGCTGATCGCCGGCCAGCACGAGCTCGGGCTCGACAAGATCAACGAGGTGATCGACCTCGAGCTCGACGCGATCGTCGACGTCACGAAGGTCAAGAAGAACCGCGACAAGATCGCCGATCTCTATGTCCAGAAGGGGTTCTACCTCGCGACGGTGGACTGGGAGATCAAGCCGGTCAACGAGGCCGAGGTCGACGTCTACTTCAAGGTCGACGAGAAGGCCAAGGTCAAGATCCGCGACATCCAGTTCATCGGCAACCACGACATCAGCGACGACCAGCTGCGCGGCGCGATCTCGACCCGCCGCCAGGACGCGCTGTCGTTCCTCAACGACTCCGGCACATACAGCCAGGAGGCGTTCGAGCGCGACCTGCTGCTGATCTCGGCCTTCTACTGGGACCGCGGCTACGCCAACGTCAAGGTCGGCACGCCGCAGCTTCGGCTGTCTCGCGACAAGCAGTACATGTACCTCTCGATCCCGATCGACGAGGGGCCGGTGTTCACGATCGGGACGGTCAACTTCAAGGGCGACCTGATCGGCTCCGCGCAGAAGAACCTCGAGACGATCCGGCTGCGCCAGGGCGTGAAGTTCTCGCGCACGATGATCGCCGAGGATCGCGAGAAGCTCTCGAACTACTACCAGGACCAGGGCTACGCGTACGCGAACGTGCTGCCGCTGACCAAGGTCGACCTGCCGAACAAGCGGATCAACATCACGTTCGAGGTCGCGCGCGGCAAGCGCGCCTACTTCGAGCGGATCAACATCCGCGGCAACTCGAAGACCCGCGACAAGGTGATCCGCCGCGAGATGAAGATCTCGGAGGGCGAGCTGTTCAACAACACCAACCTCGAGATCTCCAAGCGCCGGATCAACGCGCTCGGCTTCTTCGAGAACGTCGTGGTGTCGACCAAGCGCGGCAGCTCCGACGAGTTTGTCGAGGTCAACGTCGAGGTCACCGAGCGACCCACCGGCACGTTCCAGATCGGCGCCGGGTTCTCGTCGGTCGAGAACTTCATCGCCCAGGCGCAGATCTCCCAGAACAACCTGTTCGGGCGCGGCCAGACCCTCGCGCTGCAGGCCCAGATCTCGAGCCTCCGCCAGCTGTTCCTGCTGCGCTTCGTCGAGCCGTACTTCCTCGACACCCAGTGGACGTTCGCGTTCGACATCTACAACCAGAGCCGCGGGTTCAACAGCTTCAACCGCAACGCCTCCGGTGGCACCCTGACCTGGGGTTACCCGCTGTCGTACGAGGCGCGCGCGTACCTGACCTACAAGCTCGAGGACGTCAGCATCACCCAGGGCTCGGGCGGCCTGGCGACCCTCGGCGCGACCACCGTGCCGATCGAGGCGGCCAGCGTGGCCAACCTGTTCCGCGGCGGCATCACGTCATCGGTGCGTGCGTCGCTGTCGTGGGACTCGCGCAACAACCGCCTGTTCCCGACCGGCGGCTGGTACCACACGATCTTCGCCGAGTACGCGAGCCAGTACACCGGATCGGAGAACAAGTTCTTCCGCTGGGGTGGGTTCGCGCGCCACTACCGCCCGCTGTGGGGCCCGTTCGTGCTCAAGCTCAACGCCGAGCTCGGCGTCGTGACCTCGACCGATCCGCTCGGCGTGCCGATCAGCGAGCGCTACCTGGTCGGCGGCATCTACGACATCCGCGGCTACGCGCCGCGCTCGCTCGGCCCGCAGCTGCTCACCCAGCCCCCGGGTGATGTCGGCGCCGCGCTCGGCACCCTGCCGCTCGGCGGCAACATGCAGATCATCTGGAACAGCGAGATCGAGTTCCCGCTGTTCAAGAAGGTGGGGATCTCGGGCGTCGTGTTCTTCGACATGGGTAACGCGTACAACCTCGAGGACCGCTACTGCTCCGGCCTGCAGCGCAAGAACTCGTCGATCCCCATCCAGTTCGATCCGTGCTTCCGGTTCCCGGATTCGTTGATCAAGGGCATCCGCAAGTCGGTCGGGTTCGGGTTCCGCTGGTTCTCGCCGATCGGCCCGCTGCGATTCGAGTGGGGCATCCCGCTCGATGCCCAGAAGGGTGAGGACCCGCTGGTGTTCGAGTTCACGATCGGGAATTTCTTCTAACCCCGGATCGCGAGTGAACAACCAGGCTTGGATGCCCGTCGAAGTCGTCGTATCTATCCCGCGAGGTCCTCATGAATCGGTATCTGGCTATCGGCTGTCTCGGTCTCGGTCTCATGGTCTCTCCGCTGCTCGGGAGCTTCGCGGTGAGCGCGGTTCCGTCGAACCCCAAGATCGGCATCATCGACATCGAGAACACGCTGTCGACCACGCCGGCCGGTAAGCGGGCGAACGAGCAGTTCGAGAAGACCCGCAAGGCCAAACAGGCGACGCTCGACAAGGAGCAGAACGAGCTCAAGAAGGCGGGCGCGGACCTCGAGAAGCAGCAGGCGGTGCTCAAGCCCGACGTGTTCAAGCAGAAGCGCGAGGAGCTCGAGAAGAAGTTCGTCGCGCTCCAGCAGACCTACGTGAAGCTCGAGCGCGAGCTGGCCGCGGATCGCACCAAGCTGATCCAGGACCTGCTGAAGCAGGCCGAGCCGAAGATCGCCAAGATCGCCAAGGCCGAGGGCGTCAGCCTCATCATCGACCAGAGCGCGACGGTGTGGGCGGACCCGGCGGTCGATCTGACGCAGAAGCTGAACGCCGAGATGAAGTGACGCTGAAATGATCCATCGTCCCTCTCGTCCCGAGGGACTCCCTCGGCGCAGGGAGTTTCCGGGTCCTTGCTTCGCGGCGGACCGGAAATGATCGAACGCCTCGGTCGTGTTACGACAGGGGCAAGGAGCAGCCCAGCGACACTGTCCTCAAGGCCGACCAGATACACGGCCTCCTGCCTCACCGCTAACCGTTCCTGCTGATCG
>JBQCJR010001028.1:0-5089 GCA_051952595.1 Kofleriaceae bacterium
GATCGAGCGCTGGCCACTCGCGAGCGCCTTGTCGACGCCGATCGCTGTGGGCACGTGCCCGGCAAACGGGAGGTTCTGCGCCTTGGCCTCGGCCGCGAGCGCCTCGTACGCCGCGGCCGACAGCCCACCGTACACCTTGATGAGATCGTACCCCGCGCGCTTCTGCGCCTGCACCGCCGCCCTCGCCGCCTCGGGCGTGGTCACCACGGCAGAGCCCGGCCACGTCGGCGGGTCGCCATCGACGATCGGCCCCGCGAGGAGGAGCGTCGGGCCCTCGAGCTTGCCGCTCTCGATCTGCTCGCGCCACGCGAGGTGCCGCGGCGACCCGAACATGTCGCGCACCGTGGTGACGCCGTTCAGCAGATACATCGCGAAGTCGCGCTCGCTCGAGGTGTGCACGTGCATGTCGGCGAGCCCGGGCACGATCCACTTGCCCTTCGCGTCGATCACCCTCGCGCCCCTGGTGTCGAGGTTTGCCGACGGCGCGATCATCGCGATCTTGTCGCCACGCACCACGACCGTGTGATCCACGAGCGGTGTCTCGCGATCCATCGGCAAGATGGTTCCGCCGACGAGCGCGATGTCTCCGGGCGCCAGCTGCTGCTCCGAGGCGCGCTTGCCTCCGCCACACGCACCGAGGGCAACCAAGGCGGCGATCGCGAACCGCCGCTGCCTCGCGCGCCCCGGACTTCCGGTGCGCGCGAGAGATCGATCGAATCGGAACATACGAGCTGATCGCGTCATCGAAGTGTAGTGATACATCCCGGCTGACACATCATTCCACCCTGGATTGGCGTGCGTTCATCGCCCCTTGCACACCGCAAGAAGATCGTCGATCTCGTGTCACGCGGCCGCGGATCGCGCGTTGTACGAGCGCGGCAGCGGGTCTCGAGCAAGAGCGGCGCTCGAGCTCGCAGTCACGATCTTCTTCTTCGTAGTAGTACCTCAGTATGTTCACCACGCGTGTCGCGCTCGGCGCCTTACTTGTGAGTTGTGTCGGCCGTTGGTCACCGCCGCGCCAAATCACGGACGCCAAACCGCAGCTCATGGTCACTCGGCGCGCCATACGCCCGGCGAGCTCCCCGATGGCTACACCGTCGAAGTGATCGAATACCCGGTGACGTGGAAGGACAAGGAGCTCACCTCGGAGTGTCAAGGGATGGCGCGCGTGAGGATCGGCTTCGACGAAAACCTCCTCGTCCACTACGCCGACCTCGCTCCGCCCGGCGCGACGAAGCTGCGCGAGACGATGTTTGTCGATCGCACCGAAGGGGACAAAGCGGTGGTGCTCGCCACGGGCGAGCAGGTCACGCTCGCCTACGGCGACAAGGTGCAGCGCGCGGCCTGCGACGACTCACTCGTCGTCGATGCGCAGGGGCGCCTCCTCTATGGAGCGCGCTTGTCCTTGACGGCAGAGAGCCCGGATCCGGCCTACCCCGGTTGGCAGAAGATGTGCGCAGAGAAGAAGCCGCTACAGAGCGAATCGTACATCGGAGGCCGCAACCGTGACCTGCTCGTCCGGGTGACCGGAAAAATTCGCGACCTCGAGCTGATGAAGGCTGTCGAGATCGAAGCGGTCGCCTCCGTGTTTCCGTGCTTCTACGACGAAAGACGTTCGGCGTTCCCGACCTAGAGAACCACCAAGGCCTCTAACTAACTAACCGATCGGCACTTCCGAACCGGCCAGGCTACAGATCGGGATGCCCCGGGCGTGGCTTGAACCGCAGCCTCGAGCCCAGGCGCGCGCGTAGCCGGCTCGCCCACGCGTTGTCGATCTCGAGCGTGCCGCGCGGAAACAGGGTGTTGGGATCCCTACGCTCTATCGCGCGCCTGCGTCTGCCGCTGGAGCCGATCCACAACTCGTCGAGATGCGCGACGCGATCGGCGCGCTCGTGCAGCAACTGGGCGCCGCGATCGGTGATGTTGTCGGTGAGGTCGACGCGGCGCAGCTGTGGCAGCAGTGGAGACTCGAGCAGAGCGGCGACGAGATCGTCTCCGTCGTTCTCCGGGAACCGGACCTCGCGCAGCCGGGGGAACGACGACAGGGACGCGAGCACCTCGCGCGCCCACGCCAACCCGCGCCCGGCATGGCGCGGCCTGATCACGAGCACCTCGAGGTCCGGCCACACGCAGTCGTGCCAGGATAGCAACGCGTCGCGGAGGTCGAGGAAGCGGATCCCCGGGAACGCTCCACCATAGTGGGTGGCCCAGTTGGCGCTAGCGATCCGAGCCCCGCTCGCGCACAGCCGGGCGATTCCGTCGAACGTCAAGATCCGGGCACTGCCCACGAACAGGCGGTCGAAAGCGGCAGGAACGACGGTTGCGATCGCGTCGAGCGCCCAGCGGAAATCGGTGTCCGGCATCGTCGGCCCGCTCGCGCCCAGCGAGACGTGGCGAAACGTCGCGATCGCCGGATGCGAGAACAAGCGGGCGAGCTGGGCGCAAAGCTCGTCATCAGGGTGATGGCCGACGCCCACGTCGAGCACTCGCTCCCGGACGCGGATGGCGAGCCGGGGGCACGCCGCGGTCACGTCGCGCAGGTCGTCCTCGGTCATGGTGTGAGGCTACCCCTCCGCCGCCTACGTCTCCACCACCACCACACGCCGCCCGCCACGACGGCGGCGATCGCGACGGCCACGGCGACCGATCTCCCGACCTCGTGCTCGAACAGCGACTCGCCGAGGACGACCAGCGCGGCGGCGTACGCGCCGGTGATCAGCATCGATAGCCCGAAGTACAGCGGAAACGGCACGCCGGCGGCGCCGAGGCCGTAGTTCTTGACGAACCCGGGGAGGCCGGGGGCGAGCTTGAGCGCGAGGGTCCACCGGAGCGCGCTGCGACCGGGCGCGCGGAAGTCGGGGAGCGCGTGGCCGAAGCGGCGCAGCAACGCCTCGAGCGGCCCGCGCAGCCGACTGCGCGCGATCCAGTAGCAGAGCGCGAGGTTCGCCGCGAGCGCGAGGGCCGTGCCGATCAGCCCGACGTGGATGCCGAACGTCGCGCCGGCGGCGAGGAACAGCGGGGTGATCGGTGCGCCGAGCGCGGGCAGCACGGCCAGGGCGATGAAGAACGGCAGCGGCCGGGCGCTGCGCATCCAATCGACCACCGCGCCGGACTTCCAGATCGCCCACGCGAGGTACAGCACCACCGCCGCGCCCGCGACGAGCAACGCGCGGCGCAGCCACCGCCACAGCGGCCCGCTGCCCCGAGCGATCCGCGCATCCATCCCCGGAGTCGCCTCGCCCGTCATGATCGAAGGTAGGGCGATCCATCGCGAGCTCCAAGCCAGAAACTCCGGCGCGGGTCGCGCGCGCGCGGGCACGGCGATTGCGACGCTGGAGATCCGAACGGAGGCATCGGATATGGAGCGTCAGGAGCAGACGAATGGACCCGCACAGATCGCGGCGGTCGGGGCCATGGCGAACTATCTCCGCGAGGAAGTCGGGGTCGAAGACCGCCTCGCCCGGGAGGCCGCGACGAACGCCGTGCGGGATGCGCGCGCGTCGCTCGTGGTCGAGCGCATCGAAGCGCCGCGGAGCTGGTGGGCGCTCGCGCTGCGCGGCCTGCTCGCGATCGCCGCGGGCGTGCTGTTCCTGATCCGCCCGATCGAGTCGATCATGGCGATCGTCCTCGTGCTGGGCGTGTGGATCTTCGTCGACGGCGTCATCTCGCTGGTGTCGGCGTTCTCCCAGCGCGAGCGGCCGTGGTCCACCGCACCGATCGGCGCGATCGGCATCATCATCGGATACCTGATCTTCACGCGCACCGGCGGCGCGACCGTGGTGTTCTACGTGCTGACCGCCGCGTGGGCGCTCTCGCGCGGCGCGGCAGAGATCAGCATCGCGTCGAGGATGCGCCGACACGAGCCCGGCCGAGGGAGCCTCTCGTTCCTCGGCATCGTCTCGTTCGCCTTCGGGATCTTCTTGCTCGTCGCTCCGATCGCCGGCGCCGTGACCCTCGGCTGGTGGATCGGCCTCTACGCGATCGTCTACGGCGTGGTCTCGCTGATCCGCTCGTTCCAGCTGCGCCGCGTCAGCCCCGAGGTGCGCGCGATCTGGACGGCGCGGCACGCGCGGCCCCGGCCGGCGTGATCGCTCGAAGCCCCACGCGAGGTCCCCGAGGTCCCCATGGATGACGACACCCTACGCGAGCTCGAGCTCCAGCACGAGCTGCAGCGCTTCACGACGCGGTTCACCGATCGGATCACCCAGGCCACCGAGGTCCTCGAGCGCTCGCCGCGCGCCGAGGTGCGCGACGAGGCGCTCCGCAAGAACCTGGTCTACGTATCGTCGGCGACCGAGATCGCGACCGGCCCCTCGTCCGAGGTCGGCCTGCTCGACATGTTCGTGTTCCTCCGGCTCAGCCGCACCGTGCTGGAGCAGCACTGGCTGCCCGAGCTCTACGGCCGCGACGGCGCGGACCTCGCGGCCGTGTTCGAGAAGTCCGAGCAGGAGCTCGCCGAGATCGCCGACCGCTCGCTCGGCGCCGATCGCCGCGAGCAGCTCGGCCGGCTGGTCGACGCGTGGCTCGCCGACAACCCCGGCCAGGTGCGCGTCGAGGGCATCCGGCTCGCCGACTTCTCGGCGGCCGCCGGCACCGCCGCGGCCGAGCGCGCGATCCAGGCCCAGGGCCTGCTCTCGAGCGTGAAGACCATGTCGCAGGCGGCGAACCAGGCGATGCTGCTCACCGAGCGCGGCATGTTCCTCGTCCATCGCCTGCCGTTCCTGTGGCGGCTCCAGGCGCGGCTCGGCGCCCGCGAGGTCGTCGGCGACGCGATCGTCCAGCTGTCCCACGGCCCCGAGGCGCCGCTCACCCGGGTGACCCAGCTCGCGCGGCGCGGCGCCGGCGTGGCCGCGGTGCTCGGCATCGGCGGCCTGCTGTTCCTGCGCAGGTCCAGGGCCCGCGGGTGACCCGCATCCCGCCGCGTCACCGCTTGCGCGGCCGCGGCACGTTGTAGCGATCGAGCCGCACGATCAGCGTGCGGCGCGGGATCCCGAGCTCGGCCGCCGTGCGGCTCTGGTTGCCGCCGTGGCGCACGATCGCCGCGATGATGCGCAGGCGCGGGAGGACTTTAAACAACTACCAAATCAAA
>JBQCJR010001029.1:0-8109 GCA_051952595.1 Kofleriaceae bacterium
CCCGGCGCTCTATCCATCTGAGCTACGGACCCAAGTGCGTGCGGGCGGTGTAGATAGCGGCTTGCTCCCCCCGGTGTCAAGTCCGGACCGCGCGAGACGTCGAGGTCGCGCGCGGAAGTCACAACTGGGGACTAAAAGCCCTATTGTATCGGCCACCTGCATGAGAATTTTCCTACCTACTCTGATCGGCCTTCAGGTATACGTGGATCGTTCGTAGGGGAAACTGTGCATCCAGACACGGATGAGGCCCCCCTGCGTCCACTCGGGAGGCCCTCGTGTTTGTTCGTTCGACTCGTCTGAACCTCGCCTTGTCCGCGCTGTTCATCTTCTTGATGGGCGCGTGCGGGAACCTGGGCGGCTGTGGTGCCTGTGGCTCCACGCTGCCGCTGCCAGAGGGCAAGTTGCCCGCGGATCAGACGGTGGAGGGCGGCGCGCAGATCCGCGTCACACCGGCGGGCTTCAACAAGCTGAAGTCGATGCTCCCGGCGCTGATCAACGATCAGCTCTCGGGTGGCTTCTGCGTCCCACAGGGCCAGGTGGGCAGCATGGGCACGCTCGGCACGGGAGCGCGCTACTGCACCCGGAACAACGGCGGGAGCTGTAACCCGGGCTGCAAGGTCAACGTCGCGCTCAACAACCTGACGCCGACGGTCGTCAACAACAAGCTGAACATCGCGATCTCGACGAGCGTCGCGACCTCGATCGGCATCGACGGCAAGATCGTCGGGGTCGGCTTCTCCTGCACCCTCGGCGTCTCCTCGAACAACCTCAACGGCAACTTCGACATCGCGTTCGGGATCGACCAGGCGACGGGCGAGCTGAAGATCAACCTCGACCGCATCAACGCGTTCCACCTCGGCCTCGACTTCTCGGGCTGCAGCTTCCTCTCCGACATCGCGGACTTCGCGGGGTCGGTGATCGACTCCTTCGTCGGCCAGTTCATCATCGGGCTGCTCACCCCGGCCATCAACAACCTGCTCCAGGACTTCCTCCCGAACCCGCTGGGGATCGCCGGCATGCTCGACGTGGGCAACATGATGGCGGGCATCTCGCCCGGCACCAACGGCTACCTCGAGGCCCGCATCGTCCCGGGTGGCTACGTCGACCTGGTCAACAACGGCATGAGCCTCGGCGTGATCACGGGCCTCAACGCCGACGAGGATCCCTCGACCCGCGCGCCGAACCTCGATAGCGAGCCGCACCTGTGCGTGCCGCCGCTGCCGGCGCCGAACTTCGGCGCCCCGCCGGCGAACCTGCCGCTCACGGCGCGCACGACCTACGCGCTCGGCGTCGCGAACGAGTTCAACGGCGCGCCGGATCCGGGCGCGGATCTCGCGATGGGCGTCTCGGAGACCACGCTCGACCTGGCGGGCCACCACGCGGTGACCTCGGGCATGATGTGCCTGGGCATCGGCACGAGCTTCATCCAGCAGCTCAACGTCGGCACGATTGGCGTGCTGGTCCCGTCGGTCGCCGAGCTGTCCGATGACGGCAAGGCGCCGCTCCTGCTGGTCACCCGCCCGCAGCGCGCGCTCGACTTCACGATCGGCGCCAACACGCCGGCCTCGCCCGCGATCTCGATCGGCATCGAGAACATGGAGGTCGACTTCTACGCGTTCCTCTACGAGCGCTACGTCCGCGCGTTCACGCTCGACCTGACGATGAAGGTCGGCATCAACCTCGAGTTCGAGCAGCCGCCGGGACAGCCGGCGGTGATCACGCCGAGCCTGGTGGGCATCTCGTCCCAGCAGGTCATGATCAAGGTCCTCAACAGCGAGTTCGTCAAGGAGCGGCCGGAGGACCTCGAGGCGGTGCTGCCCTCGGTGTTCGACCTGCTCACCCCGCTGCTCGGCAACCTGCCCTCCATCAACGTCCCGACGTTCGCCGGGTTCTCGCTCGAGAACCTCTCGATCCAGCACGTCACCACGGCGCAGGACGACTTCCTCGCGCTGTTCGCCTCGCTCGGCGCGAGCCAGGCGATGCGGATCAAGGGCCAGAGCAACCCGATGATGCAGGACTTCGTCGACCGCCTCGACTCCGAGCTGGTGACGTTCGCCCCGCGCAGCACGGGCCGCGCGAAGCTGGTGAGCACCTCGACTCCGTCGCCGAGCAAGCTCCGCACCTCGCTGCGGCGCGGTGACTCCGCGGGGCTGCCCGAAGTGGTGTTCGAGGTCGACCGCTTCGACAGCAACGGCCGCGAGCTCGAGTGGACCTACAACCTCAACGGCGGGATGTGGCGCCCGTACACCACGATCGACACCCACCAGTTCGTGGTCCGCGACCGCGCGTTCGCGTGGCAGGGCAAGTTCGAGATCGGCCTGAAGTCGCGGGTCAAGGGCGACTACCACACGGTGTCCGAGGTGATCCGCACCCCGGTCACGATCGACTCGGTCGGCCCGCGGATCCTGGTCGCGGACGGGGCGTGGAACGGCGACACCTACGAGCTGCCGATCGTCGACGTGGTGAGTGGCCACGCGATCAAGTACGCGCTCGGCAAGCCGGGCGACGACCGGCCGTCGTCGGAGTGGTTCACCGGCCCGGTCGAGATCGCCCGCGCGAAGCTGCTCGAGTATGCGATCGGCAACGAGGTCGCGATCTTCGCGCAGGACGAGGTGGGCAACGAGTCGGTCGTGCTGATCGCGCCGTTCCACGGCCAGCCCAGCGAGACCGGCTGCAACTGCCAGACGGCGAGCGGCGGCCCGAGTGCGGGCGGCGTGGTCCTGGTCGTGCTCGTGGGCCTGGTGCTCGCGGGTGGCCGCCGGCGCAGCTGGCGCGGCCGCTTCGGCAAGCTGGCGCGCAGCCGCCGCGTGGTCGCGGTCGCGAGCTGGGTCGGGCTGTCGACCGTGCTGTCGCTGGTGCCGGGCTGCAGCTGCGGCACCAACGGCGAGCAGACCTGCGAGACCGTCGCGGACTGCGGCCCGGACTTCTGCGGCGACGGCGAGATCCCGTTCTGCATCGACAACACCTGCGTGTGCTCCGACGACATCGTGATCGGCCGCGTCGGTCCGTACTCGGACGTCGCGGTCGGCGCCGACGGCTCGATCTGGGTCTCGGCGTACGCCCAGACCTACGGCGACCTGGTGGTCGCGCGGGTCGAGCCGGGGCGCGTCCCCGACGAGGCGTGGGAGTGGGTGGACGGCGTGCCCGACGGCCCGGTGGTGGTCGAGGGCTCGAAGTACCGCAACGGCGTCACCGACAAGGGCGACGACATCGGCATGTACACGAGCATCGCGGTGGCGCCGAACGGCGCGCCGATGGTGTCGTACTTCGATCGCGAGACCGGCTCGCTCAAGCTCGCCTACAAGACCGGCGACACCTGGACGAAGATCGTGATCGACGAGGGCACCGGCATGCTCGGCGAGTTCTCGGGCTCGGTGGTGGGCATGTACACCTCGCTGTCGCTGCGCACCGACGACGGCCGCCCCGGCATCGCGTACCTGGCGCACGTCTCGGACTCGACCAGCCGGCGCGCCGAGGTCCGCTACGCGGCGTCGCAGGTGCCGTTCCCGACCAGCGCGGCCGACTGGCAGACCTGGGTCGTCGACTCGGCGCCGCTGCCGGACGAGATGGGCGTGTACCCGCTGCCCGAGGGGCTCGGCCTGTTCGTCGATGCGACCCGCCTGAGCAACCAGGCGCCGGTCGTCGTCTACTACGACCGCGCCAACGGCGACCTCAAGATGTCGAAGTTCAACGCGAGCACCGGCCAGTTCGCCACCCCGGTGGTGCTCGACGGCAGCGGCAACATCGACGCCGGCTGGACGCCGTCGGTGGCGGTCGGCCCGGACGACGTCGTGCACGTGGCGTACGTCGGCGCGACCGGCGACGACCTCCAGTACATCAAGGAGGGCGCCGCGCCGGTGACCGTGGACGACGGCTACCGGATCGTGGGCACCACGGTCGACGGCCACCCCAAGCCGGAGTTCCACTTCGTGGGCGATGACGCCTCGCTGGTGCTCGCGAACGGCGGCATGCTGCCGATGATCGCGTACCAGGACGCGACGACCCAGGAGCTGCTGCTCGCGACGCAGCAGCCGGACGGCGCCTGGCAGCGGGTCTCGCTCGCCGGCGCGACGGATCCGTGGCCGGGCGCGTACGGCTTCTTCGTCTCGGACGCGGTCACCGCGAACGAGATCGTGATCTCGACCTGGGTGATCAACCAGCCGACCCGCGAGAACTGGGTCGAGGTCCTGAAGCGCCCGACCGCGATCCAGTAGTCCGGCCCTCGGGGGGAGATCGGCACCGGTGGCAAAGCCGAACTTTGCCACCGTTTGCCATACGTATCCGAAATTGATGCGCGTTGGAGTCGCGACACATCGATGCCGCTGCCGTATGAAGGCGGTGTGCATTCGGTGGAGTGCACTCCTATCCGTCCGTCATTTGAGGAGTTACGAATGCGTGGTTTGTCGAAGACGATGTTCACCGTGGCGATGACCGCCGCTCTGACCGGTACTGCGTTCGCCCAGGCCGAAGACGAGGCGGGTGAGGGAGAGGCGGCCCCGGCCGCGGAGCCCGCCGCCGCCCCCGAGGCTGCCCCGGCGAGCGAGCCGATGGGCGCGACCGCGGCCAAGCAGAAGCTGCTCGGCCTCGACGCGGCGTTCGTGCTCCCGCTGTCGGACTACGGCGACTCCGCGGACTTCGCGGTGGGCCCCCTGCTCCGCTTCGAGATGGGCGTGGCGCCGAACATCGCGGTGACCGCTCGCGCCGGCGTGCTGTTCCACGTGGGCACCCCGGAGGGCTTCGGGCTGACGATGATCCCGATCTACGTTGGTGGTAAGTACAACATCGGCACCAGCGGGCTGTTCGCCGCGGCCGAGGTCGGCGCGACGGTCATCCGCGCGTCGGTCGACATCGGTGGCATCTCGGGCAGCGAGACCGAGACCAAGTTCGGCTTCACGGCCGGCCTCGGCTACCAGAAGTCGAAGATCCAGGTCCGCGCGAACCTGTTCGTGCCGGACGTCGGCGAGATCGGCGACGCGCTCGGCGTGATGGCGAGCGTCGGCTACGACTTCCTGGCGCTGTAAGGCGCTCCCGACGCGCGGTCGGGCTGGGGCAATTGCACCGCCTCCGGCGGCGATTCCCCTCGCGCACTTCGTGCGCTCCGTCCGCTTCGCGTCCGGCAGCCGCTACGCGGCTGGGTGAATTTGCCCGCGGTCTCGAGCGTTGTCATCGTTCGCAGATGCGCGGGCTTCTTGTTTGTTGGGCCGCGGTGAGCGCCGCGGCCGGATGTGGCGCCGACCGCGCCGTGGTCGCGAAGGACTCGGCGTCACCGGCGCCACCGCCAGTGGCCGTGGTGCCCGACGCGGGCATCGTCGCGCCGGATGCCGCGGACGGCGCACCCGCGCCGCTCGCCGCCGTGCCGCCGTGCGCTCCCGACGAGGAGGCCCGGCCGCCCGAGCCCAAGCACGACCAGCTCGCGCTGACCCGGATCGCGTTCGCCGAGCTGCCGGGCTGGGCCGACGACCAGCACGCCGAGGCGATCCCGTCGTTCCTGCGCTCGTGCGAGCGGCTCGCCGAGCTCGCCGACAGCGCCCCGGTCGGCCACGACGGCCACGGCGGGGTCGCGCGGCAGTGGCGCAAGGCGTGCGCCGCGGCGGCCAAGCTGCGCCCCGGCGATCACGCCGCGGCGCGCGCGATGTTCGAGAAGCAGTTCACGCCGTACGTCGCCGCGGGCAAGCAGGGCCCCGAGGGCAAGCTGACCGGCTACTACGTCCAGGAGATGCGTGGCTCGCGCAAGCGATCCGCGAAGTACCGCTACCCGGTGCACGGCCGCCCCAAGGACCTGGTGATGGTCGACCTCTCGAAGCACATCCGCGACGCCCACGGCCGGCGGATCTGGGGCCGGCTCGACGACAAGGGCAACCTGGTGCCGTACTACACGCGCCAGGAGATCCGGACCGGCGCGCTCGCGAAGCAGAACCTCGAGCTGCTGTACGTCGACAACCCGATCGACCTGCTGTTCGCGCAGATCGAGGGCTCGGCCAAGGTGGTGATGAACGACGGCTCGGTGGTGTGGCTCGAGTTCGCCGGCAAGAACGGCCGCGCGTACCGCGGGGTCGGCGGGGTGCTCAAGAGCATGGGCCAGCTCACCGCGCCCGGCAGCGGCACGATGCAGGGCATCCGCGCGTGGTTCGACGCGAACCCGACCAAGTTCGATCAGGTCGTCGACCAGAGCCACTCGTACGTGTTCTTCAGCGAGTCGAAGCAGGCGGGCGCGGTCGGCTCGCAGATGGTGACGCTCACCGCGCAGCGCTCGATGGCGATCGACCGCGCGTTCATCGCGCACTCGACGCCGATCTGGGTCGAGACCCGCGCACCGGTCCCCGGCAAGCCGGGCAGCGCGCCGTGGCGAAAGCTGCTGATCGCGCAGGACACCGGCGGCGGGATCCTCGGCGCGGTGCGCGGGGACATCTACTGGGGCGACGACGCGATCGCCGCCGAGCTCGGCGGGCGCATGGGCGGCGCCGGGCGCTACTGGCTGCTGCTACCCAACGGCGTGACGCGCTGACGAGCGGCTCCGCGAGCGGCTCACGGCAGCGGCAGATCGGCGTCGCCGCGCTTCCACCGGCCGTCGCCATCGGCGTCGATCAGGATCGGGCTCGCGATCGCGAACGGCGTCACGCCGGGCCGGTTCCACCGATCCTTCTGGTACGTGCCGGTCTGCTCGAGCGGCAGCGCCGTATCGCCATCGGCGGTGATGCCGACCCAGGTGTCGACGGCGCCGATCGGCACCGCGCCGGTCCACCGGAAGCTCGGCGCGCCGGGCGGCACGTCGATCGTCTGCACCAGCTGCGGGCCGTCCGGTCCACCTACGGTGATCCGGATCCGGTCGGTCTGCACGAACGCCGCCTGCGCGACCGTGACGTCGACCCACACCGAGCCGCTCGCGCGCAGTCCCTGGCCGGGCCCGGCGGTCTGCGTGGCGTCCTTGGTCGCGCCGAGCTCGACGTCGAGCCAGGGGCCGCTGGTCGCGACCACCCGGCGCGCGCGGATCGCGGCGATGAACGCCGCCTCGTCAAACGGCTGGGTGCGCGGGTCGTCCACGAAGACATAGTTGCGGGTCGTGCCGTCGAGCACCCAGTTGAGGTCGTGGGTGTCGCTGTTGCCGAGCGGCGCGACCAGGTAGCCGTGATCCGTCAGGGTGTAGAAGTCGCGCACGCCCTCGTCGAACCGCCGGTCGCCCGGCACGTTGAACGCGGCGTAGCCGGCGAGCACCTCGACGGCGTCGAAGTCGAGCGGGAACGGCGGCGGCCAGCTGACGCCGTTCCACCGCGCGCCATCGAACAGCGCGGTGACCCGGAACCGCGGGTGGTTGACCTGGACGATCGGATCGCCGGGGAACGCGCGCGCGATCGCGAACAGCTCGCGCGCGTTCGCGCGCACCAGCTTGGACTCCGGCGGCGAGCCCCCACGCGGCGCGTCGCGATCGAACGGCACCGGATAGACGCCGACGTGCAGCTGCTCGGAGGTCAGCTCGTTCGAGGCGATCGAAGCGATCACGTCCTCGAGCCCGAGCTCGGAGATCTCGCGATCGAGGTCGCCATTGGTGTTGTGGTCCGAGAGCGCGATCACCTGCACGCCGGCGGCGGCCTGCGTGTTCACGCGCTGCGGGTTGGGCACCATCGAGTCGTTCGACGCGCGGGCGTGGACGTGCAGGTCCGCGGCGAGCGTGCCGTGCGGCGTCCACGCGCGGGTCAGCGGGATCGCGAGCTCGACGGCCCCGCGCTCCTCCGACAGGTCGACGTCGCCCTCCCACCGCTCGTACTCCACGCCGCGCCACGCCCACACGTGGTAGCGGCCGTACGGGATCGCCGGCGACGGCGTGCACGGATCCGCGCCCACCGGCACCTCGCCGAGCCCGCGGGCGAGGATCAGCCCGTCCCACGATCCGACGACGCCGGGCGCGATCGGACACGCCGCGGCGCCCTGCCGCTTGCCGTACAGATCGATCGAGCCCATGTGCAGCGGCACGCCCGGCTGCGGGAACAGCAGCACGCGCGCGCCCACCGGCTTGCCGGTCTGGCGATCGGTCACCCGCAGCACGTGGGTGGTGGTCGCGGTCTGCGAGTCGCGGCCGCGACACGCGGCGAGCGCCAGCGCGGCGGCGAGGTA
>JBQCJR010001030.1:0-3372 GCA_051952595.1 Kofleriaceae bacterium
CGGCAAGGTCGCCATCCTCGGCTTTAACCGGCCGGAGTGGGTGATCCTCGATCACGCTGCGATGATGGCGGGCGGCGCTGCCGCCGGGATCTACACGACGTGCTCGCCCGATGAGGTGCAGTACATCGTGCACCACTCCGAGGCGCTGGTCGTGTTCGTCGAGAACGCCGACCAGCTCGCAAATATCAAGGCGCGCCGCGACCAGCTGCCGCTGCTCCGCTGGATCGTGATGATGCGCGGCACGACCGCGACCGGCGGCGACGTGCTGACGTGGGACGACTTTCTGTCCCGCGCCGAGGGCGTGCCCGACGGCGAGCTCGACAAGCGCATCGACGCGATCGAGCAAGCCGATCTCGCGACGCTGATCTACACCTCCGGCACCACCGGCCCGCCCAAGGCGGTGATGCTGTCGCATCACAACCTCGCGTGGACCGCGCGCACCCTGGTCGACGTCGGCGGCGAGCCCGGCGAGGGCGGCGATGTCTCGCTATCGTATCTGCCGCTCTCGCATATCGCCGAGCAGATGGCGACCATCCACATGCCGGCGACGGCGGGCAGCACGGTCTATTACGCCGAGTCGCTCGACAAGGTCGCCGACAACCTCAAGCAGGCCCGGCCGACCGTGTTCTTCGGCGTGCCGCGGATCTGGGAGAAGTTCCACGCCGCGCTCGCGCACCGGCTCGGCGAGGTCACCGGGGTCAAGAAGCGGCTGGTCGCGTGGGCGCGCTCGGTGTGCACCGAGGTCAACGCCCGCCGCGATCGCAGCGAGCCGCTGCCGCGCGCGCTCGAGCTGCAGTACCGCCTCGCGCACAAGCTGGTGATCGGCAAGCTCAAGGTCGCGCTCGGCTTCGATCGCGCGCGCTCGCTGATCTCCGGCGCGGCGCCGATCGCGCCAGACGTGCTGGCGTTCTTCGCGAGCATCGATCTCCCGATCCGCGAGATCTACGGCCAGTCCGAGGACTCCGGACCCACGTCGTTCAACCTGCCCGGCAAGACCCTGATCGGCAGCGTCGGCCCGGCGCTGCCCGGGATCGAGGTCAAGATCGCCGACGACGGCGAGATCCTGGTCCGCGGCCCCCACGTGTTCCTGGGCTACCTGAAGGACCCCGAGGCCACCGCCGAGGCGCTGCGCGACGGCTGGTTGTGCTCGGGCGACCTGGGCGCGTTCGATCCGCAGGGCTTCCTGACGATCACCGGCCGCAAGAAGGAGATCCTCATCACCGCCGGCGGGAAGAACATCGCGCCGAAGAACATCGAGGCGGCGATCAAGCAATCGCCGCTGGTCGGCGAGGCGGTGGTGATCGGCGATCGCCGCAAGTTCCTGACCGCGCTGGTCACCCTCGACGAGGCCGCGGCGCACCAGCTCGCGCCCGCCGAGCTCCGCGCCGCGATCCAGCGCCAGATCGACGATGTCAACCAGGGTCTCGCGCGGGTCGAGCAGGTGAAGAAGTTCGCGATCCTGCCGCGGCCGTTCGGGATCGAGACCGGCGAGCTCACCCCGACGCTCAAGATCAAGCGCAGCGTGGTCGCCCGGAACTTTGCGGCCGAGATCGAAGCGATGTATGCGGACGCCGAGTAACCGATGACCCATCCCTGGCCTCGAGAGCAGTACACCGCGGGCGGTCGCCCCGGTGAGGTCGCGCTGATCGCCCTGTCGGCGGCGCGGCTGCCCGATCCCCTGCCGGTGTCGCGCACGCGTCACGGCATGCCCGACGAGGGCGAGGGCCCCGGCGCGGTCGCGCTGGTCGCCCGCGACCGCGCCGACGACCCGGCGTGGTTCACCGAGCAGGTGCTCGCGCCGTTCGCCGACCTGATCGCCACCGATCTCGGCCCCTCGGCCGCGGCGGCCGCGCTCGCCGCCGAGCACGCCTACGTGATCGAGGCTCAGCTCCCCGATCCGGACGACCTCGGCCACATCCAGGCCGCGTGGGCGCTCGCGAAGTGCGTGTGCGAGGAAGGCGCCGCGGTGGTGATCGATGTCTACGCCGCCCGCGCGCACCTCGGCAGCGAGGTCGCCGCGCTCGCGCCGGACCGCGGGTTCGACGTCATGCACGAGGTCACGCTGTTCTTCGAGGAGCTCGAGGACGGCACGCTCGCCGCGTGGTCGCTCGGGCTGCGCAAGTTCGGCCGCCCGGACCTGGTGCTCGTCGGGGTCGCCCCGGACGACGCCACCGAGGCCGCGCTGATGCTGCGCGACATCGCCGCGACGCTCGCCGCGGGCGAGCGGATCGAGCCGGGCGACCAGATCGGCGCGCCCGGCGGCCGGACGCTGACCGTCGAGCCGTTCGACCCGGCGACCGTGCCGCGCGTCACCCTCGATGGCGAGGCCGTGTTGCTCCGGTAGCGAGCCCGACAGCGCGCCCGCGCGGAGGTATGCTGCGCGGCATGGGCGAAACGCAGCTCGTGCGACCGCGCTACGGCCACCTCGGGCGGGTCCTGTTCGTCGATCTCACCACGCGCACGCATCGCGTCGAGTCGATCGACGAAGCGATCTATCGCGACTTCCTCGGCGGGTACGGCCTCGGCGCCTGGCTGATGTGGAAGCACTTCCCGGTCGGCGCGGATCCACTCGCGCCCGAGGCCTGCTTCGCGATCTGCTCCGGCCTGCTGACCGGGCTGCGCACGCCGTTCTCCGGCCGGATCCAGATCGTCGGCAAGTCGCCGCTGACCGGCACCTGGGCCGACTCGAACTCCGGCGGCAGCGTGTGCAGCCACCTGCGCCACGCCGGCTACGACGCGGTGGTCGTGAGCGGCCGCGCGGCCGAGCCGACCGTGCTGGTGATCCGCGACGGCGAGGTCCTGTTCGAGCCGGCCGGCGAGCTGTGGGGCCAGCAGATCCCCGAGACGTTCGACGCGGTCAAGCGGCAGTACGGCGGCAAGCGCGACGTGGGGGTCTCGGCGATCGGGCCGGCCGGCGAGCAGCAGCAGCGGATCGCCTCGGTGATGAACGACCGCTACCACGCGTTCGGCCGCCAGGGCTTCGGCGCGATCTACGGCAGCAAGAACCTCAAGGCGATCGTGGTGTCCGGCACCGGCAAGATCCCGATCGCGAACGAGCGCGCGTTCGAGGCGCTGTGCAAGCGGATCACCGACGAGTACAAGCGCGACCTCGGCCTGATCGCGCGGATCTTCGCGTGGTTCGGCAAGCCCAAGGGCTGGCTCGGCTGGATGTACCGCGCGATGACCCGGCTCGGCGCCAAGCTGCAGACGCCCACGGCGTCGATGCGCCGGCTGTGGAGCCAGCGCGGCACCACCGCGGCGGTCTCGCTCTCGATCGAGAACGGCGACGCGCCGATCAAGAACTGGACCGGCGTCGGCAGCCGCGACTTCCCGCTCGCGTCGAAGGCGATGAAGATCGACGGCAAGGTCGTC
>JBQCJR010001031.1:0-4032 GCA_051952595.1 Kofleriaceae bacterium
CGTCGTCGTCGTCGTCGTCGTCGTCGTCGTCGTCGTCGTCGTCGTCGTCGTCGTCGTCGTCGTCGTCGTCGTCGTCGTCGTCGTCGTCGTCGTCGTCGTCGTCGTCGTCGTCGTCGTCGTCGTCATCGGTGGCGTCGCGGTTGAGCGGGACCCCATCGCGCAACGTGTCGGCGCGAGTACCGGCCGCAGCGGGCAACTCGCCAGTCTCGC
Organism: Kofleriaceae bacterium; assembly: GCA_051952595.1. Classification (GTDB taxonomy): domain Bacteria; phylum Myxococcota_A; class Polyangia; order Haliangiales; family Haliangiaceae; genus JABFXX01. The sequence goes on from JBQCJR010001031.1 coordinate 211, forward strand.
GCGCCGCCTCGGCGAAACCCGCGCCGGTTGCGTCCTCGAAATCCGTCGCGGCCGGGCACGCCGCGCCGGTTGCACCGTCGAAACCCGCGGCCGGGCACGCCGCGCCGGCTGCGCCCGCGAAACCTTCCGCTGCGCCGGCTTCGCCGGCGAAGACCACCGCGGGCAAGGCGCAGGCGGCGGGCGAGAGCGATGACCCGCTGGCCGCGCCGACGCACACACTGCCCGGCATCGGGGCGGCGTTCGCGGAGCGGCTCGCGGAGCGGGACCTGTTCACCGTCGAGGATCTCCTGTGGACGCTGCCGCGCCGCTACGACGACGTGCGCGACGCGCGGCCGCTCGCCGAGGTGTGCCGGCTCGACGAGGGGCAGCGCGCCACGTTCACCGCGCGCGTGACCTCGTCGCGGATGATCTTCGCGCGCGGCCGGCGGTGGGCCGAGGTCCGGCTCGGCGAGGACGGCGGGCCGGCGACCGCGCTGGTGCGCTGGTTCAACGCGTTCACCGGGATCGAGAAGCGCATGCCGGCGGGCGCGCGGGTCGCGCTGTCCGGCATCGTGCGCAAGCGCGGTGGCCGCACCGAGCTCGCCAATCCAGACATCCTCGGGATCGATCTGGGCGCTCCCGAGGGCGCGCCCTCGACGGCCGCGATGCCCTCGATCCTCGCGCGCTACCCCGACGTGCCGGGAGTGCCGGCGGGGCGGCTGCGGCAGGCGTGCGCGGCGGCGTGCGCGCGGGTCGGTGGGGCCGTCGAGGACGGCGTGCCGGCGACGGTCGAGCAGGCGGCCGGGCTGCCGTCGCTCGCCGCGACGCTCGCCCAGCTGCACGCTCCGCCTCCGGACAGCTCGTCGGACGACATCGCGGCGATGAACCGCGGCGATAGCCGGTGGCAGCGGCGGCTCGCGTTCGGCGAGCTGTTCGCGCTCGGCGTGGTGGTCGCGCTGCGCCGCCCCGAACAGCGCAGCGACGCCGCGGTGCCGTGCCGGCGGGTCGACGGCTTCGACCAGGCGCTCGCCGCGGCGCTGCCGTTCCGGCCGACCGGGGCGCAGCGCCGCGCGATCGACGAGCTCGGCGCGGATCTCGGGCGCGACGTGCCGATGAACCGGCTGCTCCAGGGCGACGTCGGCGCCGGCAAGACGGCGGTCGCGTTCGGCGCGGCGCTCCAGGTCGCGCGCGCCGGCCGGCAGACCGCGGTGATGGCGCCCACCGTGCTGCTCGCGGAGCAGCACGCCGAGACCTGGCGCGCGTGGTCCGCCGCGGCCGGGCTGCGGATCGAGCTGTTGACCGCGTCGACCCCGAAGGCGGTGCGCGCGTCGATGCTGTCGATGCTCGCCGCCGGCCGGATCGATATTCTGATCGGGACTCACGCGCTGCTCGCCGAGGGCGTCGGCTTCGGGTCGCTCGGGCTGGTCGTGATCGACGAGCAGCACCGGTTCGGCGTCGCGCAGCGCGCGCGGCTGCGCGACAAGGGCGACGGGCAGGGCGCGCCGCACCTGCTCGTGATGACCGCCACACCGATCCCGCGGACGCTCGCGCTGACCGCGTTCGGCGATCTCGACGTCTCGGTGCTCGACGAGCTACCGCCAGGGCGCAAGCCGGTCTCGACCAAGATCCTGTCGGGAGCGCGCGGCCGCGCCGCGGCGTACAAGCTGATCGGCGAGCGGTGCGCCGACGGCGAGCGCGCGTACGTGGTGTGCCCCAAGATCGATCCGGGCGAGGCCGAGGACGGCGGCCGCGCGTGGCGAGACGCGACCACGGTGGCCGGCGAGGTCGCCGCGGCGCTCCCGGACCGCCGGGTCGGCCTGGTGCACGGCCGGCTCGACGGCGCCGAGCGCGATCGGCTGATGCGGGCGTTCAAGGCCGGCGAGCTCGACGTGCTGGTGGCCACCACGGTGATCGAGGTCGGCGTCGACGTGCCCGCCGCGACCGTGATGGTGATCCACGACGCCGAGCGGTTCGGCCTCGCCCAGCTCCACCAGCTGCGCGGCCGGGTCGGTCGCGGCGCCGCCGCCTCGCACTGCCTGCTGCTCGCCCAGGGCGCGCTCGGACAGGACGCCGAACACCGGCTCTCCGCGATGGTCGCCACCCAGGACGGATTCCGGATCGCCGAACAGGACCTGATGTTGCGCGGACCTGGTGAGTTGCTCGGACCGAAGCAGGCCGGTGTGCCGCGGCTCCGCTTCGGCGACCTCGCCCAGCACACCGAGCTGCTGCTCGAGGCGCGCCGCCACGCCGAGGCCGTGCTCGTCGACGATCCGGACCTGGTCCGACCTTCCAACGCCGCGCTTCGCCGTGCGCTCGATCGCCGGCTTGCACTTCATGTGTATGGCGCGGAAGCCGGCTGACCCGGTATCTGCGGCCGTCTCGTAGATTGTCGTTGATCTCCTACTTCGACTCAGTAGGATGCCCGCGATGAGGGCCGCATCGAAATTCGTATTTGCGTGGGCACTGGCGATCACCACCGCGTGTAGCTGGGGCGAGGGGAGTGGCAACGGCGACGATACGCAGGCCCCCGATGCTGCTCCGGTGCGGTGTGGCGATGGCATCTGCTCGGCGACGGAGATCAACTCGTGCCCCGCGGACTGCGGCACGCAAAACCCCAACCCGGTGTGCGGCAACGGCACCTGCGAGAGCGGCGAGACCAACGCGAGCTGCCCGGCGGATTGCCCGCCGACCTCGATGTGCGGCAACGGCGTCTGCGACATGGCGGCCGGCGAGAACTCCTCGACCTGCCCGGCGGACTGCCAGGCGTCGTCGGCGTGCCCGGCGGATCCGCTCACCGAGTGCGCGTTCTGCGCGCTGGCTGGCACGATGTGCCCGCCGGGTCACGACATGAACTCGTGCCTCGAGTGCATCGCGATGGGCGGAATCTGATCACTTCGTGATCGACTGCACGACCCACTCCAGATACGGAGTGTGTCCTCCGCTGATCGGGAGTCGGATCACCTCCGGCACCTCGTAGGGATGAAGCTCGATCAGCCGCGCCGCGAGCGCGTCGTAGCGCTCCGCGGTGGTCTTCACGATCGCTAGGACCTCGGCGTCGTCGTGAACGGCGCCCTGCCAGCGATAGATCGATCGGATCGCCGGCACGAGGTTCACGCAGGCTGCGAGCTGCTCCTCGACGAGTGTGCGCGCGATCTCGGCGGCTTTCTCGGAGCTCGGGAGTGTCGACAGGACGAGTGCGATGTCTGGCACGCGGGGCGCTGTACCATGCTGGCCGCCGCGTGTAGCGTTGGTCGCCGTGTTGATCGTCCAGAAGTTCGGCGGCACGTCGGTGGGTTCGATCGAGCGGATCAAGAACGTCGCCGCGCGGTGCGTGGCCACGGCGCGCGAGGGCCACGACGTGGCGCTGGTGGTCTCGGCGATGTCGGGCGAGACCAACCGGTTGCTCGCGCTGGTCGGCGAGATCCACGACGATCCGAACGATCGCGAGGTCGACGTGATCGTCTCGACCGGAGAGCAGGTCTCGGTCGGGCTGGTCGCGCTCGCGATCCGCGCGGCGGGTGGCAAGGCGCGCTCGTTCCTCGGCCACCAGTGCAAGATCGTCACGGACAGCGCGTTCTCTCGCGCGCGCATCGTCTCGATCGATAGCCAGCCGATCCGCGACGCGTTCGCGGCCGGCGAGATCGCGGTGATCGCCGGGTTCCAGGGCGTCGACGAGAAGGGCAACATCACCACGCTCGGCCGCGGCGGCTCCGACACCCCCGCCGTCGCGAGCGCCGCCGCGCTCGGCGCCGACGTCTGCGAGATCTACACCGACGTCGACGGCGTCTACACCACCGATCCGAACGTGGTGCCCTCGGCGCGCAAGATCGACCGGATCTCGTA
>JBQCJR010001032.1:0-13249 GCA_051952595.1 Kofleriaceae bacterium
CGCTGCCGAGGTACGAGGCGCCATCCGCGATGCCGTTGCCCACGTACGAGGCGCCGCTCGCGATCCCGCTGCCGAGGTACGAGGCGCCGTCCGCGATGCCGTTGCCGAGGTACGAGGCGCCGTTCGAGATGCCCTCGACCGCGCCCTGCCCGAGGCCGTACAGGGCCTTGCCGGCCTTCGCGAAGTCGACCGTGACGTCACCGGAGATCGACCCACCGTACCCGAGCGCCGCGAACAGCTTGCCACCCATGTGGAACTTGCCGTCCTTGAAGCTGATGTCGCCATCGGCGCCGATGCCCGCGCCGGCCATGACCGAGCCGCCGAGCTTGGCGCCCACCGGACCGAGGTTGCCGTGGATGTCGCCCGCGGCCTCGGCGCCGGCGAACGCGCCGATCGAGCCCTTCGCACCGACGAAGTCGGGGCCGAGGCCCACCGTGCCGCTCGCGCCGGCCTTCGCGCCGACGAACACGTCGCCGTGCGCGCCGATGCCCGCGTCGAACTGCTGGCCGCCGACGTTGACCTTCCCGGTCTTGGTGTTGGCGTCGCCCTGGGCGTACGCGCCGGCCTTCGCGCCGATGCCGCCGGTCGCGTAGAGGCCGTTCTTGGTGTCGGCGCCGACCGAGCCGCTCAGGCCCGCGTTCGCGACCAGGCCCGCCTCGGCCGACGCCGAGTGGCGCTTGTCGTCCGAGAACGCGACCGCGCGATAGCCCTCTTTCTTCTCGACGCCGGCCTGGTAGCCGCGGCTGTACAGCGACGTGCTGCCCTTGCCGGACGCCGGGTCGAACTTGGTCTTGCCCGAGATCCCCGACCAGCCGTCGTCGACGGTGCCGTCGGCCTTGTAGCCGTCGAGGTGCGAGCCGTACGCGTCCTCGCGGAAGTGGCCCGCGCCGCGCTCGTCGGACTTCTGCCCGGTGACGACGCGCGGGATCTTGCTCAGATCCGGCTGGTAGATCTCCGGCGCGCCGACCTTCACGCCCTTGTCGCGGGCGTCGATGTCGCTCTGGCGGTTGCCGTACGACTTGCCGCGCGCATCCCAGTTCTGGATGCTGGGCATCGTGTAGCCGCCCGACTTGCCGTCCGCCGTCGTGACCTTGGCGAAGCCCTTCGAGTCCTTGTTGCCCTTCACGTCGGCGGAGTAGCGATCGCTACCGCCCGCCGTCGCGACCTTGCCCGCCTTCGCGTCGGCGAGCTCCGACGGGGTCGCCATGCGATCCTCGGGCGTTGCCTTCGCCGGCTCCTGGCCGATGCCGAGCATCTTCATGAACGGCGCGAGGCCGGTCGCCTTGCCGAAATTGGTATTGTCCGCGACGTGCTTGCCCTCGGCTGCGACCGGCGCAGCCGCGGCCTTTGCACCCGCGTGAGTGGAACCTGGCGCGGCTCCGGTGAACATGTCCACGAGGGACCCGATCCCGGTGCCCAAGCCATCGTACCAATGACCGCTCATGTCGTCTCCACGTTACTTTGCTCCGCCGTAATACGGCAACGGCCAAGAAAGCTTCCGCAAATTGAAAATCGAGGCGTGTCGAATGTCACGCCGGACGACGCTCGAGAGCACCCATGCGATTCCCCTCGGGATCCTCGAAGATGAAGAAGCGCCCTTCGCCCGGGAAGTCGGCCGGCTCGACCAGGATCCGGCCACCGGCGGCGCGAACCTTCGCCTCGGTCTCCGCGAGATCGGCCACCGCGACGTAATTGGTCGTACCACCACCCACCGGGACCGCGAGCAGCCCCACACCGCGCTGGAGGCCACAGCCCTCGGCCATCGCGTAGTTGTCGGTGAACACCACGCTCCAGAACGACCACCCGACCAGCTTCGAGTAGTACTCGATCGATCCCGGCAGGTCGGTCGAGGCGATCTCGAGCAGGACCATCGGGTTCTCGCCCGAGCCGCGCAGGCTGGGCCGCCCGGTGGTGTACGGCTGCCAGAGGAACAGCTCGTTGCCCCACGGATCGAGCGTGCCGACAAACGCGCCGGCGGGGGTCTCGGTCTTGCCGACGCAGATCCGGCCGCCGAGCTGCACCGCGAGGTCCGCGGTCTGCTGGCAGTCCTCGACCAGCACGTTGTTCACGACCCCGAGCGGGAACCGCGTGTCCGTGGTCTGGAGCAGCGCGATCACCGGCATCACGCCGGCATCGATCAGCGCGTAGTCCGGCGCCGACGGATAGATCTTCCAGTCGAAGATCGAGCCGTAGAACGCCATTGCCTTGGCCATGTTTCGGGTCCGGATCTCGACCTGGAACACGTCGCGGCTGGTTTGCATGGCCAGCAGTCTCTCCGTGCGCGCGCGAGCTGTCAAACCGTAGCGAGCCCGAGCGCGGTGACCAGCTGCCCGTAGTGCGTGCGCAACCGGGCGCGCAGCTCGTCGAGCCGGCCGGCAAACGAGACCCGGTCGCGCGCGTGGAACAGCTGCTCGATCTTCCACGACGGCGAGCCCGGCAAATACGGGCACAGGTAGTGCGGCTCGAGCCCGAGATCGGCGATCAGCTCGCGGGTCTTGCTCGAGGCCATCGCGTCGCTCAGGTACTCGTCGAGCACGACGAACGGCACGCCCTGCGCGAACGCGGCGAGCATCGCGTGGTAGCGGCAGCCCACGTAGAAGCCCATCCGGCCGATCAGCCGCCACAGCGCGAGCGGCGGGAGCCGGCGCCGGATCACCAGCGCGCCGGGCAGGTGCGCGGCCACGGCGTCCTGGATCTGCTCGTCGCCCTGGATGTGGCTGAACGCGAAGACGACGAGCTGGGCGCGGTGCGCCGGGTCGCGCGAGAGCGCGGCGAGCGAGCCCAGCACGTCGCGGAAGAACGGCGCGGTCCGCGGGTCGCGGATCGACGGGCCGATCGAGACGCCGACCAGCAGGCGATCCCGATCGGCGCCGATCTCGTCGAGCGCGGCGTCGACGACCTCGTCCACCTCGGGCGGCACGTCGAGCAGCAGCGCGGGATCCGGGATCAGGTGGACCTCGCCCTCGAAGCCACACCGGCGCACGAACGCCAGGGTGGTGCGGTTGCGCACCGCGACGTAGCGCAGCCGCTCGCAGCAGCGCCGGACCACCTCGTAGGTCTCGGCGTGTGCGCCCGCGTACCACGGCTGGTTCTGCGAGCACACGCCGTTCCACGCCGCCGGGCGCGCCGGATCCCAGCGGTCCGGATCGCCGAGCAGGAACGGCCGGAACGACGGATCCAGGTTGAGGATGCCGCCGCCGCCGATCACGAGCGCGTCGAGCTCGCGCGCCCAGCCGAGGTCGCTCGTCGCGGGGACCGAGACGATCTCGGCGTCGATCCCGCGCTCGCGATCCCAGGCGTGGTCCCAGAACGCGTGCGGGAACGCCGGGGCGAACACCACCTGCTCGGCGCCGGGCACCCGCTCGCGCAGCGCCTGGCGACCGGCGTAGCCGACGATCGCGTCACCGGCGTTGGCGATCGAGAACGCGCCGAGAAAGCCGATCCGCGTCACGCCGGGCGGGCTTGCTGCGCCTCGGCGCCGTTCGATGGCGCCGAGGCGGTCGCCGGCGGTGCGGCAGGCGCGGCAGGCGCGGGCTCCGGAGCGCGTGGCTCGGCAGGCGCTTCGCTCGGCACGCCGATCGCCTCGAGCGCGGGGTTCGCGGCAGACAGATCGCCGCCGGTGCCACCACGCTCGAGCTCGGCGAGCACGCGCGACACCCACGACTTGGCGATCCCGAACTCCGGGTTGAGGCCGAGCGCGCGGTGGAAGCACTTCAGCGCCTCCTGCGGATTCTCGGAGTAGTAGTAGCAGACTCCCATGTTCAGATAGGTCGCCGGCTGTTCGCCGCTCCACTCGAGGGCGATCTGGTTGAACCGGATCGCGTCGTGCGGCCGCTTGAGCGCCATGAAGATGCGCGCCAGCTCGAACGGCAGGTTCTGCGGGCCGGGGAATAAGTTCTTCCACGTGCGCTCGAGCGCGAGCCGGAGCTCGAGCGCGAGGCCCTCGGTGAGCCCGCTCGCCAGCTCGCGGACCTGGGTGACGTACTGCCACACCACGCCCGGGTCCCAGTGGCTCATCCGCAACAGCCCCAGGAAGTGGTCCACCGACAGGCTGCGCACGTCCTGGCGCTCGGCCTGGAGCAGCTCGAAGAAGTCGCCCGGGCCGAACGTCTCGACGCGCTCCTGGAACGCCGACAGCGTGTCGACGAACTGCTCGGGCGCGCCGCCGACCAGGCACGCCACGGTCTTGAGGTTCATGTAGCGCCGCGAGGTCGCCACGTACTGCCCGCCGTGGTGGCGGAAGTACTGCCCGATGGCGTGGTAGTTCACCATCATCGAGAACGCCCCGGCGTGGAACTGCATGTTGTGCTGCTCGGGGTGGAACAGCTCGTCCTCGTGGGTGAACCCCTTGTCCGAGGACAGCAGCAGCATGCGCCGGCCCGAGATCTCGAGCAGGCTGCGCAGCGCCATCATCCCGCCGATCGGCATTCCGATCGTGACGTCGGCGAGCCGAGATCGATAGTCGGCGAGCAGCTGATTCCACGCCGGATCTTCGTAGTAGTCACTCCCGATCTCGCGGTGTCCGTACTGGACGCGGAGCTTCGAGATATCGAGCTTGCTCGGATCGGGAGAGGCGCCGTGCGGCGCGCGGGTGGTCAGGTGGACCTCGTGCAGCGCGCCGTTCGCGATCCGGAACAGATCGAAGCGGAACGTGTCGAACGCGTAGTTCGCGAGCACGACGATCGGGTTCGCGACCGTCTGCGCCGACAGCACCTGGCCGCCGAGCAGGGTGATCTCGCGATCCTTGTCGACGTCGAACGTGCCGAAATCGAGCAGGTTCGCGCGCGTGAACGGGCGGAGCATCGGGTGCTCGCTCCACGCCTGGATGTTCGCGCGCGCGAAGTCGGTCATCACATAGCGGACGTCGAGCCCACGCAGCGACGAGTCGTTCTTGAGCTGGTGGAACTTGTGGAGGAACAGGTACGCGAACCGCCCCACGCCGGCCGCCAGCTCGACGATGTACACCGGCTTGCCGGGATCGATCAGCCCGGCGGCGCGCGCGTCGCGCAGGTACGCCAGCACGACGTGCGCGTAGGCCTGCGCGATGTACGTGTTGCACGTCGCGTACGACGGCACGTCGCCGCTGTGCCACGCGTTTGGTCCGCTCGTGGCGTAGTACTGGCGCTGCAGCGTCCACAGGACCGATTCGGACAGCCGCGTCTCTTGCTCGAGCAGGACCCCGGTCTCGGGCGGCGCCGCGGCCGCCGGACTGTCGGTGTTCATGGCCGGCGATGCTAACATGGCACCTCCCACGCGACCCTCGATGATGAGGCATCTGTTCCTGGCACCACTCGGTTCGGCGTTCGGCGAAGTGCTGCACGGGATCCGGCTCGCGCGCGGCCTCGCCGAGCGCGGGCACGGCGTGGTGTTCCTCGCGCCGGCGCGGCTGCACCCGCTGCTCGAGGGCGAGCCGGTCGCGTTCGGCCGCATCGACCTCGCGCTCCCCCACCTCGATCGCCAGCTGCCCGCGCTGATCGGGCGCCAGCGCTGCGACACCCTCGTGCTCGTCGACGCCGCCGCGGTCGGCAAGACCGCCCACGCGCTCCGCCTCGATCCACGCGCGTTCACCCAGCCCGGCGTGCCGGTGATCGCGCTCGATTGCTGGAACCTGCCCGCCCAGCCGGTCGCCTGGGACTACGGATCCCACCGCGAGACGCTGAGCCCGGAGTTTCACCAGCTCGAGCGCCGGCTGGTCACCGTGCCGATCGCGCCGCCCGACGCGCCGGGTGGCTTCGCGGCGATCCCGTCGCTCGCGCCGCTCTCGGCGGCCGAGCGCGCGCAGCTGCGCGGCGAGCTCGGGCTCGGCGCGGACGATCGCCTGATCCTGTGGCCCTCGGCGAGCTGGCAACACGCCGAGAACCACGAGCACCCCGAGCTCGCCCGGCTGGCCGGTGCGCTGCCGGCGCTGATCCTGCCCCACCTCGCGCGGCTCGGCCCGCGCGTGCACGTCGTGCACGTCGGACCGCTGCCGTTCCCCGGCGGCGCCGCCGCGCCCCAGTACCGGTTCTCGTCGCAGCTCGCGCCGCGCGCGTTCGAGCGCCTGGTCGGCGCGGCGGACCTCGTGCTCGGCTTCAACGCCGTCGCGAGCTCGCTCGCCACCGCGATCGCCGCGCGCACGCCGATCGTGCTCGGCGCATCGATGCTGCGCGCGCGCTCGCTCGAGGAAGCCGCGGGCGCGCTCGGCGATCGCCTGTCGCCGGCGGTGCGCGGCTGGCTCGCCGAGCTGCTGCCCCACGTCCCGCTCCGGCCGATGCGCGCGTGGCCACTCGGCCTCGATGCGCTGCTCGCGCCCACGCTCGCCGGCAATCCGTTCTACGCCGCGATGCAGGTCGCCGATCCGCTCGACGAGACCGCGTTCGTCGAGGCGTGTCGCGCGCTGCTGTTCGACCCGGCCGCGGCCGACGCGCTCCGCCAGCGACAGGACGCGTACCACCGCGCGGTGATGCGATTGCCGTCGGGCCCCGAGCGACTACTCTCGTGCCTCCCATGACGCGACCTCCGATCGGCCTCGTCCCCGCGGCCGGGCGCGGCACCCGGTTCCAGGCCGGCCACATCAAGGAGCTCTATCCGCTGGTCCTCGGCGACGCGCGACCACGGCCGGTCCTCGAGCTGACGCTCGGTGCGATCGCGGCCACCGGCGCCGAGCGCTGCGTCGTGGTCATCTCGCCGGAGAAGGCCGAGATCGTGCGCGCGCTCGGCGACGGCAGCGAGGCCGCGGATGGCCGGCCGATGTCGATCGCGTACGTCGTGCAGGCGGTGCCGCGTGGCCTGCCCGACGTCGTCCGGCTCGCCCGCCCCTGGCTCGACGGCGAGAGCGTGCTGCTGTCGCTGCCCGACACGGTGCTCCTGCCGCGCGACGCCGCCGCGCAGGTCGATGCCCATCGCCGCACCACCGGCGCCGACCTCGTGCTCGGAGTGTTCCCGGTCGACGAGCCCGAGCGGCTGGGCCCGGTCGAGCTCGATCCCGCGGGCCGCGTGGTCCGGATCTTCGACAAGCCTGGGCCGACGCCGCTGCGCAACAGCTGGGGCCTCGCGAGCTGGTCGCCCGCGTTCACCGCGTTCTGCTGCGCGTGGGAGGCCGAGCGCGCAGGTCCCGCCGAGCGCCCGATCGGCGAGGCGTTCGAGGCCGCGCGCGCGGCCGGCCTACGCGTCGAGGCGGTCCCGTTCCCCGACGGCAAGATGCTCGACATCGGCACGCCCGCCGGGCTGCGCGCCGCGCTCGACACGCTCGCGCAGCGGTGAGCTAGCTGGCCGGCTCGAGCGCCTCCTCGCCGAGCAGCGCGAGGATCGCGCCTTTGCTAGCGCGACAGCGCGCTCGCGATCCGGTGCCCGGCGCGTGGCGGGCGGCCGGCGATGAGGCGGCCACCCTGCTCGGCGGCGGCCTGCGCGAGCACGCTCTCGTCGACCTGCAGCCTCAGATCGAGCTGCTGCACGATCGGATCGAGCTTCACCCCCGACGGCACCGGGATCACGTACTCGCCGGTCGCCGTGACCCCGCGCGCGTTCGGCTGCTGGAAGTCGATCGCCGCGGAGCCGCTGGCCCCGGTGCCGCCCGCGCCGGAGATCGCCCAGTCCAGCGCGAGCTTCGCGATGCCGCCGACCGCCCGGACGATCAGCTGGTAGCCGCCGCGCCCGTTGGGTGTCACCTCGATCACGATCCCGCCGACGATCGACACCGCGGTCGCGAGGCTCAGGTACTTCAGGCAGGTGCACACCGTGCGCATCACGCCGCCCGCCCCCACGCCGAGGCTCTTGGTGTCGGGCGCGCTCGCGACGCGGCCCACCGTGACCTGGCCCTCCTTGTACTCGTCGAGCTCGCGGGTCATGACGTACGCCGCGCCGGCCGGAATCAGGATCGACTTGGTGGCCGCACCCTCGGGGCTGGTGTCGGTCCAGTACAGCATGTTCTCCACATCGCCGGTGTTGTACGCGATGATGTCGAGGCTCGGATCGGGGTACCACTCGATGTCCCCGAGGAAGTAGCTGGCCGTACTCTGCTGCCCCTCGCGCGCGGCGCCCATCATGTCCAGGAGCACCGGAAGCACACCTGCGTTCACCTCGGCGACCTCTGCGGTCACGGACGTCCACTCGTTCTCGCTCATGACGATCTCCTTGTCCTTCGCGGCATGACTTCGCCGCGCTGCACGGGTGGACCCGGCTCCGGCTGGATGTGAACCTCGGAGGGATCCGGATGCGGAGTGCACGGTGAGTCGGCGGCGCGACCAGGACCTGGATGCGGGCAGCGAGGGCGGCGATCCCAGCGTGGAGCCGGACGCCGATTCGAACGCGCTCGCGTTCCTGCGCGCCGTCGCGCACGTCGCGGACCGCGAGCCCCCGCCCGGGGAGCCCGGCACCCGCGTGCTCGGCGGGCGGTTCGAGCTCGGCCGCAAGCTCGGCGCCGGCGGCTTCGGCGTGGTCTACGAGGCGATCGACCAGGCGCGCAACGCGATCGTGGCGCTCAAGGTCATGCGCCACCGCGACCCCGGCGCGCTCTATCTCCTGAAGCGCGAGTTCCGCGCGCTCGCGGAGATCGTCCATCCGAACCTGGTCCAGCTCTACGAGCTCCACTCCGATGGCGACGCGTGGTGGTTCACGATGGAGCGCGTGCTCGGCGACGACGCGGCGAGCTACGCGCGCCCTCCCGATGGCCGCGGCCCGCTCGACGAGACGCGGGCGCGCCACCTGCTGCGCGAGCTCGCCGGCGGGCTCGCGTTCCTGCACGAGCGCGGCAAGCTCCACCGCGACATCAAGCCTTCGAACGTGATGGTCGCGCGCGACGGCCGCGTGCTGCTGCTCGATTTCGGGCTGGTCGCCGATCTGGGCGACGAGCCGACGAGCGAGCTGGCCGGGACGCGCGCGTACATGGCGCCCGAGCTCGCATCGGGGATCGCGCCCGAGCCCGCGGCGGACTGGTACGCGGTCGGCATCATGCTGTACGAGCTGCTCGCGGGGCGCCTGCCGTTCACCGGCGACCGCGAGGCGATGCGCGCCGCCAAGCTCGCCGGGGCGCCCGCGCGGCCGAGCGAGCTCGCGCCGGTGCCGCCGGACCTCGAGCGGCTGTGCCTCGACCTGCTCGCGCCCGAGCCCTCGTGGCGGCCCGCCGGCCCCGAGGTGGTGGCGCGGCTCGCCCCCAAGTCCACCCCGCCGCCGCTCCGCCGGGCGCGCCGATCGACGCCGCTGGTCGGGCGCGATCGCGAGCGCGCGATCCTCGGCGAAGCGCTCGCGAGCGCTCGGGCCGGCCGGGCGGTCGTCGCGCTGGTCCACGGCACGTCGGGCGTCGGCAAGACCGCGCTGCTCCACCACTTCGTCGACGATGGCGCGCGCGCCGGTGCGCTGGTGCTCGCCGGGCGCTGCTTCGCCCAGGAGTCGGTGCCGTACAAGGCGCTCGACAGCATCGTCGATGCGCTGTGCCGCTGGCTGCGCGAGCTGCCCGCCGCGCAGCTCGCCGCGCTGTTGCCCGACGACATCGCCACGCTCGCCCGGCTGTTCCCGGTGCTGCTCCAGCTCCCCGGGGTGAGCGCCACGCCAGCACCCGAGGCCGATTTGCTCGTGCTGCGCCGGCGCGCGTTCGGCGTGCTGCGCGAGCTGCTCGCGCGGATCGGCCACACCCGCACGCCGGTGCTCGTGCTCGACGATCTGCAGTGGGGCGACCTCGATGGCATCGCGATGCTCGTCGACGTGCTGCGCCCGCCGCACCCGCCGCCGCTGCTCGTGGTCGCCACGTACCGCAGCGGCGACCCGGCGACCAGCCCCGCGCTCGCGGCGCTGCTCGAGAACCTGCGCGGCGAGCTCGCCCACGCCGTCGACGTGCGCGACGTCGCGGTCCACGATCTCGAGCCGGCCGCCGCCGAGGCGCTCGCCCACGCCCTGCTCGCGAGCGCGAGCCCCGCGCGCGCCGCGACGATCGCCGCCGCCACTCACGGCAATCCGTTCTTCATCACCGAGCTGTGCCACTCGTCGCACCCGTCGCTCGACGCGCGCGACGACGATCTCGAGGCGATGCTCGGCGCGCGGATCGAGCGGCTGCCCGCCGGCGCGCGCCGGCTGCTCGAGATCGTCGCGCTCGCCGGGCGCCCGCTGCCCCGCGCCCTCGCCGCCGCCGCCGCGTTCGACGAAGATCTGGAGCACGAGCCCCAGATGCTCGCGCTGCTGCGCGTCGGCCGGCTGCTCCGCGCCCACCCGGTCGCCCGCGGCGAGGACCTCTCGCCCTACCACGATCGGATCCGCCACGTCGCCGTCGCGCGGCTCGCCCCCGCCGCGCGCGCCGAGCGCCACCTGCGGATCGCGCGCGCGCTCGAGGCCAACGGCGCCGCCGAGCCCGAGCAGCTCGTCGTGCACCTGCGCGAGGCCGGCTGCCTGCGCGAGGCCGCGCGCTACGCGTGCGAAGCGGCGGTTCAGGCCCGCCAGGCGCTCGCGTTCGAGCGCGCCGCGCGGCTCTATCGAGAGGCCCTCGGCGCGGGCGCGTGGACGCCCTCCGAGCGCAGCGCCCTGCTCGCCCCGCTCGGCGACGTGCTCGCCGCCGCCGGCCGGCCGCGCGAGGCCGCCGAGGCGTACCTCGAGTCCGCCGCCGCCGCGAGCCCCGGCGACGCGCTCGCCCGGCGACGCCGCGCGATGGAGCAGCTGCTGCTCGCCGGCTACACCGACGACGGCCTCGACGTGCTCGACGGCGTGCTGCGCGACGTGGGGATGGCGCGCGCCCCCGCGCTGCCGGTCGCGCTCGCCTCGCTCGCGCTCCACCGCCTGATGCTCGCCGCGCGCGGGACCGAGTTCCGCGAGCGCGCCGCCCACGCGATCTCCGAGCGCGAGCTGCTCCGCATCGATACCTGCTGGACCGCCGCGATCGGCCTGACCCTGCGCAACCCGTTCGAGGCCGCCGATTTCCACGCGCGCCATCTGCTGCTCGCGCTGCGCGCCGGCGAGCCCAACCGGATCGCGCGCGCCCTCGCGATGGAGGCGTACCACGTCGCGTTCCGCGGCGACGATCCCGACCGCGCCGCCCAGCTCGGCGAGCGCGCGACCCAGATCGCCGGGCGCGAGGCCCGCCCCGAGTCGCTCGCCCTGGTCGACCTCGCGTCCGCCGCGAGCGCGGCGATCCGCGGCGAGCTCTCGCGCGCGCTGCCGCTGCTGCGCCGCAGCCACCAGCGGTTCGCCGCCCAAGGCGTCGAGTCCGCGCTCGAGCGCGATCTCTCGCGGGTGATCCTCGCCGCCTGCCTGTTCCGCGCCGGCGAGCTCCGCGAGCTGCGCGCCACCGTCGAGGACGTGCTCGCCGATGCCCGCGAGCGCGGCAACCGCCACTGCCAGGTCCTGCTCGAGATCACCGGCAGCGCGCTGATCGAGCTGGTCGCCGATCGGCCCGACCGCGCCGAGCTCGCCGTGCAGCGCGCGCTCGACGCGATCCCCGCGACCGGTCGCCGCGCGCGGGGTGCGCTCGGCGCCGAGAGCTCGGTCGTGCGGTTCCGCGCGGTCCAGGCGCGCGCGTGGATCGCGCTGTACGCCGGCCGGCCCGGCGATGCGCTGCGCCTGCTCGCCGCGAGCTACCCCGCGATGCTCGCCTCCGGCCTGCTCTCGAGCCGCAGCCTGCGCACCGAGCTACTCCACTGCCGCGCCGCCGCCGCGCTATCGAGCGCGCGCGGCCGGTGGAGCGCCACCCAGCTGCTCGCGAGCCGCGCGCTCGGCCAGCTCGAGGGCGAGGGCGCGTGGGGCAAGGCGATCGCCGCCGCGCTGCGCGCCCACCTCGACGTGCGCGCCGGGCGCCGCCACGAGGCCCTGTCGTCGCTCGCGTGGGCGCACGACAACCTGCACGGCATGGGCATGCGGCTGTTCGCGCGCTGCCTCGAGCGCCGCCGCGGCGAGTGGCTCGGCGGCGAGGCCGGCGCCGCGCTCGTCGCCGAGACCGACGCGTGGATGGCCGAGCAGGGCATCGCGCGGCCGTCGCGCCTCGTCGCCATGTTGCTCGGCAGCGATGGCCGCGCCGCCCAGCCCGAGGCTCACTCGTCGCTCAGGATCCCGTGACTGCGCCCCAGCTCGACCAGCCGGTTCTTGAGCAGCTGGAACCGCTTGCGTAGCCGCTGCGCCTCCCGCCCCAGCCGCGCCGCCTCGATCGGCTCGCCGTCGTCGAGCACCACCTGCGCCAGGTCGCGCCACGCCAGCTGCTTGTCCACCCGCAGCACCAGCAGCAGCTGGTCTTCCTCCGAGAGCGACTCGCGGATCTGCGCCAGCTTGTCCTTCACCTCGGTGCGCTGGTACGGCCGGGTCTCGCTGCGAACCTGCTGCTGTAGCTGCTGCAGCGCGCTCGACTCCGGCAGCGGCAGCGCGCGGCGCTCGCGGACCCGCGCGTCGCGGCGAAAGTTGCTCGAGGCGTTGCGCGCGATCGCGTAGCACCAGGTGCGCAGGCTGCACTGCCACGCGAACCGCTCGAGCCCCCGCCAGATCCGCTCGCTCCACAGCGCGAACACGTCGTCCGCCTCCTGGTCGGCGCGGTGCAGCGCGATCAGGAAGCCATAGATCTCCGGGCCGTAGCCCCGGATCAACACGGTCGCCGCCCCGTGCCGATCGCCCGCGTCGCACAGCTCGCGGACCTGCGGATCGGGCGACTCCATCGGGCGCCGAGGATACACGAATCGATTCACACGCGCGGAGACCCGGGTCTACCCGGTCATGAGCACTCCCATTCCCGGATCCAATGTCATCGGTTGGGGCTTCAACATCTTCGGCACCTACAGCAGCGCGTCGCGGACCCAGCAGCTGTTCGCGATGCGCGACGAAGGCAAGTACTGGACCTATGGCCCGACCGACTACCTCGTTCCCGAGAACCTATCGGTCGAGGCCACGAGCGAGAGCACCGGCCAGTCCTACGTGTTCGAGAACCGCACCGAGGTCGAGCAGTTCTTCTCGGTGAAGGCCAACGTGAAGGGCTCGTACGGGGCGTTCAGCGGCGAGTTCGAGGCCTCGTACGAGCAGCGCAACGTGTCCGACACCGACTACATCTATGCGATGTACCAGCTGAGCCATCACAGCTGGCGGCTCGACCTGCTCGATCGGACCCAGACCGCGCTCGCGCCGTGGGTCGTCGGCGACCCCGACTGGCAGGTCCCCGCGACGTTCGATCAGAGCACCGCGTCGCGGTTCTACCGCTTCTTCGAGAAGTACGGCACACACTTCGTCTCGTCGGTGCAGGTCGGCTATCGACTCTATTTCTCGCAGGCCGTCAAGCGATCGTACGAGTCCAACGAACAGACGATCAAGAGCA
>JBQCJR010001033.1:0-20008 GCA_051952595.1 Kofleriaceae bacterium
CGCCGCGGCGACTACGCGGGCGCCGCCGACGCGCTGTCGCACGCGCTCGACGGCTGCGGCAAGGACGTCGACACGTACCTGCTCGCGGCCGACGTCGTGACCAGCGACGTCGCGAACGCCGGCGCGCTCTCGACCAAGGTGAAGACGCTCGCCGCCAAGCAGCTCGGCGACGGCCCGGAGCAGGAGATCGTCGACGGCAAGCTGCTGATCGCGACCGAGGACTACAAGGACGCCGACGGCCTGTTCGAGCGCGCGAAGGACGCGCTCACCAAGCGCAAGGCGCCGAATCGGCTGATCGCGCAGGCGCGGTTCGGCAGCGCGGTCGCGAAGTACGAGCAGGGCGCCGACGCCGACGCCCGCAACGAGCTCCAGGCGGTGCACGACGACGATCCGTCGCTCTACGCGGCCGACCTGTTCATGGCCGACCTGCTCGCGACCAGGGGCGACAAGAAGCAGGCGCTCGCGACCGCCCAGCACGCGGTGTCGTTCGATCCCGACCTCGCGCTCGGCTGGGGCATCGTCGGCGAGGATGCGGCCGCGCTCGGCGACAAGAAGACGCTCGCGGACGCGATCGGCAAGCTCGGCGAGCTCGCGCCGAACGGTCCCGAGCTGAAGAAGCTCGAGGCGCTGCGCCGGTAGGCGCCTCGATCGCCTGGCCGCCGTCAGCGCATCGCCAGCACGACCGCGGCGGCCGCGCCGGCCGCGAGCACGGCGAGCAGGATCACGATCATGAGCCACGGCGTCTTGCGCTCGGCCTTGCCGTGCACGCCGGTGCGGTCGGGCTCGAGCATCTGCTCGAGCGACTCGATCGCCTCCACCCGGCCATCGCTCGGCGCGGGGCCACCCTTGCCGGGCTTGTTGTTCGCCATCGGCCGGGGAGGGCGCTTCGCGGCAGGCGCGTGGCCGCCGCCTCCGGCGTTGAGCCCCATCTCGCCGGCCCAGTTCGAGGTATCGACGAACGTGCTCGGATCGAGGCTCATCGAGCCCTCGCTGGTCGGGCCCGCGCCGCTCTCGCTCTCGCCCTCGATCAGCGACGTCATCTTCTGCATCTCGTCGAGGATGAGCGCGTCGATCAGCGATTCCTTCGGCTCGGCCGAGCGCTTGCGCATCATCTCGACCTGGGTGTCCTTGACCAGGTTCGAGATGTCGCGCGCGGTGACCTTCATGCGCCGCGAGAACAGGTACTGCGCCAGCGCATCGGCGAGATCGTTCGCGCTCGCGTAGCGCTCCTCGGGGTCGCGCGCGAGCGCCTTGCGCACCACCTGCTCGAGCTCCGGCTCGATCTCGGGGTTGAGCGCCGCGATCGAGGGCACCCGCGCCTGGCGCACCAGCTCGACCGTCTGGTAGTCGGTGTCCCCGTAGAACAGCCGGCGGCCGGTGAACAGCTCCCACAAGATGATGCCAACCGCGAACACGTCGGCGCGGTGGTCCACCTCGAGGCCGCTCGCCGCCTCGGGCGACAGGTAGCTGAACTTGCCCTTCACCACGCCGGGATCGGTCGACTCGATCTGGCTGTTGGCCTTGGCGAGCCCGAAGTCCACCAGCTTCACCTCGCCGTTCTTCGACAGCAGGATGTTCGGCGGCGAAATGTCGCGGTGGACGATCCCGAGCGGCTCGTTGGTCTCGGGGTGCTCGAGCGAGTGGGCGTACTGGAGCGCCTTGCAGCACTCGATCATCAGGTAGATCGAGTGCGCGGTCTCGATCCGCTTGCCCTTCTGCTTCTGCCGCTCGATGAGTGCCTTGAGGTTGCACCCATCGACGTACTCCATGACGAGGAAGTACGCGTTGTCCGGGGTCTTCGAGATATCGAAGACCTGCACGATGTTCGCGTGCTGGAGGAACAGCGAAAGCCGCGCCTCGTCGAGGAACATCGAGACGAACTTCTGGTTCTTGGTGAGGTTCGGAAGGATGCGTTTGATCGCAACCGACTTCTTGAACCCCTCCATCGACTCGGCGACACCGCGGAAGACTTCCGCCATGCCCCCGTGGTCGAGTCGTTCGGTGATCGTATAACGGTCGCGCATCCCTCGACGAATCCGATACTAGCAGAGGTCGCCGAGGGGTAGCAAAAGCTGGGCGCCGAACAACGCCGGACCCTGCCGGTCGGGCCTATTCCGCCTGTTCGTCGGCCTCGACCTGCTCGCGGGCCGACTTGCACTCGAAACACAGGGTCGTCACGGGGCGAGCCATCAGGCGCTTGAACCCGATCGGCTCGCTGCACTCCTCGCACTCGTCCAGCGTGCCGTTCTCCAGCCGCTGCATGGCCTCGCGGATCTTGGCCAGCAGGAACGTCTCGCGGTCATGCAGCCGCAGCTGGGTCGAGTACAGCTCCTCCTCCGTCGATTCGTCCATCGAGTCGCGCCCGATGCGATCGCGATCTCGGTCCATCGTGAACTCGAGAGCCGATTGCGCGTGGTCGCCGAGGCGGTTGAGGTCCGCCTGCAGCCGCGCCTTCAGCTCTTCGGTCTGCTCCTGCGTCAGCATAGGCTCAGTCTACAAATGGCACCGACCCCGTCAATCGACGCAGGAGGTCCGGGCCAGATCATTCCCGCTGCGTGCGTGTGCGCCCGCTGAGCGCTTGCGACGCGAGATGAACTCGGCGACCATGGCCGTGACTCGACGAGCGCGCCGCGCCGTCGCGCGACTTGTTCGCAAGCGCGCCGCGTGGGGCGAAGTGGCCGGAAGTGCTCGCGCCGCCGCCGCCCCGCATCGCCGCGCGTTCGAGCCGCGGGCGGAAATGGATCGATACCTTTCGGCGTTCGTTTGACACGGAGATAGCGACGCGACCTCCGAGAGGACCTTCCGTGACCACCTTGACTCGTTGGAAACTCGCCTGTGCCTTCCTCGCCGCGGTCAGCGGCTACGCGCTGTGGACCGGCCGCGATCACGCGCCGAACACGCCCGCGGCGCCGGCCGCCCAGCGCACCGGCTCGATCCCGAAGCAGTTCCGCCGCCCGCTGCGGGTCAGCGCGGAGGCCGCCGGGATCTCGAAGGCCGAGCTGGTCGAGCGGATGCTCGCCGCGCGCACGCTGCGCGAGATCCAGCTGCTCGCCGACAAGCTCGGCGCGGTCGGCGACGACGAGTCGATCGACCAGGTCCGCTCGCTGCTCGGCGATAGCCGGCGCGGCGTGCCCGAGGCGGTGGTCTCGGCACTCGGCCGGATCGGCACCGAGCACGCCGTCGAGGTGCTGAGCGAGCTGGCCGCGGACGACCGGCCGACGGTCCGCACCGCGGCGATCATCGCCCTGGGCACGACCCAGAGCGAGGCCGCCGAGACGCTCCTGATCGGGCTGGCGCGCAAGGCGGGCAGCCCGACCCAACCGGTGGCGATCGGCGCGCTCGGCCAGATCGGCTCCGACCGCGCGGTCGAGCTGCTGATCCAGATCGCGAGCTCGGCGGACTACAGCAACGCCTTCGCGGCGCTCAACGCGCTCGGCGCCGCCGGCACGCCGGCCGCACGCGCCGCCGTGACCGCGCTGATCGACGCGCCGGACCCCCGGATCGCCAGCGCGGCGCTCGCCCACATCGACACCGTCGACGAGGCCGTCATGGCCAAGCTCGCCGAGATCGTCAAGGTCGGAAATCCCCAGGTCTTCACCAGCGCGCTGATGGCGCTTGCCAAGGGCGGCGAGGCCGCGCTGCCGATCCTGCGCGAGGCGGCGCTCCACGGCGCGACGTCCGGGCGGTGGGCCGCGGTCAGCGCGATCGGCGAGATCAATGGCGAGCGCGCGCTCGCGCTGCTCGGCGAGATCCTCGAGGTCGGCGATCAAACCGCCGCGATGAGCGCGGCGTCGACCCTCGCCAGCAACGGCGGTCCGGCCGCGCGCGCGCTGCTGATCCAGGCGGCGCTGTCGGACCGCGCGCAGGTCACCGGGGCGGTGGCGCAGCTCGCCCAGATGGAGGGCGAGGACGTCGATCAGGCGCTGCTCGCCGTGATGAAGGACGGCACCAGCGCGGATCGCCGCGCCGTGTTGCCCCGGCTGGTCAAGAGTGGAAAGCCGGGCGCGCTCGAGCTCGCGATCCAGCTCGCGCGCACCGGGTCGCGCAACGAGCGCTCCGATGCGCTGCGCGTGCTCGCGGATGCCGGCACCCCCAAGGCGTTCGACGCGTTGATCGACATCGCGGGCAGCTCGCGTGGCCAGAGCCGCGTCTCGGCGCTCGACATGCTCGCGCAGTCGCGGCCCGCCGACCCCGCGCTCGGCCAGCTGCTCAGCGATTCGCTGTTCTCCGGCCGCCGCGACGAGGCGATGTACGCCGCGACGGTGCTCGGCCGGATCGGCACCGAGGACGCGCAGCAGTCGCTGATCGCCGCGCTGACCGACAAGGACAAGGATCTCGCCGCCGCGGCCGCGAGCGCGCTGACCCAGACCGGGCTGACCCCGGCGATCAAGGGCGCGCTGCTATCGGCGGCGCAGAACAACCAGGGGATCAAGGGGCAGGTCATGAACCGGCTGGTCGCCGCGGGTGAGCCGGAGGGGTTCCGGCTCGCCGAGGAGATGCTGTCCGGCAAGGACGGCGCCGCCGCGAACACCGTGGTGTGGGCGCTCGCCAGCAGCGGAACCCCCGAGGCGCGCCGCCTGATCGAGCGCGCGCTGTCGTCGAGCGAGCCCACCGTGCGCATCGCCGCGCTCGGCACCCTCACCCGGAACCCCGGCGACCACTCGACGGAGCTCCTGCTGCGGCTCGCCCGCGACAGCGATGCGTCGGTGCGGGCCAGCGCGCTGCAGAGCCTCGGGCAGATCGGCGGCGAGCGCGCGCAGACTGCGCTGATCGACGCCACGCGCAGCGGCAAACCGGAGGAGCGGATGGCCGCGATCTCCGGCCTCGCCGCGATGGACGACGCGCGTGCCACCCAGCAGCTCGCCGCGCTGATCCGCGACAGCGATCCACAGGTCGCCCAGACCGCCATCCAGTCGACCTACAACGCCGGCCCCGAGGTCGATCAGGCGCTCTCGGCGATCGTCCGGGACCCGAACGCCAACGCCGCGCTCAAGGCCTCCGCGGCGCAGCAGCTGCGCGGCCGGGGCGCGGATCTCGACGATGCCACCGAGGCCGTCGTCACCACGCTCGCCGGCCCGGCGATGTTCTACGGCGGTTACGGCGGCTACGGCTACGGCGGCTACGCGATGTACGAGTAGCCGGCCGCGGTCAGGTCGGCAGGTAGACCCGGAAGATCGTCCCGCCGCCCGGCGCGTCCTCGACGTCGATCCAGCCGTCGTGCTCCTTCACGATCCCGGAGCACACCGCGAGCCCGAGCCCGGTGCCGCCCTGGCCCTCCTTGGTCGTGTAGAACGGGTCGAAGATCTTGTCCCGGATCTCGGCCGGGATGCCCACGCCGCTGTCCGCGACGATCAGCGCGACGAACACCTGCTCGGGGCCGGTCTCGAGCCCCGGGCGGGTGCGGCGGACCACGCGGGTCTCGGTCAGCAGCGTGCCGCCATCCGGCATCGCCTGGACGGCGTTGAGCAGCAGGTTGATCAGCACCTGCTGGAGTCGATCCGGGTCGCCCTCGACCCGGGGCAGGGCCTCGGCGCGCTCGAGCCGGGTGCGGACCTTGGCCACCGAGAACTGCCCGGCGAGCAGCTCCATGGTGGTCAGCGTGAGCTCGTTGAGGTTGACCCGGGCGTGGTCCGGCGTGCCCACCTTGCGCCGCGTAAAGTCGAGCAGGCGCTGGATGATCCGGGTGATCCGCGCGGTCTGCTCCGCGACGATCCCGGCGTTCTTCTCGACCGCCTCGGTGTCCTTCGACTTGCGCTGGATCGATCGCGCGCGCGCGGCGATCACGTTGAGCGGCGTGCCGACCTCGTGGGCGATCTCCGCCGCGAGCTGGCCCAGCGTCGCGAGCTTCTCGGTCTGGCCGAGCCGCTGCTCGAGCGCCAGCTTGGCCTCGTTCTGGCGCTGGGTCTCGCCGCGGGACTCGCGCAGCGAGTAGGTCATCTCGTTGAACCGCGTCGCGATGGCGCCGATCTCGTCGTCGCGCTCGGAGAGGATGACGTGCGAGAGGTCGCCCTTGGCGACGTCGTCGATGCCGCGCAGCAGCTTGGTGATCGGCCGGCTGACGAACCGGCTCGCCAGGTAGCCGACCATGACGGTGGTGACCAGGACGATCAGCAGCACCAGCACGCCCGCGCGCCGGAGATCCTCGGCGGTCGGCTCGATGAGGTCGATCGGGCGGGAGATCTCGAGCATCGCGAGGACCACGCGTTCCTCGTCGCGGGTCGACACGGCGCGGAGCGGCAGCGCGACGTAGTACTGGCCCGCCTCGACGTCGGAGAACGTGAGCTGGGGGACCTCGAGCATCGTGCGCAGCCGGCGCAGCTGCGCCGCGCTGACCTGGTCAGACGGCAGCTCGGTGGAGCGGCCGCGCGGGATCACGCTGATCTGCCAGCCGCCGGTCGCGCGCCCGAGCTCGCGCAGCTGGGCCTCGGTGGGAGCGCGCAGCGGCAACAGGGGGGAGCTGGGCGCCGGAGCCGCGGTCTCGCTGATCGAGGCCTCGCCGAGCCGGCTGGTCAGCACGGCGCGCTCGGTGCGCGACAGCGGCAGCGGGCGGATGCCCTCGAGCTTGGCGGCGGCCTCGGTACGCTTGCCCGCCTCGAGCAGCTGGTAAAGCTCGAACACGCGCTCGTCGGCCTGCTCGCGCGCGGCCGCCTTGGCATCGGAGCCCACCGCGCGGCGCTGCGCCGCATCGCGCTCGCCCTCGAGCTGGAACCGCTGCTCGAGCATCACCCGCAGGGTGTTCGCCGTCGACTTGGCCTCGCGCTCGAGCGCCTGCCGCCGCTCGGCCGTGCGCGCGCGCAGGTCGACGAACGCGTACGCCGCGGATGCGATCGCCACGACGACCGCCGTGGCCACGGTGATCCGCGTGGCGACCTTCATGACGCGGCAGTGTAGCGTGGCGCACCCCGCGCGCGCCGTTGGTTCCGGCGTTGTCGCGCGCACGGGACGGGAGAACGCGGACACACGTTCCGGCGCTTGGGGACCGGGAGAACGCGGACACGCGCGCTGACGGCGGCGGGGTGGGCCCCGTCGCTCGGCCGCCCGAGCGAGGCGGCGCCGGTCTGACAGCGCCGGCGGGTGGCCTTACTCGCTCGGGACCCACCCCGTCCGCCTCGCGCGCGCGTTGACGAGGCGCGAGGGAGAAGAGACGCGGCGTGCTGGCTCGAGGTTCATGTTCACAAGAGCGTCGCGCTCGACAGCGGGCGAGCGCAGGACCGGGAGAACGCGGACACGCGCGCTGACGGCGGAAGAGAGCGGCGAGGTGCTGGCTCGGCGGTGGACGTGCCGGTTCCCATAGGTTCGCTACGCGTCACTCCATGTACCGGCGAGGCGATCATCGCGACTCGACTACGAGCCGAGTCGCGACCCTCTCTCCCAGGGAGTCGAAGTCGACGGGGAATCCGACCTCGGCTTCGTCGGTCGTCCATTTCATCACACGGGCGTGCTGGAACGGGCCCGAGCAACGGGAACTTCTTGCGCGCCTCGAGCCGGCCGAGCACAGCGCCCCACGCGCGCATCGTCGGGCGACGCCGGCAATCGTGGACAGCGGCAGGTCGCCGTTGCCGCGCTTCGGATGGGGGAACCGGAGCCCGAGGCCAAGGCGACGTCAGCAGGTGGTCAGAAGCCCAGAGTCGGCTGGATGGTCTCTCGGCGGGTGAAGACGCCGATTCCACAGGTTCGCCATGTCGTCCGACTCGCGAGCCGAGAGGCGGCAGTGGGCCACGAGGCAGTCTGGAGTCGGCTGGATGCTTGGCCGCGCTCGGCGAGCGCGAGCCCGAGTCGGTGTTCAGCAACGGTCGCGGAGTCGGCTGGATGCTGGGTCGCGCCCGGCGAGCGCGAGCCCGAGTCGGTGGGAGTTCAGCAACAGCCGCGGAGTGGGCTGGATGCTCGGTCGCGCGAGTCGAGCGGCAGCCCGGAGGCGGGGCTGTTGGGTCGCGCTCTGGGACGGCTCGGCTCGGAGTTGGGGGGAAGGGCTCGGCGAGGAAACGGCGCGGCCCGGAGGTGGGGGGGCGCGCCGCGAGGCGTGCGCGCGAGGCGCTCAGCGGGTCTCGGCGAGGCGGACGGCCTGCAAGAGGAGGTAGTTGCGCTCGGGGGTGCTGGTGGTGCGCTCGGCCGCGGAGCGGTAGTGGGCGATCGCGGAGGGGAGGTCGCCGGCCTTCTCTAGAAGGTGGGCGCGCACGGCGTGGAGCCGGTGGTGGCCGGCGATGCGCGGGTCTGCGTCGAGAGGGGAGAGTAGATCGAGGCCGTGAGCTGGGCCGTGCACCATCGAGGCGGCGACGGCGCGGCTGAGCGTCACCATCGGATTGTCCGAGAGCTGCGCGAGCACGCCGTACAGCGCCAGGATCTGGGGCCAGTCGGTGTCCTCGGCGCGTGTGGCCTCGTCGTGCACGGCGGCGATCGCGGCCTGCAGCTGGTACGTGCCGACGGAGCCGCGCGACAGCGTCGCGGTGACGAGCGCGATGCCTTCGGCGATGGCGGCGGCGTCCCACCGCGTCCGGTCCTGCTCGGCCAGCGGGATCAGCTCGCCGTTTGGACCGGTCCGCGCGGCGCGGCGGGCGTCGGTCAGCAACATCAGGGCGAGCAGCCCGGCGACCTCGCCGCTCTCGGGGAGCAGCGCGTGCACCGCGCGGGTCAGCCGGATCGCCTCGGCCGAGAGCTCGACCCGATGCAGCTCGGGGCCGCCGCTGCTCGTGTAGCCCTCGTTGAACACCAGGTAGAGCACGTGCAGGACGGCGCTCAGGCGCTGGGCCCGCTCGTCGTCGGTGGGCATCTGGAACGGCACGCCCGAGGCCTTGATGCTCTGCTTGGCCCGGCTGATCCGCTGCGCCATCGTGGCCTCGGGGACCAGGAACGCGCGCGCGATCTCGGCGGTGGTCAGGCCGCCCACCGCGCGCAGGGTCAGCGCGATCGCCGACGAGGTCGACAGCGCCGGGTGGCAGCACATGAACAGCAGGGTGAGCGTGTCGTCGCGCTCCGGCGCCTCGTCGAGATCGGCCGGCAGCGCGATCTGCTGCTCCGGCGGCACCAGGCTGACCACCAGCTCCTCGCGGCGCTTGCGGGCCACCTCGTTGCGCACGTGATCCGTCATCCGCCACGACGCGACGCGGATCAGCCAGCCGATCGGGTTCTGCGGCACCCCATCGACCGGCCACTGGTTCGCCGCCGCGATCAGCGCCTCCTGGACCGCGTCCTCGGAGGCGGCGAAGTCGCGGAACTTTCGGATCACAGAGCCGAGCACCTGGGGCGCGAGCTCTCGCAGCAGGTGCTCGATCTCGGGATCCAGGCGCCGCGACGTCACGGCAGGTCTTGCGGCGGCGCGCTCATCACCTCGCGGACCTCGATTGCCATGTTGAGCCGCTTGCCGCCCGGTCCGGGCGCCGCCGAGGCCTCCGCCGCGATCTGGTAGGCGCGCTCCGGGCTATCGACATCGACGATCCAGTACCCGGCCAGGAACTCCTTGGTCTCGGGGAACACGCCGTCGGTGACCGGCTTGCCGTCCTTGTCGGCCCGCACCAGCTTGGCCTGGTCCGGCCCGGCCAGGCCCTCGGCGGAGACCAGCTCGCCCGCCGCACCGAGCTTGGTGCAGAACGACTTCATGAACTCGATGTGGGCGTGGAGGTCCTTCTTCGGCCAGCTCGCGATCTGGTACGGCCCGTTGCCCGGCGTGTTCATCATCAGGATGTACTTCATGGCTCTGCTCCTTTTTCGACTCTAGCGCTCCGACCGTGGCGCGCTCTCATGGCCATGTCGGAGCCGCGCGGGCGTGCTCGACATCGCCCGGCGAAAAATCGAACGAATGTAGAAGGGAGCGAGATCAGCCAAGAAGTTCGGCTGCGCCGCCGGCTCAGTGCGTGGTGGTCGAGCCCGCGGAGGCCGGCGTTGGCACCGAGTCGCCATCCGTTTCGGTCGGCTCGGCGCGCCGGGCGTTCCCGACCACCGGCTCGGAGCGCTCGCGCTTGACCGCGCGCACCGCCGCGGTGCTACCAGCAGCGCTCGCGCTCGGGGCCGTGGTGCCGCTGCCCTCGCCGGGCGCGTTCGCCTGCGCGCGGCCATCACTCGCCTGCGCGCGCCCATCACTCGCCTGCGCGCGGCCATCACTCGCCTGCGCGCGGCCATCGATCGGCTTGGGCGCGCGGCGCTTCTCCTTGTCCTTCTCGGCGAGCTTGGCGACCTCGGCCTTGGCCTGGTTGGTCTCCTTGGCCTCGCGCTCGAGCTCGCGCTCCTCGCGGCGCTTGTCGCGCATCCGGCGCAGACCGCCGACCATGATCTCGGCGATCAGCGTGTCGTACTCCATGCCGACCGCCTGGGCGATCAGCACGAGATCCGAGTAGCCGGGCGTGAGACCGGGCAGCGGGTTCACCTCGAGGACATAGATCCGCCCGTCGGCGTCCATCCGCATGTCGACGCGCGCGACGTCGCGGCAGTCGAGCGCCCAGAACGTCGCGCGGGCGATCTTCTCCATCGCCTTCTGCTCGGCCTCGGTCAGCTTGGCGGGGCACTCGTAGTAGACGTGCTCCTCCCACTCCTGCTTGACCCCGTAGTCGTACACCGGGCGCGGAGTGTTCTTCTTGAACTTGATCTCCATCGGCGGCAGCACGCGCGGCCGCTTGTCGCCGAGCAGGCCCACCGTGAACTCGCGGCCGGCGATGTACTCCTCGACCAGCGCCGGCTGGCGGTACTTCTCGACGCACAGCTTGACCGCGGCGCGCAGCTCTTCCTCGGTGTCGACGACGTTGGTCGCGTCGATGCCCTTGCTCGAGCCCTCGGCGTTCGGCTTCACGATCAGCGGGAACTTCATGTCCGGCGACAGCCGCTCGCGCGCCGACTCCATCAGCTGGAACTTCGGCGTCAGGATGTCGTGCTGGAGCAGCACCTTCTTGCCGAGCGCCTTGTCGAGCGCGATCGCCAGGGTCGCCGAGTCCGACCCGGTGTAGGGAATGCCGAGCAGCTCGCACAGCGCGGGCACCTGGGCCTCGCGGTTGCGGCCCTCGACGCCCTCCGCGATGTTGAAGATCAGGTCGACATCGGCCTCGGCGAGCACCCGCGGCAGATCCGGCGTCGCCTCGAGGTGGACCACGATGTGGCCCTGGCGGGCGAGCGCGTTCGCGATCGCGATGATGGTCTCCGGCGGATCCCACTCGGCCTCGTCGTCGCCGTGGTGGCTGCGCTTGACGTTGTAGGTGAAGCCGACCCGGATCGGCTGCGCTCTGCGCTGGCGGGTCACGCCGAGCTGGCTCGCCGTCGCGAGCCCCGAGCGCAGCGCCGCCGCGTTCAGGATCGCGGCGATCGTGCCATTGTAGGTGAGCCCGACCTGGGCGGTCGCCGCGAACAGCGACGAGCTCGAGTTCAGCGCCGGCAGGGCGTTGGCCTCGAGCAGGTAGATCCGGCCCTCCGGCGTGACCCGGTAGTCGAGCCGCGCCATGTCGCGCAGGCCGAGCGTGCGGATCACCTCGCTCGAGATCGAGCGCAGCCGCGCCGCGACGTCGCGCGGGATGTTCGCCGGGCAGCGGAACTGGACCTTGCCGGGCTCGACGTTCTTGAGCCGGTAGTCGTAGATGTTGAACGGCCGCTCGGCCGCGGTCTCGAACAGCAGCTCGACCGGGGTGAGCAGGCCGTTGTCGTGGCCGACGCCCTCGATGTAGCCGAGCGCGATATCGAGCCCCTCGATGTACTCCTCGATCAGCACCCCATCTGGGTACTGGCGCAGCGCCGCCTTGAGCGCGGCGTTGAGGTCGCGCGGCTCCTTGACCACGGACGAGCCGATCAGGCCACGCGCGAGGTCGGCGTTGTAGATCCCCTTGCTCGAGCCCTCGTGGTTGGGCTTCACGATCACCGGGAACGCGAGCCCCGCGCCGCGCTCGATCACCGCCTCGTAGTTGCGCGGCGTCACGAGCATGCCGCGCGCTGTGTCGATCCCCGCGCGCTGGATCACGAGCTTCGTCAGCCACTTGTCCAGCGTCACGGCGTTCGTGTAGGCATCGCTGCCCGTGTACGGGATGCCGAGCTCCTCGAACAGCGACGGATAGAACGCCTCGCGCATCCGCCCGGACTGGCCCTCGGCGGTGTTGAAGATGATGTCCGGGTCGATCGTCTCGAGCCGCTCGAGCAGGTTCGAGGCGGGCCCGGAGACTTCGACCTTCTCGACCTCGTGCCCGGCCGCCTCGATCGCCGCCGCGATCGCGTTCACCGTCTCGACGCTGTCGTACTCGGCTTCCTTTTCAGTCTCGCGGACGTCGGTCAGCCGAAGATTGTGAGTGAACGCGACCTTCATGGAGTGAACAAGCTCTAGCAGAGCGGTGTGACACGCGAACAGTCAAGGGAAACCCGCAGCCGTGGCGCACACCGAACGCTCACGTCATACGTCATAACTAGGCATGCGTCTGCTCCGGTTTCTCGTCGCTGTGTCGCTCGTCGCATGCGGCGGTCGCGCGACGACCTCCACGCTCCCCGCGCCGGCGCAGAGCGTGCCCGCCGCCGATCTCGCCGAGGCCCGCAGCGGCGCGGTCCGGGTCGAGGGCGATGGCGGCCGGCTCGCCGCCAAGGACCCGCGCGTCACCGACCTCGACATCATCCGCATCCGCGCAGGTGGCCAGGCCCCGGGAGGAGAGCCCGAGCTGACGTCGGTCGCCTCGGCGGATCTCTTCCGCGCCGCGACCGAGCTCGCCCAGGCCGGCACGACCCAGGCGGCGATCGCCCAGTACCGGCAGCTGATCGCCGACTTCCCGGAGTCGATCTATGCCCCAGTGGCGCTCTTCAACATCGCGGCCATCTTCGATCGCCAGGGCGACGTGCCCTCCACGATCGCCACGCTGCGCGACCTGGTCGCCCGTTATCCCACCGCCCGCGAGTCGGTCGAGGGCCACCTCTATATCGCCGCGCTCCAGTCCGACAAGGCGCAGTGGGCGGACGCCCTGGCGACGCTCGATGCCGCGCTCGCTCGCCCGAGCCTCACCTACGCCGACCGGATCGAGGCCCACGCCCGCCGCGGCTACGTGCTGATCGAGCTCGCGCGCTACGCCGACGCCGAGCCGGCCCTCGCCGCCGCGATCTCGGAGTGGCGGCGCTCGCCGCGGATCGACGACCCGTACTACATCGCGATGGCCCACTACTACCGGGGCGAGCTCGCGCACCGGAAGTTCGCCGAGGCACCGGTGCGGCTCCCGGACGACCAGCTGGTCGCGGATCTCGAGGCGCGCCGCGTGCTCGCGGTGCAGGCGTACGATCTGTGGAAGGAGAGCCTCGGGTTCAAGCACGCCTACTGGGCGACCGCGGCCGGGTACCAGATGTCGCAGATCTTCGTGGAGCTGTGGGAGGTCACGGTGAAGGCGCCGTACCCCACCAGGCTCGCCCCCGCGGAGCGCAGCCGCTACGTGGCCGAGGTGCACGATCGGGTCCGCGAGCACCTCGAGAAGGCGCTCGAGGGCCATCGCATGAACGTCGAGCTCGCCAAGGCGTATGGCGTCGAGACCACGTGGAGCAAGGGCAGCGAGCAGCGGGCGGTGCAGGTCATGGAGCTGCTCGCCAAGGACGCCACCGGCGCGCGGGTCACCCCGTAGCTCGGCGGTCGCCCGGCGCGGACGCCCTCAGCTCGCCAGGTCGCTGTGGCTGCGCTGCCACACCACGCGGCCCATGTCCTCGAGCTCGAGCGCCGAGGCCAGCCGCAGGATCTCCATCCCGATCGGCGCGCCCGCCGAGGCCGCGAGGAACGCGGCGCGCACCGCGGCGTTCTTGATGTAGCCGCCCGAGAGCTCGAACTCGTTCGCGAGCACGTTCAGATCGATGTTCGGCTCGACCGGCGCGCGCGGCGGCAGGAACGACTTCCACAGCCGCTCGCGCTCCGGGACCTCCGGGATCTCGAGCCGGAGGTGCAGGGTGAGCCGGCGCTGGAGCGCCTCGTCGAGCGCCGTGTCCTTGTTGGTCGTCAGCACCGCGACCCCGGTGTACTGCTCGAGCCGCTGGAGCAGGTAGTTGGTCGCCATGTTGCCGTAGCGGTCGTTCGAGCCCTTCACCTCGGTGCGCTTGGCGAACAGCGAGTCCGCCTCGTCGAACAGCAGCACCGCGTGGGCGCGCTCGGCCTGGTCGAACACCTTGCCGAGCTGCTTCTCCGTCTCGCCGACCCACTTCGAGACCACCTGCGCGAGATCGACCTGGTAGAGGTCGAGATCGAGCGCCTGGGCGATCAGGCTCGCGAGCATCGTCTTGCCGGTGCCGGGCGGGCCGGAGAACAACGAGATCAGGCCCTTGCCGTAGCCGATGCGCTCGCCGAAGCCCCACGCGCCGTAGACCGTCTCGTGGAACCGCTTGCGGCTGATGAACTCCTCGACGCGCTCCATGTCCTGGCGCGGCAGGACGAGGTCGTTCCAGCTGCCCTTGATCGAGATCCGGCGCGCGAGCTCGCCGAGGTCGTTGCGCAGCCGGCGCTCGACGCCGCCGCGCACGTCGGCGTGGGTGACCTTTCGGCCCTGGTCGCGCTCGGCGATCGTGCGCGCCTCGCGGGCCGAGCGATCGATCTCGCCCGGCGTCAGGTTGAACGCGCGCGCGATGCTGTCGAGCTGGAGGTCCGCGGCGCGGCACTCGCGCGGCAGGGCGTCCTCCCACATCTGGACGCGCACCGGCTCCGGCGGCAGCCGGACCTGGAGCTCCCACAGCGGGTGCTCGACCACGAACCGCGGCGGCTGGGTGCCCTCGATCCCGAGGATCAGCTGGCCCTTGTAGCCGACCAGTCGGCGCGCCAGCTCGCGGCCGGCGTTGGCGAGCAGCTCGCCGGACAGCGGGCCGACGTAGAGCACCGCGCCGCGGATCAGCGCCTCGCGCTGGATCCGCGGGAACACCTCGTCGAACATGCCGCGCTCGAGCGACGACGGGTCGAACGCGAGCAGCGGGTGGCCGCCGTACGCCGCGATCCGCGACGACGCCGTCTTCTTGCCCACGCCGGCCGGGCCCCACACGACGATCCACGGGGGCTGGTGCGCCTGGCGGTTGGTGCGCGCCGCGCGGCAGAGCGCGTCGATCTCGGCGCGCTGCGGCGGGTCGAACCGCAGGTCGTCGAGCGTTGGCTCGGCGCGGATCAGCGTGGTGAACCGGACCAGCTCGGGCGCCAGCTCGCTGCGCCCACACAGCGTGGACACCAGGTCGAAGGTGGGGCGGAGCGCGCGGTGGCTCATCGAGCCGAACGACTCGAGCGACTCGGCCGGCAGGATCTGGAGCAGCCGCCACTTGAGCAGCGGGCGCTCGGGGTCGAGCGCGTCGAGCAGCGTGACGCGCTCGGCGCGCTTGAGCCGGTACAGCTGGGCGACCAGCGCGAGATCCACGCCGCGGCGCCCGGGCGACTGGCCCTTCAGCACGTTGAACACCTCGGCGAGCGGCGCGTCGAGGTGCGGGGCCATCGTGACGACCAGCGTCTCGACCTCGAGCGGGCGCAGCTCGAGGTTCTCGACGAGCCGGCCGAGCAGCGCCTTCTTGCGGATCGCGCCCAGGCCTGCTTCGGCCTCCTCGATCGCGCGGGTCAGCGACGCCTCGTCCTCGGGCGCCGTGGCCGACGGGCCGAGCCGCGCCGTCCGGCGCGCGGTGAGGATCGCCTCGACCTCGGCGATCGACGGATGCC
The DNA here is from genome assembly GCA_051952595.1 of Kofleriaceae bacterium. Taxonomy (GTDB): domain Bacteria; phylum Myxococcota_A; class Polyangia; order Haliangiales; family Haliangiaceae; genus JABFXX01. Next base: position 15,602 of record JBQCJR010001033.1, read on the forward strand.
CCGGCTGCGGCCGGATCTGGGCGCGCTGGAAGGCCCGCAGCGCGCGCTCCGAGACCAACCAGATCCGGTTGAGCTCGGCGGCCAGCCACTGGTCGGCGATGTCCTTGTCCTTCACATCCGTTTGAGCTGCCATGTCCCCGATCGAGGAGAGTAGCTCGGCCGGCGCCCCGACGAAATCGATCCAACCGCGAAGCGCGCGCCGGCCGCGCACGGACGGGCAGGGGACCGGGCGTCGCGCTCGCCCCGCGGCTCGCCGGCGGCGCGGTCGCACAGCTCGCCGCGGGCGGCGGTCGGGAGGGCTACCTGGCGCGGCCCGTGCGCCTACGGCTTCTTCGGGCCCTTGCCGCCGTCGCCGGCGTCCGGCTTGTCGCTCGCGGCGCGCTTGGCGTCCTGTCCACCCTTGCCTCGCGCCTCCTTGCTCTCTTTGTCCTTCGCCGCCGCGGCATCCTTCGCGCGGCCGCCCTTCGCGCGGTTGGCCGCGTCCTTCGACGCCTTGCCGTCCTTGTCCTCGGGCGTCGCCGTCTGTGCCTCGGCCGGCGGGGAGCTCGCGTCGCCATCGCCGTCACCACCGCCGCCGCCGCCACCACCACCGCCGCCGCCGCCGTCGCCCGCGTCCTCGTCCTCCTCGATCTTGCGCTTGCGCACGGCCGAGAACACGTACTCGGCGTCCGAGGTTCCACCGGGCTGCTCGCGGGTGCCGCCGTCGATCTCGGTGTCCGCCATGAAGTCGGGCAGCATGCCCTGGGCGTACTCGAAGGTCGGCTGGTCCAGCTTCTCCTTCTTCTCCTTCTCCTCCTCGTCCTCCACCTCGGACCACGCGTTCTCGTTGCGCAGGTCGTCCATCCAGGCGAGCAGCGCCTCTGGCTTGGCCTCGCCGGCCGCGACCTCGGCCACCGCGTCGAGCACGGCCTCGGCGCCCGCCTTCTCGACCGCGACCTCGACGTCCTCCTCGAGCAGCGCGCTATCCAAGGCGGCTCGCTCCTTCGACGTATCGGCTTCGGCCTCGGTCTCCTGCCGCTTGTCGAACTCCACGGGGCCAGCGTACCACCGTGCTCGCGATCGGATGGGATAGACTCGTCGGCGATGTCCACGGCAGTCGAGGTCGGCGACCAGACCCCCTTGCCGGTGCGCCTCGCCGCCGCCGGTGATGGCTCGCAGCTCGCCCTGATCGAGCCCTCGCGGGTCGTCGTGCTCGAGCTCCCGTCGCTCGAGCCGGTGGCCGAGATCGGGATCGAGGGCGATCTCGATCAGAACGACGTCGCGTTCGCGGGCGATGCCCGGCGGCTGCTCGTGCTGACCCGCACCGGCGCCGGCGCGGTGCTCCACGTGGTCGACCCAGCCGGTCCGGCCAAGCTCGGCGAGGTGGCGTTCCGCACGCCGGTCCGGATCGCGGCGATCTCCGATGGCTTCGTGCTGGTCACCGGCGCCAGTGGGACGTCGATCGTCGACATCGCGAAGGTCGAGCTCGGCGCCGCGGCGCTGCCGCTGCGTACCAAGGTGACGGCCGCGGGGCGGATCGGTCGCAGCCAGTTCATCCTCGCGATCGCCGGCGCGCTCGAGGAGTGGGACGGGATCGCGCGTGCGCCGGCCCGCCGGCTGCGCCTCGAGCGCCCGCAGGAGCTGCTGTACGTCGCGGGCAACGAGCGCCGCGTCTGGATGATCCCACGCGACGAGCTCGACCGCGTCGACGTCGTGACGTTCGCGACCCGCTCGACCCGCCGGATCGATCTGCCCGAGCCGGCGAGCTTCATCGACGCACACCCGAACGGCGATCGGTTCGTCGCGATCGGCGCCGAGACCCGCAGCGCGTACGTGGTCGACACCTCGCATCGCGAGCCGATCCTGCGGATCGATCGCGGCGCGATGGCCAGCGCCGCGTGGGCAGGGCGGGGGCTGAACCTGGTGCTCCAGCCAGTGGGGCGCGGGATCGAGATGGTCTCGATCCCGCTATCGATGGATGCCGTGGACAGCGAGGTGGATCGCCCTGCGCCGCGCCCTGCGGCGGCCCGGACTGCGTCGTATCTGGAGGGCGCGAGCCCGCGACGCGCACCGGCCGCGACGGCGGCGGCGATCGCATCGGCCGCGACGCCGGCGACGCGGGCGTCGACCGCCACGCCAGCGGGCATCGCCTCGACCTCCACGCCATCGGCGACCTCGGCGCCGATCGCAACGCCGGCAGGGACCGCAGCACTGGCAGGAATCGGAGCGACCGCAACGTCGCCAGGGACCGCCGCGACCGGAGCGACCGCAATACCGGCAGCGATCTCAGCACTGGTAGGGACCGGATCGACGGCAACGCCGGCAGGGATTGCCTCCACCGGAGCGACCGCAGAGACGGCAACGTCGGCAGGGGGCGCCTGGACCGGATCGACGGCGACCGCAGCACCCGTCTCGACCGGATCGACGGCGGCGATCGACTCGGCGGCAGCGACCACATCCCCCGCGGCGATCGACTCGGCGGCAGCGACCACATCCCCCGCGGCGACCGACTCGGCGGCAGCGACCACATCGACCGACTCGGCGGCAGCGACCGCCACACCCGCCTCGGCCGCATCGGCCGCATCACCCGCAAGCCTCGCATCGCGCGCAGCGACGTCGTCCGCCGCACAGCTCCGGCAGGCCGCGTACGCACCCGCGCCGCGCCGCCCCGCACCCGAGGTCGCTCGCGCAGCCCAGACCGCCTCGAGCGAGCCGCGCGTCGACTCGCCGGAATCCACCGGGCCGAGGCGTCTATCGCGCGACGACATCAACGAGCGGCTCGCGGCGTGGCGCAGGCGCGTCCAGGAGGATCCGAACGCACCGGCCGCCACGGCGGGGCTGGCGTCCTCGGCAGCCGCGATCGAGCCGATGGCGATCCCGCCGAGCGCGCAGACCGGCCCGCACCCGGGTGGCTGGCGCGCGGAGATCGCGAGCTGGGCCCGCGCCGTGTGCGCGCGGTCGTATCGCCATCCGCCGACCGTCGATCGCGGCGTGCTCGATGATCTCGTCGAGCGCCTCGACCTCGTCGAGCTGCGCCACGCGATCGCGCTGGTGTACGGCGCATACCTCAACGGGATGCAGGGCGTCGCCGCGATCGATCTCGCGCAGGTCCTCGATTGGCGCTGGGACGAGACGCTCGGGGGCGGGCGGCTCGCCGAGGCCGGCGTGCTCGCGTGGCGCCGCGGGCGGATCTCGCTCGCCGATGACGTCGTGCTGCTGCTCGATCAGCGGCCGCCGCGCACCGGTCTGGTCCTCGGCGAGCGGCGTCGAGATCTCCCGGCGGTCGCCGTCGTCGCGCCCGGGGCCGACCAGGTCGAACAGCTCGCGCGGCTCGCTCCGCGGCTCGCCTCCGTGATCGGCGCGGTGCTCGCGCCGAACGCTCAGGGATTCCGGCAGCCTGCGCGATTCGTGCGGGAGGCCAGGCTGCGCGGGCTCACCCCGGTGATCCCCTGGCCCCGGTTCCAGGCCGAGCTCGAGATCCCGCCGCGGCCGTGCGCGATTCTCGTCGAGGACGAGGCCTCCGCCGCCGGTCTCGGCCTCCCGGTCACCTCTATATAAAGGAGGGCAGGGGCCCCGAGGTGCCGATCTACCTCGACGGAGGATTCAAATTCTTGGTTTCTCCGTTGACGCTCCCCGAAGCGTCGTCTATACGTCATGCCCTCCATCCGGGACGAACACGAGCAATCCTGCTGGCGTAGCTCAACCGGTAGAGCACCTGACTTGTAATCAGGAGGTCGCGGGTTCGAGTCCCACCGCCAGCTCGACAGGATCGAGAAGCCAAGACACCTAGCTTTAGACATACGGAGGGATGCCCGAGCGGCCAAAGGGAGCAGACTGTAAATCTGCCGGACTTGTCCTTCGGTGGTTCGAATCCACCTCCCTCCACTTCCGAACCCGAATGACTGCGGGCGTAGCTCAGCTGGTAGAGCTCCAGCCTTCCAAGCTGGTTGTCGTGGGTTCGAGTCCCATCGCCCGCTCTGACAAATCGTTTTGCCCTCTTAGCACAGTGGTAGTGCACTTCCTTGGTAAGGAAGGGGTCGTGAGTTCAATTCTCACAGAGGGCTCGGCTCGCAACCCAAAGGACTGAGAGCAGCGCATGTCGAAAGAAAAATTCGTTCGCAACAAGCCACACGTCAACATCGGCACGATCGGCCACGTCGATCACGGTAAGACGACGCTGACCGCTGCGATCACCAAGGTCCAGGCGACGAAGGGGTTCGCGAAGTTCACGGGCTACGACCAGATCGACAAGGCGCCCGAGGAGAAGGCTCGCGGCATCACGATCTCGACGGCGCACGTCGAGTACGAGAGCGACAAGCGGCACTACGCGCACGTCGACTGCCCGGGCCACGCGGACTACATCAAGAACATGATCACGGGCGCCGCGCAGATGGACGGCGCGATCCTCGTGGTGTCGGCGCCGGACGG
>JBQCJR010001034.1:0-6165 GCA_051952595.1 Kofleriaceae bacterium
CTCTCGTCGTCGAGCACGAGATCCCGGATGACGGCGCCGCCGGCGGGCACCTCGACGGCGGCGCCCTCGGGCGGGCCGCTACCGCCGCTGCTCGCCGCGAAGACCTGGTGGCTGCCCGGCCGCAGCCCGGTGAGCTCGTAGCTGCCGTCGTGGCGCGTGCGATCGGCGCGCACGGTGTCCACGGCGCGCGGGGCTCCGCCGCGCGAGCTCGCCCAGACATCGGCATCGGCGACCGCGGCCCCGGTGCGGGTGCGCACCTTGCCGCGGATCGTGGCGCCGGGATCGACCTCCCACACCAGGCCGGTCGCGTCGCGATCGGCGACCACGACCGGGGCGTACGGGGCGCGCGAGACGTGACCGGCGCACTCCACCTCGACGACGTGATAGGTCCCGGGCAACACGCCGTCGGCCCACAGCGTGCCGTCGGGTTCGGCCAGCAGCGCGAGCGAGCGCCCCTGGGCCGCGTCGGTGAGCCACGCGCGCGCGCGCTCGGCGCACGGCTGCCGCGTCGTCGCGCTCACGAGCCTGGCCTCGATCCGGTGGGCCGGGAACAGCGTCACCACGGCGCCCTCGACGTGCTCGGCCAGCCCGACGCGGATCGAGCCCTCGGACCGGCCGTAGCCGTGATCGGTGCGAGCCTCGATCGCGAACCGCCCGGGCTCGAGGCGCGCGATCCGGAACGCGCCGTCGGCGCCGGTGCGCGCGAGGCGATCGCCGGGGCCGTCTGCCGAGGCGATCACGACTCGCGCATCGGGGACCGGCTGGCCGGTCGCGGCGTCCCGCACGACTCCGGACAGCGACGACGCGGGCAGCATCCTCAGCTCGAACGTGCCGGGCGCCGCGCCACGCGCGATCGCGTCGCTGTAGCCGTCGAGCGTGGCGGTGAGCTCGATCGGGCCGGGCGCCACCCACAGCGCGAACCGGCCCTGGTCGTCGGCCTCGCCGTACACCGCGCCGATCTCGCCGCGCCAGCCGCCGAGCGACGCGGCGATCCGCGCGCGACCGGCCGGGCCGCCGGTCGCATCCGAGACCACGCCGGTGATCTCGACGCCGCCACGGCGCAGCGCGATGTCGATCCCGGTCCGGTGCTGGTCGACCGCGAGCGCCAGCTCGTCGCGGTGGCGGGCAGGCCGGTAGCTCGGCGCCGCCGCGCTCGCGACGTACACGCCGGGGAGCAGGTTCACGATCCGGTAGCGGCCGCGCGGGTCGGTCGTGGTGCACGGCGGGGCGCGTAGCAGCTCGGGGTCGAGCTGGTTCGAGCGTCCGCGCGCGCACACCTGCGCACCTGCGAGCGGCTCGCCGGCCTCGTCGCGGATCGTGCCGGCGAGCGAGCCACGCGCGAGCGTGGATGGATCGGGTCGGACGCGCGCGGCGGTGGGCGCGGCAGGCTGGCCAGCGCGCTCTCGCGTGGGCGAGCGCGCGGGCGGATCGCCGCGCCACGTCCAGAGCCCCAGGCCGATCGCGAGCGCCGCCACGGCGCCCAGCCACACGCGACGCGTCCACGCCATCGCGCACGTAGACCGCGCGGCGCGGGCGAGGGTTGCATGGCAAGGATCGGCCGCGGGCCGCGGCCACTCAGGGCGCGGCGAGCACCACGGTGACCGTCGCGCCGCGCTGGAGCGCGAGCGCGATCTGGGTGCCGGGCGCGGCGCGGAGCAGCACGCTGGCCTGGCCCCGGTTCGCGCCGGTGACGTCCAGGCCGTCGATCGCGGTGATCACGTCGCCGACCTTCAGCTCGGTCCGCGCGGCGGGCCCCGCGGGATCGATGTAGCTGACCTCGAGCTTGCGCTGCTCGGGCGGCGTGCCGGGTGGCTGCTGCGCGAAGTGGATGCCGAGCTCGCCGATGGGCTCGCCATCCTTGATCCGCTTGCGCAGGATCGGCAGGTCACCGACGTCGAAGGTCGCGCCGGTGCCGCCGATCGTGCGCACCAGGTCGAGGCGGTGGTAGTCGCTGGCGCCGAAGTTCTTCGGGAAGCCGCGGAGGGCCACCTGGCCGCGCGCGACGTGCTCGAGCGTGAACGCGCCGGTGTCGTCGCTGATGTTGTCCTGCTTGCCCGCGCTGGAGAACTCGAACCCGCCGACCCCGCCGCTCGCCGGCGCTGCGAACACCCGGATCCCGGGGACCGGCTTGCCGGTGCCGTGCTCGACGATCCGTCCGCGCACGGTGACCAGCGACGCGAGCGCGAGATCCACGCCGGTGCGCTGTGCGCCCTCGGCGAGCTCGAGCTCGAGCTCGCCCCGGCCGCCCTCGGCCTCGGCGGTGATCCGGAACGTGCCGCTCGGCAGGTCCTGCACGGTGTAGCGTCCGCCGGTCCGATAGAACTGCTCGCTGCGGGTGAACCCGGCCTCGGCGCTCGCGATCTGGATCGACAGCGCGATCGGCTCGCCGCCGGCGCGGGTCACCGTGCCGGAGATCGATCCGGTGGCCTTGATCTGGAGCCGGGCGGTCGCGCCGATCGCCACGTGCTCGGCGACCGCCTCGCCGCCGCCGCGGCGGTACGCGCGCACGGTGTAGTTGCCGGGCGACAGCTTGCCGATCGAGAACGCGCCCTCGGTGGAGGTGACCACCGGTCGCTCGTTCCACGTCCACCGGGTCTGCGACACGCTCGAGCCGAGCGCGCCCGCGCGATCGCTCTCGCGCGCGGCCGAGACGAACGCATCGGCGACCGGCTTGCCGCCGGCGTCGACGACCACGCCGGTGATCGTCCCGGACCGCGCCTCGACGACGAGCTTCACGGTCGCGGTCTGGCCGGCGCGCACCTCGACCAGCTCGCCCTGCTTGGCGTCGTCGTTGGTGCCGGGCTTGCGGAGCTGTTCGCCCCACCCGAGCGACGCGACAACGCGGTAGCTGCCGGGGCGCTGGCCGGTCACCCGGAACGCGCCGGTGGCGTCGGTGCGCTGGCCGCGCATGAACCCGAGCGGCCGGAACGTGCCGTTCGCCGCCACCACCTGGAGGTCGACGCCGCTCATCGGCGCGCCGGTCGAGTCCACCACCGTGCCCTGGATCGCGCCCACCTCCTCGAGCACGAGATCGCGGATCGCGGCCGCGCCGTCCGCGACCTCGATCGCGTAGCCCTCGCTGGGCGCGACGCCCTCGTGGGTGCTGACGTCGATCCGGTAGCTGCCCGCGGCGAGCCCGGTCAGCTCGTAGCTCCCATCGGTGCGCGACTGGTCCGTGGCGGAGCTGCTGCGCGCGCGGGCGGTCTTGCCGCCGGTGTGGGCCAACACCATCGCCCCCTCGACCGGCGCGCCGGCGGCGGTCTTCACCGTGCCGCGGATCGAGGCGCCGAGATCGACCTCCCAGGACACGGCGACGTCGCGATCGGCGACGACGACCGGCTCGTAGGTCTCGCGCGCTACGTGACTCGCGCACGAGACCTCGACCTGGTAGGTGCCGGGCAGCACGCCATCGATCCACAGCCGCCCGTCGGGCTCGGCGCGGGTCCACACCTCGCGGCGGTTCGCTCGATCGCGCAGCGTCGCCTGCGGGGACTCCGTGCAGCGCTGGCGGGTCGTCGAGATCACGATCTGGGCCTCGATCCGGTGCGCCGGGAACAGCTTCACGACGACGCCATCGACGTGCTGGCCGAGCCCGACCCGCGTGGAGCCCTCGGAGCGGCCGTAGCCGCCCGCGGTGTGCGCGGTGAGCTCGATCCGTCCGGGCTCGAGCCGGTCGAACCGGAACGCGCCCGCCGCGTCGGAGAACACCTCGCCGCTGCGCGCCCAGAGATCGGCTTGCTCGGCGCTCACCCGCGCGTTCGCGATCGGCGCTCCGGTCGCGGCGTCGACGACGACGCCGGACAGCGACGACTCGGGCGTCAGCAGCACCTCGAACTGGCCGGGCGCGGCGCCGTAGAGCTCGGCGTCGGCGTAGCCATCGGCGCTCGCGACGACCATCACGGCGCCGGGCGCGACCCACAGCGAGAACTTGCCGTGGTCGTCGGCCTCGCCGGACACCGCGCCGTTGGTGGCCATGCTCCAGCGCGCAGGGCTCGCGGAGATCCGCGCGTGGCCGACCGCGCCGCCGGTGACGTCCGAGACCACGCCGGTGATCTCGACGCCGCCGGGGGCGAGCGCGATGTCGATCCCGGTCTTGTGCTCGCCGGGCGCGAGCTGGATGTTGGGGTGTCCGCGATCGCGCGACGCGTGGTGATCGCCGGGCCGGTAGGTGGGCGCGCCGGCGGTGGCGCGGTAGCTGGCGGGCAGCAGGTCGGCGATCCGGTAGTGGCCCTGCGCGTTGGTGGTGGCACACGCGGGATCGCGGAGCAGGTGGCTGGGGAGCTCGTTCGATGCGCCGCGCGCGCACACCCGCGCATCGGCCACCGGCGTGCCGGCCTCGCCGGTGACCGTGCCGGCGATCGAGCCACGCGCCAGCGTCTTTGGATCCGGCCGCGCGCGCCCGGCGGTGCTCGGCGCGTCCTTGCGGGCGACCTGCGCGCTGCCCGGGCCCGCGGCGCCGGGCTCGCCGCCCCGGCGGCCCCACCACAACCACAGCACCAGCGCGGCGGAGATTCCGACGAGACCGATCGCGACGCCCACCCTTCGCTGCATGCGGCGATGCTACGACAACTGCTGCAACGCGAGGTTGCAGGATGCGGGCGCGGCGAACGACCACGCGCACCGCTGCGCGGCGTGGCGCGCCCCACGCGACGGTGCCAACAACGAGCCGCACCCACCCACGACGTGCGGGCGGCCTGCTAGCCTGCCGCAGAATGCCGCAGAGCGGTCCCTCGCGGGACCTCACCACCACCACCACGGTCCTCGACCAGGGCCCGGCCGTGGTCGCGCCCCGGCTGGTCGCGGCCGAGCGCTACGTGCTGCTCGAGCAGATCGGCGCCGGCGCGATGGGGGTGGTGTACGCGGCGTACGACAGCCAGCTCGATCGCAAGGTGGCGCTCAAGCTGCTGCCCGAGCACCTGCTCGGCGGTAGCTACCAGGATCGGCTGCGGCGGGAGGCCCGCGCGCTCGCCCAGCTGTCACATCCCAACGTGGTCCCGGTCTACGACGTCGGCGAGACCGGTGGCCGGGTGTTCTTCACGATGGAGTTCGTGCGCGGCCAGACCGCGGCGACCTGGGTGGCCGAGCCGCGCTCGATCGACGCGGTGCTCGCGGTGGGGCGCGCCGCCGCCGCCGGGCTGGCCGCCGCGCACGCGATCGGGCTGGTCCACCGCGATGTCAAACCGAGCAACCTGCTGATCGGCGACGACGGCCGGGTGCGGATCGCCGATTTCGGCCTCGCGTACGTCGAGCAGACCACGCCTCCCGAGGGCGCCGCGCGCGAAGCGGCCACTGGTTTCGCCGGCTCGCCCGCGTACATGGCGCCCGAGCAGCTGCGCGCCGGTCCGATCGATGCGCGCTGCGATCAGTTCGCGCTGTGCGTGACGCTGTACGAGCTGTTGAACGGCCGGCGGCCCTTCACCGAGGCGACGATCGACGAGCAGCTGACCGCGATCGAGGCGGGGCCGCCCCCGGTGCGCTCGCTGCCGGCGTGGCTGACCGCGGCGATCGCGCGGGGGCTGTCCGCCGATCCGGCCGCGAGGTTCGCCGATCTGAGCGCGCTCGGCGCGGCGCTCGTCCCACCGCGGTCGCGGCGATCGCGCTGGTGGATCGCGGCCGGTGGGCTCGCGCTGGCGGCCGGTGTCGCCGGGATCGTGATCGCCACCCGCGACGACGTCGAACCCCCGCCCGCCGCGGCGAGCTGCGAGCGCGAGGCGGCGGCGATCGATGCCACGTGGACGCCCGCGCGGCGAGATGCCCTGCGCGAGCGCGTTTCGGGCGACGCCGATGACCGAGCCCGGATCGCCGCGCTGCTCGACGATTACGCAGCGTCGTGGCGGCAGCAGCGCGAGGCCGTGTGCCACGCCGCCCGGATCGAGTACGCGTGGAGCCCCGAGCTGGCGGTGCGCGCGACGCACTGCCTCGAGGACCGCCGCGATGGCTTCGACCGCATGCTGGGAGCCCTGCTCGCCGGTCGCGATCCGATCGACCCGAGCAGCGCGCTCGCCGCGATGACGAAGCTCCGCACGGCGCGCACGTGTGGCGATCCCGACTACCTGCGCTCGACGAACGAGATCGGCACCGGTCAGGGTCGGCTCGCGGCGATGCCCGAGCTCGAGGCGGCGATCGAAGAGCTCGAGCTCGCCCAGACGCTCGGCCGCAAGGAAC
>JBQCJR010001035.1:0-5133 GCA_051952595.1 Kofleriaceae bacterium
CACCGCCAAAACCGGCGAGGTCCAGATCACCCTCGCGCCCGGCGCGGCGCCGGTGGTCGCCGCGGTCGGCAGTGGCGTGCTGCGCACCGTGCCCGACGCGGCGTGGGGCGCCGGCGGCCAGCTCGGCGGGATCGCGATCGGCGCACTCGATGCGCGCGGCGAGCCGCCGCGCGAGGCGGCGATCAAGGTCGCCGGCCAGGGCCGGGTGTTCGGCGTCGCGGGCACGGCCGAGAGCGGCGTGGTGGTCGCCGGCGGCAGCCAGCAGCTCGTGGTGGTCCGCTCGACCGCCGGCAAGCTGACCGCCGACGCGCCGATCGAGATCGAGCAGCTCGCGTTCGCGCTCGATCCGGCCGGCCGGGTGCTGCTCGCGTACAACGACGGCGACGGCGCGATGCACGGCGAGATCCTGCACGACGGCGGCCCGGGCAAGCGGATCGCGCTCGGCGACGGCCTCGCCTCCGCCGCGTGCCTCACCGCGAAGACCGCGTGGGTCGGCGGCAACGACCAGTTCGTGTCGTTCAGCGCCGAGACAGCGCCGGTGCCGCACGTGCTGCGCGAGCACGAGCTGCTCGGCTGCACCGCCGAGGCCGCCCTGCTCCACCAGCGCGGCGCGGCGCACTACCTGGTGTGTGGCGAGACCTGCCGGGTCGCCCAGCTCGAGGGCATGCGGCCGTCGAGCGTCGGCGCGGTCGCCGGCGACCGGGTGGTCGGGATCGCGGCGCGCGGCCCGGTGATCGGCGTGTGGCGCGAGAAGCAGCCGCCGTACTACTTCGCGACGCCGGGCGAGCTCACGCCGATCCTGGCGACCAGCAACGGCAAGGTGATCGACGTGGTCGCGACCGGGGCCGACGGCGTCGTCGTCGCGCGTGTGCCGGTCCAGTAGCCAGGCCGGCCGCTACGCCAGCGCGTCGGCGAGCGCGCGGGTCTCGACCAGGTTGTCCTCGATCGAGCAATAGGTCCAGCCGCCGTAGCGGCCGACCGAGTGCACCCCGGCGCGCGCGAGCGCATCGCGCAGCCGCGCCGTCTCGGCGAGCGATCGCCGCGTGATGTGCACGTACGCCGGATCGAGCACCACGTGGTGGTGCGAGACCAGGCGGTGACCGTCGACGATCCGCTCGGCGGCCAGATCCTCGAGCACGCGGGCGCGCAGCGCGTCCACGTCGAACCGCGCGCCGTGCGCGGCCCCGATCTCGACGTACAGGCTCATCCGGTCGGTGTCGAAGATGTTGTCGTACCAGCCGACCCGGTAGAACGACCGCGCGCGGTCCGGGAAGTACATCCAGTGCGCCCCGCGCGCGCCCTTGCGATCGAACCCGAGGTTGAACACCAGCACCTGGTTCGAGCTGAACACCGCCGGATCGTGGTCGACGCCGGCCATCCGGGCGAGCGCCGGCAGCGGCGCCGAGCTGACCAGCTGGCCGAACCGGATCGTGCGCCGGTCGGTCGAGATCGTGCGGGCGCCGAGGTCGATCGAACGCACGCGCTCGCCGCACGCGACGGTGTCCGGCGGCAGATCGCGGAGCAGCGCGTGGATGTACTGGATCGCGCCGCCCTCGGGATAGGTGAACGTCGCGTTGTAGCCGCCCGACCCGGCGGCGCCCGGCCGCATGTTCGCGATGATGTCGGCGATGTCGGCGTGCGGGAAGAACCGGCCCATCGCGTCGACGTCGAGGGTGTCGAGGTCGGTGGCGTACAGCTTCTCGTTGTACGGCCGCAGGAACTTGTCGGTGATCCCCTTGCCGAGCCGGCGGTACAGCATCTCGCCGAACGACGCCGGCGGCGCCTCGCCGGTCGGCCGGAAGTACAGCTCGACCAGGCACTCGAGGAACTCGTCGTGCGGCAGCTGGTGGATGTGCTTCTGGAACGGGAAGTCGATGTCGCGCCCCGCGTACCGGATGTAGCTGCGCTTCTCGACGGTGCGCACCTGCTGGCCGGGCATGCGCGCGCGCAGCCACCCCTCGATCGCCGGATCCTTGAAGTGGAAGAAGTGGCCCGAGTAGTCCCACACGAACCCGTCCTGCACGACGGTGCGGCAGTACCCGCCCGGCTCGGCCTCGCCCTCGAGCACGCGCACGGTGCACCCCGGGCGCCGCTCGCGGATCCAGTTCGCGAACCCCAGGCCGGACACCCCGGCCCCGATCACGACGAAGTCGGCGGCCTCGGTCATGGCGCGAGCCGCGCGAGCTCGCTCGCGAAGATCCGGCGCACGATCGCGCTGGAGCACCCGTACGTGCTCTCCATGCCGAAGTACGAGAGGCTCTTCGACAGCAGGCTCTGCCGCCGCGAGTACGGCGTATCCGACGCGTAGTGGATGATCCCGAGCTCGAACATGCTCTGATCGACGAGCGAGACGATCTCGTCCTTGGGGTGGCGGCGCGGCTCGGCGATCTCGTAGGCGGCGGACAGGTACGGGCCGGCCTCCATCTCCATCACCGTGTAGCCCTCGCGATAGAACACGTCCATGTACTCGCGGTTCTGGAGGAACGCCGAGCGCACGGTCAGCGCCTTCTGGTTGTCCAGCACCGTGCCGTGCCGCATGAACGGCTGCACGTCGGCGGCGACCAGCGCGTTCTTGAACAGGTAGGTGTTCGTCGAGTGCTCGTCGTGGATGACCTTGGAGATCATCACGTCGCCCACGCGCCCGTTGAGCGTCGCGGCCTTGCCCATGATGTAGATGCCGCGCAGCTCGTCGACGCCGAGCGCCACCGAGGTCAGGTGGTGGTAGGCGGCCATGCCGAGCGGGTAGTCGATGTTGATGATCACCGCGCGGCTCTCGCCGATCCGCTCGATCCCGGGCACCCGGATCCGGGGATCGAGGTTGTCGACCCGGAGCTGGGAGAGCTCGATCACCTGGGCGTCGACGTCGATCTTCCCCGGCGAAGGGATCGCGCGGATCCCCGCGGCGGCGTCGGACTCCTGGACCTGCACCATCCGGGTGTCGTCGCCGTGGATGAACGCGCGCAGCGAGTAGTAGAGGATGTTGGTCGCGAGGCCGAGATCCCCCGAGGCGACCGCCTCGTCGTAGCGCGGCGCGAGATCCTCGAAGTTGCGTTCGCGCAGGAACCCCAGGATGTCGTCCTTGTGGAGCCGCGCGTAGCCGCCGAGCAGGTTGGCGAGCGAGTGGCTGTTCGAGGACACGAAGTACACCGGCCGGCCGGGCGGCACCGCGGGTGCGATCGCGCTCCACCACCGCTGGGCCGACCGCTGGTACTCGCGGAACGAGCCGTCGAGCAGCCGGACGAAGATGTCGCAGTCGTGGACGAGCATCTCCTTCAGGATGTCGTTCGAGCGCGGGCCGAGCGCGCCGCGCAGCCGCGCGACCGCCCCGGCATCGCCGAGCGCGTTGGCGAGCGCCTCGTCGTCGGAGACGTCGGCGATCCGCGCGGTCAGCAGCCGGTCGCGCAGCTTGTTCCACTCGAGCTGGTAGGCGGTCAGGATGGGGATCAGGTCGTCGATGTCGCTGGCGGACGCGATGAACGCGGCGAGTGTGGTGTCACCATCCCAGCGGAGGGGACGGCGGCGGCCGCGGGTGCGGACCACCTGCCACTGCTCGATCGGCAGGCCCGCGGAGCGGAACTGACGAGGGCTCTGGCCGAGCACGATCCGGCGGACCCGCGGCATGCAGTCCGGCAATCGTCCGGCGCTGTACGCGAACGCCGCGAGATCCGGATCTGCATCCTCGGCGCCGAGGTGCAGGCTCGACCGGGAGAACAGGTGCGCTTCTTCGAACGCGCGGACCCGGACGTCACCGCTCGACCGGAGCAGGGAGTAATAGGTACGGATATAGAGGTCGATCTCGTCGCTCGTGGCGCGAGGAGGCTGGCGATCCACGGGGGTAAGGTAGATCAGGCTTGGCTCCGGATCGCTTTTCTTGGGCGCCTGGAAGTGCTACCCAAAGGCCCTTCCCCATTTCCCCTGGACAAGCGTGAGTAAAGAAGAGCTGGTACATCTCGACGGCGAGGTCATCTTGATCGCGAAGGGCGGAAACTTTCGGGTCAAGCTCGACAACGGCCACGAGGTCCTTGCCAAGCTTGCCGGTAAGGTTCGCCGCCACCGCATCCGCGTGGTGCTCGGCGATCGCGTCACCGTCGCGGTCTCTCCGTACGACCCGACGCGCGGCTTCATCGTCTACCGGCAGCGGTAGACCCGGCGCGGCAACGACCGCGACATCCATGTCGTGATTTCAGGTCCGAGGCGATTCGCTCGCCGAGGATCCGGGCACCTATGCGTGCCTGGACGACGGGCGCCGGGCTGCTCCCGTTGACCGTGGTTGGTGCACTCCCTGGTCGCCCCGCGCGAGGCGCGCTTGCTCGTGGCCCACGAACTACTTCATCGAACGGCTTGAGAGCGATGCCGCCAAACTCTGCCGTGACGCTCTGCAGTCTTTCGCCCAAGTCTTCCGCCGCGGCGCGCGCTCGCTCAGCGTCGTCGCGCGCCTTCTTTGCGCTGGTGACACCTGCTTCAAGCGCCTTTGTGTGTTCTTCACGGCCTATCGCACCGTGGGATTGACGGACCTGCATCTCGAGGCGCTGAAGATCGAGTGAGTCTTGCCAGTTCTGAAGCGCACTGCTCATAGGCGGGATCGAGCTCGCTTCGGCATCGAGCTCTGTGCGCCGGGCGTCGAGTCGTTCTTGTTCCGCGTCGAGGGTCGTCTCAGAGAGGGGAAGTGAGAACGCGGCGCCGCGCCATTCTTGTTCGTAGCGGGCGAGGCGTTCTTCGATCGTGGTGCGGAGCGGCGCCGCGCGCGCGAGCTCATCAGAAGCGGCAGCAACAGCCTTCTGGGCGGATGCGTCGGCAGCGCTCGCGTCTGCTTGCTTCTGGGTGGCAGCATCCGCCGCCTTCCGTGCCGCGGCGACCGCCGCGGCGGCATCGTTGATCGAGCGCATCAGCAAGTCCACGCTGTTTTCCAGGACGCCGTCTTTTACGAGGTTTGCTTCAAGCCCTTTTAGCTCGGAAAGTTGTGCCTGGCGGACGGTATGTCGCTCTTGCTCGAGAGCCCTTGCGCGCTTTGCCTCTCCGACTTTCGCGGCGGCGTCGACGACGGCTTGACGGAGGACATCGACGGATCCGCGGGCATCAGCGGCGGCACGAATCAACGCCAAATGCTTCGTTGCATCATTGCGCACGCGCGCG
>JBQCJR010001036.1:0-9724 GCA_051952595.1 Kofleriaceae bacterium
GTCCGCGGTGGGGGCGCGTTCCGCCATGCACCCCTCAGCTTGCCGCCCAGCGGCAAAGTGTTGCCCGAAATCGCGCGATCAGCGCGCGCCGGGGTCGCTCGGCGAGCTCTCGTCGAGGACGATGTCCTCGATGTCGGCCTGCGGCCGGATCACCGGCTTCTCGTGCTCGACCGACCGCTTGGGGAACAGCGGCGGCGGGTACATCGCGCGCCACTTCGCCGAGGCCTGGCCCCAGAACAGGAACATGACGCTCCACACCGTCGGCATCCAGAAGCAGATCTCCGGGTACCGCATCGCGAAGCCACATACGTAGCCGAGCGCGACCAGGGTGAGCAGGAACGCGCTCACCACCTTGCTCTTGGTCATCCCGACCTTGGGCATCGGCAGGCGCGACGCCATCAGGTAGCCCATCACCGCGACGGCGATCGGGAAGTACTTCCACACGTCGGACGGGGTCTCGAGCGAATGCCCGAACAGCTTGCCGCCGCCGAAGCTCGGGCTGAACGACGGGTCGTACTTGAGCAGCAGCAGGAACCAGATCGCGAGCATGCCGCCAGCGAGCGTGGTCGGGAACCCAAAGAAGATCTTCGTCGGGATCTGGTCGTCGCTCAGCACGTTGTAGCGCGCGAGCCGGAACACCGCGCACAGCATGTAGCCGCCGCACGCGACGAACAGCAGGGTGTGGGCGGTGCCGCCGTGGTGGTACGGCAGGTCCGCGCGCCCCGAGAGATACGTCAACACGAGGAACGCCGGCGCGACCCCGAAGTTGAGGAAGTCGGCGAACGAGTCGAGCTGCATGCCCAGCTCGCTGGTGCCTTTGACCGCGCGGGCGACCAGGCCGTCGAGCCGGTCGGTGAGCACGGCGTAGATGATCATCCAGGCGGCGAGATCCCAGCGGCCGGTGTGGGACGCCCATAGCGACACCAGCCCGAAGATCATCGACGACAGCGTGATCAGGTTCGGGGCGAGATAGCGAAGGAACCTTGCGGATGCCACGTCAGCCTTTGCGCTTGTGCGCTTGGTCCATGAGCTTGGCGTAGAGGCGTGGACCCAAGCTCTCGGTCATCATGCCTTCGACGATGCGGGCGATCTCGGCCTGCGGATCTCCCTCACGGTAGACAAACTTGATCGCCATGCCAGGCTCGACGGGCTCGGCAGGCTGCGCGCCGCCGACGACGACATCGATGATGCGTTGCACCTCTCCGTGGATCGTCAGCGGCTCGTCCCGCCCGGGCACGAACAGCTGGAACAGGAACTCGGTCCCGACCGGGAGCGGGCGACTCGTCTTGATGAACGTCCCGCCGCGCGAGATGTTCTTGGTGTAGTCGGCGAAGAACGTGTTGAGCCGTTTGTACTCGACCTTGAGCTCGATCGGTCGACGCGCTTCGGCGCGGCGCTCGGGCTCCTGGGCTTCCTCCACGGGGCCCCACCATAGCAGGATCGCTGGATGAGCGGCGGTCACCTGTGGGTCGCGATGCGCCGGGCGGTGGGTCGCTGGCGGCTGAGGATCTGGGTCGGGCTCGCGGTCGCCCTCGGGCTGGGGCTCGGCCGGCTGCCGCTGTTCGGGGTGCTCGGCTTCGAGCTCGCCCTCGCCGCGGCGCTGTTCTCCGCGATCATGGGGCTCGACGTCGGCCGCGCCGTCGCCCGCGAGCTCCAGACCATGGACGCGCCGGGGATCGCGCGCGCGACCTGGCCGGGCCGCACCCTCGCCCGCTCGACCGCCGGTGCCGCCGGCCTGGCGATCGCAGTGGCGGCGATCCCGGCGCTCATCTCCGCGGTGCGCGGCATCTGGGTGCCGACCTGCGACTGGTGGTTCGGGATCGAGGCGTACCTCGCGCTGCCGATCGCGACCGCGGCGCTGGCCGGCGCGACCGGCCACGCGATCGGCGTGCTCGTCGGGCCGCGCCGCTGGATCGGCGGCATCCTCGGCGTGGTGGTGCTGCTCGCGGTCGCCGCCGCGGCGCTGTACCGGTTCTATGCGACCCCGCCGGTCTACACCTACAACGCGATCCTGGGCTACTTCCCGGGCAACCTCTACGACGAGAACGTCCGGCTCACCGCCGCGCTCGTGTGGTCGCGGCTCGAGCAGCTGCTGTGGGTGATCGCCGCGCTGGCGCTGCTCGCGAGCCGGCTCGACGTCGCCGCGTTCCGCGCCCGGCTGCGCGCCCCCCGCCCCGCCGGTCCGCGCCGCGCGACCTGGGCCACCGCCGCGCTCGCCACCGCCGCCGCGCTCGTCCTGCACACCCAGGCCGGCCGGCTCGGCTATGCGCCGGACGTCGACGACTTCCAGGACGCGCTCGGCGGCCGGCTCGAGACCGCGCACTTCGTCATCACCTACGCGCGCACCCCGGAGATCGAGGAGGAGATCGATCTGATCGCCCGCGACCACGAGTTCCGCTACGCCCAGGTCGTGCGCCAGGTCGGCGTCGAGCCGCCGGGCAAGATCCACTCGTTCGTGTTCGCGGATCGCGAGCAGAAGGCGCGGCTGTTCGGCGCCCGCGACGTCGAGATGGCCAAGCCGTGGCGGCGCGAGATCTACCTCGAGCACCGGCCGTTTCCCCACGGCTCGCTGCGCCACGAGATCGCGCACGCGGTGGCGAGCGCGTTCGGCGATCCGATCTTCGGGGTCTCGGCGCAGACCGTGCTCGGCGTGCCGATGATGATCAGCCCCGGCATGATCGAGGGGTTCGCGGTCGCGGTCGACTGGCCGGCGGGCTACGACCGGCCGAGCCCGCACGAGGCGGTGCGCGCGATGCAGGAGCTCGGCCGGCTGCCCTCGGTGGGCTCGCTGTTTGGCCTCCAGTTCTTCACGGTGTCCTCGGCGCGTGGCTACACCACCGCCGGGTCGTTCCTGCGGTTCCTGCTCGATCGCCACGGCCCGGAGCGGCTGCGCACCCTGTACCAGACCGGCGGCGACTTCGACGCGGCGTACGGCATGCCGCGCGGCGCGCTCGAGGCGGAGTGGCGCGCGATGGTCTCCGAGATCGCCCTGCCCCCTTCGACGATCAAGGGCCAGGAGGAGCGGTTCCGCGGCGGCAGCGTGTTCTCGCGGCCGTGCCCACACGCGATCGCCGCGCGCCGCGAGCGCGCGTACGAGGCGCTGGGCGACGGCGACCGGCCGCGCGCGGTCGCGCTGCTGCGCGAGGTGTGCAGCGACGCGCCCGAGGAGCCGCGCCACCGCATGGAGCTCGGCGACCTGCTCTCGGTCGGTGATCTGATCGAGCGCACCGAGGCCGAGCTGTCGTGGATCTCGATCGCGTACGACCGCGACGGCGTCACCTCGAGCCTGCGCGCCCAGGCCTACGAGCGGCTCGCACGACTGGCCGGCGAGCGCGGCCGGCTCGAGCGAGCGCGCGCGATCGTCGGCGAGGCGGTCGAGCTACCGATCGATCCGAACGAGCGCCGCACCCTCGACGGAATGGCGTTCGCGCTCGCGCACCCCGGGCCGGCCGCGATCGCGCTGCGCAACTACTTCTTCGCACCGGGCCGCGGCGTGCCGTCCGTGCACCACGCGCTGCTCGCGACGATCGCCGAGCCGCAGCTCGGGTTCGGGCACTACCTGCTCGGCCTCCAGCGCGCCGCGCGCGGCGAGTGGGACACCGCGGCGCCCGAGCTCGCGCTGGCGCTCGCCCAGGGCCTGCCCGGCCCCGCGTTCGTCAAGAACGCCGCGCGGCGGCTCGCGGTGGCCGCCTACCGCACCGGCGATCTCCACCGGCTCTCCGTCGCGATCGCGACCCTGGGGAGCTCGTCGATGTCGAGCGGCGACCGCGCGCTCGCCCAGGACTGGTTCGAGCGGATGCAGCTCGACGCCGCGGCGGGCGCTACATCCCGCTGAGGAACAGCCAGCGGCGGCCGTCCCACTCGAGCACGAGCTGGTTCTGGTCCCGCTTGTCGGGGCGGCTCGCCTTGCCGTACGCGTTGGTCACCGTGAAGCTCGCGTCGATCAGGACATCGACGGCCGCCCGGCAACCCGGCTTGAACTCGTTCTGACACTGCTGCTGCACGCCGACGTAGCGGACCGAGTAGCGAATGTCGGTCGCCTTGGCGAGCCGGGTCAGCAGCACGTTGCGCAGGCCCTCGTACCCGTAGTCATCGCTGCCCGACGGGGTGCCGCTGTCCTCCCAGTATTGCTGGTGGGCCATCAGCATCAGCGCGTCCGAGTCGCCGCGTTCGACCGCGAGGCGATACTCCTCGCAGGCATCGAGCACGGACTTGTTGGCATCGGTGAACGGGACCTTCGTGCCCACGACGTACGCGCGCTTGGGTCCACAGGCGGCGATCGACATCGACACGCTCGCCGCGATCAAGAACAACCGTTTCATGAATCCAGCACCCGACGTTGCAGGAGGTACGCCAGGCGCGAACGCTACAACAGCGAGCTAAGTTGGCCAAGCGCAGGGCCTCGCCAAGCTTCACAGCGCGCCAGAAAGGCACGAAAGTCCTTCTCGGGGTTCTCGACCCTTGCCAAATAGACATCCGTGATTCGGGTGATCGTGAACCGAGCCGCCGCCGCCCGCACTTCGATCGCCAGGGCCTCCCGGTCGGTCGCCGGCAGCTTGCGCCGCCGCTGGTAGCCGGCGATCAGCGCGGCGGCGAGATCGAGCCGCGGCTCGCCGGTCCAGCACCAGTCGTTGATGCAGACTGCGAGATCATACGAAAGGCTGCCCCCGGAGGCCTGCTCGAAGTCGAGGATCGCGCTGACCCGGCCGCCCTCCCACAGCACGTTGTCGCGGAACAGATCGCCGTGGATGATCCCGGAGGTCGCGCGGCGGCGGGCCGGCGCAGCGTTCGCGGCGTGGGCCAGCTCTTCACCGAGCAGCCGGACCGCCGACTGGAGCGCCGGGTCGAGCGAGCGTGCGAACCGCTCGTAGCGGCCCACCAGGTGATCGTGGTCGTAGATGCTGCCGCGCCGCCACGACGCCGGCAGCTCGAGCCCGACCAGGTGGAACGCCGCCAGGGCCTCGCCGAGCTCGCCGACGAGCTGCGGGGTGACCTCCTCCGGCGCGAGGTGGCGGCCGTCGCGCCACGGGAACACGCTGACCCACTTGCCGCGCGACCCGAGCAGCTGCGCGTATGGCCTGCGATCGATCGCGTAGACCGGCGGCGGGGTGATCACCTCGCGATCGGCGAGCGCGTCGATCAGCCGCGCCTCCCAGGCGACGTCGACCTCGGCCTTGCCCTCGTTGACCCGGACGAACCATCGCCCGTCGGTCGTCTCGAGCGCGTAGTTGGAGTTGATCGTGCCCGCGGCGATCGGGACGAATCCGCGCAACGAGCCGAGCGAGAAGGTACTGGCGATGTGGCGGAGCTCAGGCTCTCCCAGCCGCGTGAACACACCCACGCGCCGAACGTACAGCAACTGGCGCGGTTGCGGTACGTTCGCGGCGTGGATGCGTCCGAGCGTGCCCGGCTGATCGAGCGGCACCTGGATCTGGTGAAGCGCGTTGCCGCGACGATCCACCCTCGGGTGCGCCACTACATCGAGCTGGAGGAGCTGATCGCGCTCGGCAACGAGGGGCTCGCCGAGGCCGCCACCCGGTACGATCCCGGCAAGGGCGCCACGTTCTCGACCTTCGCGTGGTACCGCGTACACGGCGCGATCATCGATGGCCTGCGCCGCGCCACTCAGCTCCCGCGGCGGACCTGGGCCAAGCTGGTCGCGCTGCGCGCCGCCGGCGACTACCTCGAGCACCGCGGCGAGCGCGATCGGGGGGCCGCCCGGCGCGGCGCCGCACCGCCCCAGGGCGTCGAGGCGCTGGCCTCGATCCGAGATGCGATGTCGGCGATCCGCACGATGTACGTCACCTCGCTCGAGGCGCTGCGCGAGCACAAGAAGTTCGATCCGGCGGCCGACGCGCCGGCGGTGGCAGATCAGCTGCACACCACGCGAATCGCGGCGCGGCTGCGCGCCGCCCTCGACGCGCTCCCGGACAAGGAGCGCGAGCTGCTCACCAAGCACTACTGGGAGGGCAAGAACCTGCTCGAGGCCGGCACCGAGCTCGGGATTTCCAAGTCGTGGGCCAGCCGGCTCCACGCCCAGGCGATCGAGCGATTGCGCGAGCTGGTCGAATCCGGGCCGGATCCCTGAGCGATCCTAGCCGGCCTGCCCGGCCTGGCCGGTCTCTGGGGCGCCCGCCGGCTCGGGCAGCGCGAGGATCCCGTGCGACTGGTAGTGCTCGAACAGCCGGCCCCAGTGCGTGGAGCGCCGCCAGTGCTCGAACACCTTCCGGTCGCGCAACGGCCATCGGTAGTAGTCGTGATAGACCTCCGAGCCGAGCACGAACAGGTTCACCAGCGGCGTGTGGAAGAACAGCTTCTGGAACCGCTTGAGCGGCCCGAACCACATCACGTCGCCGACCCTCGAGGCGCCGTTGTCGCCGACCGAGAACCCCCACCGCTCGTCGGCGAGCTCGACATCGCCCACCACCTCGATGTTCTCGCGCCGGCCGTTGCCGAGCCCCGCCTCGTCGGCGAGCCGGATGTACGCCAGCGACATCGGATCGAAGCCCATCATCGCCGCGGCCACCGCGTCGATCGCGACCTGATCCTCGGACGCGAGCATCACGTCCTTGACCACCGGCCGCATCGTGCGCGGCCCCGGGCCGTCGCCCGCCGTGGTGCCGTCCATCACCGCGAACAGCCCGCGGTGGATCTCCTTCTGGATCGCGAGCAGATCGACGAGCGTCTCGTGGATCCAGCTATGCGTGTAGTGCCGGCGGGTGTTGAGCAGCCCGCCGAACGCGTTCTTCATCGCGCCGGTGGTGGTGGTGTAGATGTGGCACTTGGTCGTCGGCAGCTGGACGATGTTGGTGCCGTGGAACGCGTCCGGGACCTCGATCCCCTCGGGGAAGATCTTGTCCAGCACGAGCATCTTCGCCTTCGGCCGGTAGACCGACCACGACATGTCCTCGGGCTTGAAGTTGTAGCGGACCGGGACGTTGTAGCGCTTGAAGATCGGGAGATAGCCGTTCAGGTCCTCGCCCTTGAACGCGTCGGTCACCACCGTCTTGTTCTGGACGCAGACGAGATCCTCGTAGCCGCGCGCGCGCAGGCTGCGGGTCACGCCCTCGAGCTGCCACGGCGTGGTGTTCGCGCCGGGGAACGGGAAGTGCCACGAGATGTTGTCCTTGAGGATCGTCTGGACGCCCGGGGCGAGCGCGCGCTGGACCTCCGCGAGATCGTGCAGGCGGTCGATATCGTCGAGGATCGTGCCGGGGCGAACGCGGATCACCGCGACCTTCGAGCGTGGCATGGCGGGCATCCTGACATGCGGCCGGCTCGGCCACACGCCGTTGCACGCGCCTTCCGCTACGCGCCCTTGAGGATGGCCAGGAGCAGGACGATCGCGAGCACGACGTACGTCGCGCGCACGCCGCGTCGCAAGATGCGATCGGCGGCCCACGGATCGAGCGGCGGCGGCGGGGCGGCGGGGAAGGGCCGGCTCGGCGTCACCGGGGAGCTGCCGCTCGCGAACGGCCACGGGTTCGACGGCGCGACGAGCGCCGGCGCCGCGGCGAACGCCGGATCCATCGGCGGCGGCATCGCAGGCGGCGGCATCGCAGGCGGCGGCATCGCAGGCGGCGGCATCACCGGCATCGCAGGCGGCGGCATCGCAGGCGGCGGCATCGCAGGTGGCGGAATCTCGGCCGGCGGCATCACCGGCATCGGCACCGGGCCGATCGTGTCGTCAGCCTCCGCGGTCTCTTCGTCGTCCTCCTCGATCATCGCGTCGAGATCGAACGCCTCGATGAAGTCGCTCTCGCTGATCGGCGTGGTCAGGTCGCCGATGCTCGTCAGGTGCTCCGAGAGCGCGACCCCGCGCTCCTGCGCGGCGTGCCACGATCGCAGCTCGGCGTCGAACAGCGTCCCGACGTACGAGCTGAGCGCGGCGGGCGACGGCGTCATGCCCTCGAGGTGGGCCAGCGCGTCGAGCTCGTGCAGCAGCTCCTCGGCGGTCTGGTAGCGCTCGTCGACGTCCTGCGCGAGCGCGCGCAGGATGATCCGCTCGAGCGCCGGCGAGCACGCCGGCTGGACCTCCGAGGGCCGGCGGGGCGGCTGGTTGATGATCAGCTGGAGGGTCTGGAGATCGTTCTCGCCGCGGAACAGCCGCTGCGTCGTGACCATCTCCCACAGCACGATCCCGAGCGAGAAGATGTCGCTGCGGCGGTCGATCGGCGCGCCCTTGGCCTGCTCGGGCGACATGTAGGAGATCTTGCCGCGCAGCGTCCCGGTGCGGGTCTTGACCGTGCTGAGCGCCGTCTTGGCGACGCCGAAATCGACCAGCTTCACCGCGCCGTCGTACGAGACCAGGATGTTCGAAGGCGAGACGTCGCGGTGCACGATGCCGAGCAGCGAGCCATCGGAGCGTCGGCGCTCGTGCGCGTAGTGCAGCGCAGCGGCGACGTGCGTGGCGACGTGGATCGCGTGGCGGAGCGGCACCTGATCCCGCGATTGCCACGCGCGGTGGAGGATCGATCGCACGTCCTGGCCGTGCAGGTACTCCATCGCGAAGAAGTAGTCCCCGCCGTCGTTGCCGACGTCGTAGACCTGCACGATGTTCGAGTGATTGAGGCTGGCGGCGAGCCGCGCCTCGTCCAGGAACAGCTGCACCATCCGGGCGCTGTACGCGTACTTGGGCAGGATCTTCTTGAGGACGACGACCTTCTCGAACCCACCCTTACCGGGTGAGCGCGCGAGGAACAGCTCGGCCATTCCTCCGCGCGCCAGCCCGCGAATGATCTCGTAGGAGCCGAGGCGCGTGGTCCCGCCTCGCCCGTCGTGCCGCTCGGAGGCCACGTCGTCCAAAACGCGGGGACTATAGCAACGGCCGCCGCGCCCCATCGGGCTTTCCGCCCCTGTCCGCCGCTCTCCGCTCCTCTCCGCAGCTCACCACGAGATCAAAAAATTTGGCGCCGAGATCTGGAAGTGTGAGGGTGGCCGTCATGGGCGAGACGCTGTACAGCAGCACCTACCAGCCGAATCCGCGGAAGGCGCTCGACGTGCTCGCCTTCGTGCTGACCCCGATCCAGGCGTTCGCGAACGATCCGGACGAGCTCGAGGCCGTGGCCGAGCTGCTCGGCGCGGCCAAGCTCGAGGCGATCGAGCGCTGGCAGTCGCTGCGCTGCGAAGGCGAGCAGAACTGATCCCCACCGCGCGGCGGTGGCGAACGCGTCGTGAATGGAGTGGCAGACGAGCGAGCGCGGGCGCGCGCTACTCGACCTGCATCGCGATGTACTCGAACTCCATCGACTCGATGTAGATATCGATCTTCACCTGCTTGATCTCTTCGCTCTGCGCCTCGGACTTGTCCGGGACGATGCTGACGATGTCCGCGCCCTTGAACGTCAGCGTGAACAGGTTCGAGTCCTGGTTGTCGAGCGTCTGGATCATGCCGTTGAGCCGGCCCGGCACCTCGCCCTTCACCGCGCGCTTGGTGAAGTGCTTCATGAACGGCTCGGCGTCGGCCTCGGGCACGTAGAACGAGATCTGCGGGAAGTCGATCTGGCTCGGCGTCTTGAGCGGCGAGCGGCTACCACCCATGTGGTACTCGATGATCTTCTGCTTGACCGTGAACGACTCGACCTTCGAGACGCGGCGGCAGGCCTGCTCGAAGCCGTCGAGGCGGAACCGGAAGTTGCAGGCGGTCCATAGCTTCTGCTTGTTGAACCCCTGCGGCTGCGGGAGCCTGCGCCCCTCCCCCTTCTTGAACACCATGTCCTCGACG
>JBQCJR010001037.1:0-4116 GCA_051952595.1 Kofleriaceae bacterium
CAGCCGGTAGCCGCGGTCGTCGAGCCGGATCTCGCAGTGCAGCCCCGAGACCTTCGAGTCGGTGAGCTGGACGTCGTTGCCGCGGCGCGCGCCGATCCGGATCACCGAGGCCTCGATCTCGCGCACCAGCCCGGCGTCCGGCCCCGACACCACCTCCACGCGGCACCGGCGCAGTCGCGCCGAGGTCGCACGTCCGCCGATGTATGTGACCCAGGTACCCGAGCGCAGGTCGTCGACCGGCATCGGCGGGCACGTTACCACAGCCCGGGCGGCGGATTTCCGGCTGCCGCTGGTCACCTGTCGCCGCGCACCAGTTGCCCCTGCCGGCGAAGCTCACTGGCGACGAAGGGCGCGCGATGCTCAAGGTACGTCAGGTCGATGCCCTTGTGGGTAGGGCCGCGTCGATAGCAGGCGACATACTCCTCCCGCTCCTTCCAGCAGTCGCGTTGATTGAGTACCGGCAGCGTCGCGTCGATCTTCGCGTGCTGTGTCGTGGGGGCCGCCTCGCCTCTGACCACATGGAATGTGGCCAGGTTCAGCTCGAACCACCCCGGCGCCACGTCGAACGGGTCGATGAGGTCGAGCAGATTGTTCTTCTTGGAGTTGATGATCGAGGCGCACAGCCGATAGTTCGACCACTCGTACACGAGCTCCCACGCGTAGGACTTCGGCAAGACGTGGTCGACGGTCGGGCTCCCGGTCGCGTGATGGAGGTACATCGCGAGGTATGCACAGCGACGCTCGTAGCCGTCGAGTAGGTCTTCGAGTGCCTCTCTCCAGAATGGCGGGAACTTGTCTGCCGGAATCTTGGCTTCCGTCGTGGCGATCGCGCTCCGCTTTGGTCCGCGACGTTTGAGCCGAGGGGGGCGGCCAACCAGCTCGTCGATCGCCGACAGCCCAGGCTGGCGAATCTTCTTGTCGAAGTCGGCGGGCTCTGGAGCGAGGGTGACGGGGATCATCGGCGTGCCTTCGGGCGCGCCGCTCGAGCCTTGGGATTCCGCTTCCTTTGCTCGAGGAAGAACCCCCATCGAACCCAGAATGGGTCGATGTCGGGGAGCCCGGCATGACGTAGCTGGCCGTCGACCTCGGCGATCTCGCTGTCGGAGGGTTGCTTCGCGTCGAGTAGTGCACGTGCCCGCTGGATGGCTTCCTCGCTCTTCATCGAGCGCGGCTCCTTGAGGTCGAAGGCTTCGCTGACGAGCCAGTTCCCGACCTCACCGTGGCGAACGAACGGCCGCTTCCTCAGCACGACTCGTCGGTTCTCGATATCGAGATCGAACCACGCGTCCTTGTCGACGTCGAAGAGGGATTCGACCGACGCGAGCACGAGCGGCGAGTGTGTGGCGGCGATGAGCTGCACCGACGCTTCCTCGTCGCCAGTGAGCGTAGTGACCACCTCGAGAAGTGCAGGAATGATCGCTCGTTGCCAGCGCGGGTGGAGGTGCGCTTCGATCTCGTCGAACAGCATGATGATGCGCGACGAAGGTGGCTGGCCGAGTTGCTTCGAGGCGATGACGTGTTCGCGCCATGCCCAGGACAACATGTACGCGAGCGCCGTGATCCGGCGGACGCCGAGGGAGGCGTACAAGATCGGCACGTCCTGCCCGTAGCCGATCCGAATGGTCGGGATGTCACGTACGTCGTTCACGGAGAGGCGGGCGAAGCTTGTGCCCGGCTTGATCCGGTCACCGCCGGGGCCAGGTGCCAGGAGCGAGACCACCGCTGCCATTCGCTTCGCATCGGCGCTCTTCTCGCGAATCCACGACGCCCAGTCCGCGATGAGTCCGTTGCATACCAGCGTCGAACTGCCACCGATGGGCATACGGAGCCCGTCCCAGACATCTTTGGCGCTGAACACGTACGCCGGGACGCGATCCTGCACCGTGTCGACGCCGCCCTTCTTCTTCCAGTAGTTGCGTGCTGGGTCCCAAACCGCGAAGCCGCCATCGGCGAGGGCGTAGATCACGAGCCCTGGGTTCCACGGTCGCCCTTGTTTGCCGAGCCAGGATTGCTCGTCGGGAACGTACGGGCTCCGGTACGCAACCCGCCCGGCCTTGCTCTCCAGCGCGAGCTCGATGGTCGCGGGCTTGCCGACATCTATCGGCCGTGCAGCGTAGCCCGACGTCAGGTTCTCGTTCAGGTCGTGCGGCCATCGCCGTGTCAACGCCCACCAAGCGACATCGAGCAAGAAGCTCTTGCCGAGACCGTTATCCCCGGTGATGAGGTTGAGTCGCTCGGCGAGGTCTAACCTCAGCTCGGGCGCCGGCCCAACGTTCTTTAAGTGAAGCAACTCCAGCATCGATCGGTACCTTTCGCGGCCGCGGTCCTCGGATCGCTCCGCGAGCTGTTGCGAGCACAACGAGGGTATCGCAACGGGCGTACAATTCGTTCAGCGGGGCTGCGAATTGCCAGGCGGGTCATGCACTCAGCGCCGCCCAGCGCGCCGCGTGCCGAGCAACGTCACGACCGCAGGTGCGGTGCCGGTGGGCGAGTCAGCCGTCGAGCCACTCGCAGCGGCTCGACGCTGGCTTTTCGGCGCACACAGACGGCGCGTCGAACGGCCCGGGGGCGACGTCGTCGCGCCCCGCAATCGCTGGCTGCTTAGCCGCCAGATTCGGACGTCCGGCGCTCGGTGTCGGGCTCGAGCCGCCGGTAGATCGACCGCCGGTCGATGCCCAGGATGCGCGCCGCCTGGGTCTTGTTGCCTCCGGTCGCGGCCACCACCTGCATCACGTACCGCTGCTGCACCTCGGCGAGGGTCAGCAGCTGGGCCGGCGAGTCGGTGGTCAGCTCGAGCCGCGTGCTCTTGTGCTCGACCACCTTGGCCGGCAGGTCGGACGCCTCGAGCTCCTCGCCGCGCGACAGCGCCACCGCGCGCTCGATGCAGTTCTCGAGCTCGCGCACGTTGCCCGGCCACGGATAGTCGACCAGGAGCTGCGAGGCCTGCCGGGTGATCCCGGTGAGGAATTTGCCCTTGCGGGTCGCCGCGCGCTCGGCGAACACCTTGGCGAGCACCAGCACGTCGCCGCCCCGCGCGCGCAGCGGCGGGACATCGATCGCCACGACGTTGATGCGGTGGAACAGATCTTCCCGGAACCGCCCCTCCTCGACCTCGGTCGGGAGATCGCGGTTGGTCGCGGCGATCACGCGTGCCTCGAACGGCACCTCCTCGTCGGCGCCGACCGGCCGCACCGTGCGCTGCTGGAGCACGCGGAGCAGCTTGGCCTGCATGTCGAGCGGCATCTCGCCGATCTCGTCGAGCAGGATCGTGCCGGCGCCGGCCTGCACGAACAGCCCCGGCCGCGACGCCTTGGCATCGGTGAACGCGCCGCGCACGTGCCCGAACAGCTCGCTCTCGAGCAGCGGCGCCGGCATCGCGCCGCAATTGATCGCGACGAACGCCTGATCGCGCCGGGTCACCGACATCAGGTGGAGCGCGCGCGCGACCAGCTCCTTGCCGGTGCCCGACTCGCCCGCGATCAGCACGGTCGCGTCGTTGATCGCGATCCGCCGGATCATCTGGATCAGCTGCCGGATCGCCGCGCTCTCGCCGACGAGGCCCTCGATCGGCGCATCGGACGGCCGCTCGGCGTGCAGCCGCTTGACCTCGCGCTGGAGCGCGAAGTGCTCGAGCGCGCGATCGATCGCCACCTGCATCGACTCGCCGGTCACCGGCTTGGTCAGGAAGTCGTACGCGCCGGCGCGGATCGCCGCGATCGCGGTATCGAGCCGGCCGTAGCCGGTCAACACGATCGGCGCGATGTCCGGAAACCGGACATACAGGTGCTCGCACAGCTCGATCCCGGTCATCCCCGGCATCTGGATGTCGGTGACCACCACATCGACCTGGTTGTTGCGCAGGTACTCGAGGCACTGCGCCCCCGAGGTCACGGCCTCGGCGACGTAGCCTCGCTTGCGCAGGAGGTCCCGCAGCAGCAGCGCGGTATCTTCCTCGTCGTCGACGACGAGCACGGTTGCATTCGGGCGTTCTGTCGACGTCATGACGGGCGACCTCACCATAGCGTCGCGCGACCGGCGCGGAGACCGATTCGTGGTGAGCAAGACGTGAGAACTCGCGACCTTTCGCTCGACGACGCGCGCGGATGTCGCGAGCCT
>JBQCJR010001038.1:0-2346 GCA_051952595.1 Kofleriaceae bacterium
GGTGATCGGCGCGTGGTCCAACCGGTCGAGCGCCCGCACGAGCCCGTGACAGCTGGTGATCGAATTGCGCAACAAGTTGCTCGCTTCGGCCAGATCCATCGCAGCGAGCTCGCGCCCGGCTCGATCGCGCTCGGGATCGCGATCGCGATCCGTCGCGGAGCACGCCGCAATGACCAAGATCGTGATCGCCTTCCGCACGGCCCACAGCGTATCGTCATCTCGATCTGCATGCAGATCGCGTCGTCCACTGCACACGCGGTAGATCACTGCCCACGACCGTCCTCACCGATCTCGTTGTAACCATGCGGAACCCATCCACGACACGGAGCACGCGGCTTGCAGCAGGGCCCGCGGTGCGCTCCTCGATCCTCCTGACCCTGCTCGCCACCGCGGGGACCGCCCAGGCCGAGCGCCTGGTTGACACCCGCGAGGTCGCGCGCGGCGACTACCTCGCGCCGCAGTTCGCGCCGGATGGCCGCGAGCTGCTGGTGACCGGCTCGAAGCTGCGTGGGCTGGCGATCGCGCCGCTCGCCGGGGGCGCGGTTCGCCGGCTGACCGACGACGCCGAGGCCGGCGTGCACGCGCGGTGGACCACCGACGGCGCGGTCGCGTATCGCGCGCTCCGCGCGGGCGCCCGCCGCGACCTGCGGATCGATCGCGACGGCCGGGTGCGCACCGCGGCCCCGACCGCCCCGCTCGCGTTCACCCGCGACGACCGGATGTACGTCGACCGCGCGGGCGCGCTGATCGAGATCGGCTCGGGCGACCGGTTCTTCGGCGCTGTGGTCGCGCCGGACGGCGACAAGGTCGTGTTCCAGGGCCTGGCGACCGGCCTCCACCTCTACGTGCGGTCGACCGGCGCGCTGGTCCACATCGGCGCAGGCACCCACCCGGCGTGGTCGCCGGACAGCCGCCGCGTGGTGTTCGAGGTCACCGAGGACGACGGCCACGACGTGGTCGCCTCCGACCTCTACCTCTACGACGTCGCGACCGACCGGGTCTCGACGCTGACGGCCACCGAGCGCACGATCGAGCGGCGCCCGAGCTTCGCGCCGAGCGGCGCCTCGATCGCGTTCGACGACAACCAGGGCGGCGTGTTCGTCGCGCGGGTGGTGCCGTGATGCGAGCCCGCTCGACGACAGCGCTGCGTGCGCTCGCGATCGCCTTGGTGTTCGCCGCGCTCTCCGGAGTCGCGGCCGCGCAGCCGAAGATCGTGATCGACCCCGGCCACGGCGGCACGGATCCGGGCGGCACCGGCACGGGCATCGAGGAGAAGAACGTCGTGCTCGACGTCTCGCAGCGGTTCAAGGGGCTGCTCGAGGCCGACACGGCGGACCAGGCGGGCGGCGGCGCGTGGGCGGCGCTGATGACCCGCAGCGACGACACGTTCGTCTCGCTGGCCGCGCGCTCGGCGTACTCGAACAACCAGGGCGCCGACCGGTTCATGTCGATCCACTCGAACGCGTTCTCGAACGCGACCGCGAACGGCACCGAGACGTTCTCGTACACCAACGCCGGCGAGGGCGCGGCGCTGCGCAACCTGGTGCAGGCCGAGATGCTCGCGGCGTGGGGGCTGACCGACCGCGGCAACAAGACCGAGAACTTCGCGGTGCTGCGCGAGACCGCGGCGCCGGCGGTGCTGCACGAGCTCGCGTTCATCACCAACGCGACCGACGCGGCCAAGCTCGCGTCGCCGGTCGAGCGCCAGAAGGCGGCGCTGGCCCACCTGCGCGCGCTCCAGCGCCACTACGGGCTCGCGCCGTACGAGCCGCGCGAGCCGATGCCGATCGACGAGCGCGGCTCGATCTCCGGCCGCGTGGTCGACGATCTCGGCCCGCTCGCCAATGCCAAGGTCGAGCTCGCCGGCGGCGCGGCGGTCGTGACGCCGGACGACGGCACG
Organism: Kofleriaceae bacterium; assembly: GCA_051952595.1. Classification (GTDB taxonomy): domain Bacteria; phylum Myxococcota_A; class Polyangia; order Haliangiales; family Haliangiaceae; genus JABFXX01. Next base: position 1,901 of record JBQCJR010001038.1, read on the forward strand.
TTCACGCTGACCGACCTCGCGGTCGGCACGCGCACGCTCACGGTGTCGGCGGACGGCCACGAGACCCGCGTGGTCGAGGTGGCGGTCGCGGCGGGCGTCGACGCGCAGACCGAGATCGCGCTCGAGCGGCGGCGCAACGGTGAGGGCAGCGGCACCAGCAGCGGCGGCGACGACAGCTCGATCGGCGGCGGCTGCGCGACCGGCGGCGGCGGCCTCGGCGGCGCGACCCTGCTCGTCGTCCTCGGTCTGGTGCGGCGCCGCGCGCGCCGGGCGGCGTGACATGCGCGCCGCCGCGCTGATGCTCGTCGCGGCGTGTGCGACCGAGCCGGCGAGCGATCCGACCAGCGATCCACGCGGCCCGGCGCTGTCGGCCACCGCCCAGGAGATGTCGGTGTGCGCCGATGGGCCCACGGTCTACGGCATCGACGTCTCGCGGTTCCAGGGCG
>JBQCJR010001039.1:0-7716 GCA_051952595.1 Kofleriaceae bacterium
TCCCGATCCGAGGCGTCGAGCGCCAGCCCGAGCCGGCGGCCGATCGCGGCCAGCACCTCGACCGGCGACAGCGCGACCGCGCCGCGGCCGATCGCGACGATCATCGCGACGGCGAGCGCGATCGCGAGCGCAGCGAGCGCACGGGGCGCGTGTGGCCTCATGGTGCGGCGTGCGCGGTCGTCGCCACCCCGCCGCGGAGCTGCCGGGCCAGGTCGTCGATCGCCGGCCCGAGCCGCGGCCCGAACCCGAGCAGCAGCAGGTCGTCGAACGCGACGATCCGCCTCGCGCGCCCGGCGGGAGTCTGCGCGACGCCCGGCGCCGCGAGCAGGCCGTCGATCCCTCCGAGCGTGGCCAGGCCACGCGCCGGCACCACGATCACCTCCGGCGCCGCCTCGATCAGCGCCTCCGCCGAGAGCGGCTTCCAACCCGTGAACCCCGCGGTCGCGTTGCGCCCGCCGGCGAGCTCGATCATCGCCGCGCCGGCGGTGTCGCGCCCCGACACCATCATCGTGCCCGCGCCGCGCGCGTACACCATCACGAACGAAGGGCCCTCCGGCGCGACCCGGCTGCGCGCGGCGTGGATCTCGCGCTGCACCCGCACCGCGAGCGCCGCGGCCGGCCGCTCGATCGCCGCGCCGATCGCGGTGATCCGCGCGACCGCCTGCTCCGGGGTCTGCGCCGCCGGCATGCGCTCGACCCGCACCCCCGCGCTGCGCAGCTGCTCGATCACCGCGGGTGGGCCAGCCTCGTCGGACGCGATCACCAGGTCCGGCGACTGCGCGAGGATGCCCTCGGCCGACAGCGTGCGCTGGTAGCCGACCTGCGGCAGCCGCGCGACCTCGTCCGGATAGACGCTGGAGCTATCGACCGCGACCACCTCGGCGCCGGCGCCGAGCGCGAACACCGTCTCGGTCACCGCGCCGCCGATCGCGACGATCCGCCGCCCGGCCGGCTGCGACGGCGCGGTGCGCTCGCACGCGAGCACCACACACGCCGCGAACGCGGCCACCGCCCAGCCGCGGACCCACCGCCCGCCCGCGCGATCCGGGATCACCGCGCGGCTCCGGCGCGATCCGGGAGCCGGTCGAGCAGCGCGTGCCACGCCGGGTCCTCGGGGTTGTCGCGGTCGTCGCGCTTGCGGAACACCAGCGCGATCGTCTCGCCCGCGGCGTCGAACAGCTCGAGCGAGCGCACGGTGCCGGCCTGGGTCGGCTTGGACACCACCCAGCTCGACGCGATGCGGTCCTCGCGGAGGTGCAGGTTGAACCCCGGATCCATCACGTTGAGCCACGGGCCGCGGCGCACGATGTGGTGGACCGCACCGGAGAACACCTGGATGCAGCCGCGGTTGCCGACGAAGATCATGATCCGCTCGCCGGTCTCCGCCGCCTCGTGCAGCACGCTGCTCAGCGCCTGATCGGTGACCGGCCGGGCGCGCGAGGTCCCGGCGAGCCGCAGCGCCTGGGTCCGGGTGACCCGGTGGCGGAGCAGCAGGGGGAAGAACTCGTGGGTGTCGGTCATCGCGTCCCACCCGGCGAGCAGCGCCGCGGCATCGACGTCGGCGTCGGGGCGGGGCGGCCGCGCGGGCGGCGGTGGCTCGATCACCAGCGGGAGCGCCGCGGCGCGCGACGCGACGATCGCGTCCCACGCGCGCGCGTCGCCCTCGGGCTCGAGATAGACCTTGTGCACCGCGGTGCCGGTGCGGTCGAACACGTGGATGCTGCGCCGCCGCTCGCCGGCGCGCTGGGGGTGTGGCTCGTCGATCGCGAACGCGTGGCGCCAGTGAGCGAGGAACACCCGCAGATCGACGTGCTCGCCGATCACCTGACCGGCGTGTGGACCGAGCTCGATCCCGCCGTAGCGGCCGCGCACCTCGCTGACCGCGTGCTCGTTGCGGGTGAGCGCCATGCAGCGGCCGACCTCGGTCAGCGCGTGGAGCAGGCTCGGCGCGTCCTCGTCGAGTCGCACCGCGGTGCCTCCGACCAGCGTGGCCACCAGCTCGGCCTCGCTGACGCCGAGCTCGGCGGCCGCGTCGCGGGTGCGCACGCCGGGGCGCTCGGCGCGCAGCTCGCGCCACCGTACGTCGAGGGGCGCGATCATAGCGACCCCCAGCGGAACGAGATCCATCCCGAGGTGCCGGCCGCGTCGTAGTAGCGCGTCAGCTCGAGCTTGAGCGTCTGATCGGCGCTGCGCAGCGCCCACACCAGCGGCCTGGGGCTCACCACGTGGGTGGTCGCGTCGTAGTCGTACCAGCCGTCGCCTTGCTCGAACGCGTAGTCGGTCGCGCCATCGTGGTCGACGTCCTCGTCGCGCAGCCAGCCCGCGGCCGGCGGCGCGGTGACCTGCGCGAACGGTGTGCCGGCGATCGGCGCGACCTCCACGCCGGCGTTCGCCGAGATGTGATAGCGCTGGAACCGCAGCTCCCACGGCCCGCCGTCGTCGGTCATCGTGCCGGCCTCGAGATCGACGTGCATCCACGCCGTCATCGACGTCGCGTCGACCACCGTGGTGAACGTGCCGTCGGGGTTGCGCGTGGTGGCGACCGGGCCGGTGGGGCCAGCGTCGCCGGTCGGGTCGGCGTCGCCGGTCGGGTCGGCGTCGGGTCGGTCGGGCGCGATCGTGTCGGCGCAACCGGCGAGCGCCGAGATCATGACGAGAGGGCGAACCATGATTCTCCGGGGATCTAGAGGTGGAGCTCCACGCCGGCGTAGACCGTGCGTGGTGGGATGCGATCGAGCGCGGCGTCGCCCGCGTCGAGCAGGTTGTCGATGCCGAGGAAGCCGCCGAGCCCCGAGCGGAGCTGCTTGGCGACCCGCGCGCGGATCTCGAGCCGCCGGGCGGTCGAGGTCGCGCGCTGCGGCTCGTCGGCGGACAGGTAGTAGGGGCGAGCGCCGGTGACCACGGCGGCGGCGAACGCGTCGAGCCGCTCGCGCCGGTCGCGCCACCGCACCGTCGCGGTGAACCGGTGGGCCGGCACGCCCTCGAGCGCGCGCTCGGCGTCCAGATCGCGCGCGCGGGTGTACGCCCAGCCGAGCTCGAGCCCGGCGCGGCCGCGGGTGGCGATCGCGAACAGCTCGACGCCCGCGGTCCGCGCGCGCCCGATGTTGTCGTAGCTGAACCGCAGCATCCCCGACGGATCGTCGGGGCGCGACGCGGCGACGATCATGTCGCGCAGCCGGTTGAGGTACGCGTCGGCCGAGAGCCACAGCCAGGAGGTCGCGCGCCACTCGCCGCCGGCCTGCGCGCTGATCGACGTCTCGGGATCCAGATCCGGGTTGCCCTCGACGAGGTAGCCGGCGCCCGGGTTCTCGAACCGCAGCAGCAGCTCCTTGAACCCCGGCGCGCGGTAGCCCATGCCGGCGCTGCCGCGCACCACCGCCGCGTCGTCGAGCTGCCAGCGCGCGGCGAGCCGCGGCGTCGCGTGGGTGCCGAACTGGCTATCGACGTCGAGCCGCGCCGCCGGCACCACGACGATCTGGTCCGCGGCGCCGAGCCGCAGCTCGTCCTGCGCGAACACCGCGCCGCGGAACCGCTCGCCCGGCTCGGCGAGGCGATCCGAGTCCAGCCCCTCGCGCAGCAGCTCGCTGCCGATCAGCGCGCGGTGGCGGCCGAGCTGGCGCGCCACCTGGCCACGCGCCTCGATCAGGTTCTCGCGGGTCTCCTGGTACTGATCGAGCGCGTCCGACATCCGCTGATCGCTCAGGAACTGATCGCGGTACAGGCTCGCGTCGGCGTCGATCCGCACCGCGGTGCGCTCGCCGGTCCAGGTCGCCGCGAGCTGGCCGGCCGCGGTCTCGACCAGGTTGCGGCGATCGAACACCGCGCCGGTCGGCTGGGCGTCGACGCCGCGCAGGTCGCGCTGGAGGTAGTCGGCGGCGGCGTCGAACCGCCACGCCTCGCCGCGGCGGTGGGTCGCGCGGCCGGTGACGTGGGCGTCCTGGTACGCCGCGAACGTGGTCGCGACCGCGGTGCCGTCGTCGTCGATCCGGATCGCCGGCGCGTCGCGATAGGTCGCGGTCACCGCGCCGGCGGTGTCGCCGCGCCCCACGGCGATCCGGGCGCGCGCCTCGGTGGCGAGCCGGCCGTCGATCCGCGCGAGCGCGTCCACCGCGAGGCCCTCGCGCGGCCGGCGGCTGACCAGGTTGATCACCCCGCCGAGCGCCTCGGAGCCGTACAGCACCGAGCTCGGCCCGCGCACCACCTCGATCTGCTCGAGATCCTCGACCGCGAACCGATCGAGATCGAGCACGCCGTCGGTGCGGCCGATCTGGCGCGCGCCATCGACGAGCACCAGCGAGTACTTCGGGCCGAGGCCCTGCATCGTGATCCCGCTGGTGCCGGCGACGCCGCGATCGATCCACAGCCCGGGGCGCAGCGCGAGCGCCTCCGCGGCGGTCTGCGCGCCGGACTCGGCGAGCCGCTGGCGATCGATCACCTCGGTGGTGACCGGCGAGGCGGCGCGTGGGACCTCGGAGCGCGTGCCGGTGACGACGATCACCTCGCCGTCCACGGGAGTCGCGTCGTCGAGCGCGCGATCTTCGGCGGGAGGCGGCGCGGGCTCGGCGGGAGGTGGCGCGGGCTCGGCGGCCGCGGGAGCGGTCGCGGCGATCCACGCCAGGCCGGCGATCCACGCGGCCTTCATGCGCCGCGCGCCGCAGAGAGGAGCCCGTCGTCCCGCCCGGAGAGACAACGACGTGAAGGACAGGGCGGGAGACGGGCAAGCGTCACGACAGCACCTCGTCGATGCGCGCGCGCTGCGCGAACGCGTCGCGCAGCACCATCGTGCGCGCGGCGTCCTCGAGCGTGCGGGCCAGCGACGGGATCGCCGAGCTCGAGAGCCGCAGGGTGACCGCGCCGATCGTCAGGTGCACCGAGCCGCAGGTGCACTGCTCGACCAGCATGTAGTCGCCCGCGGCCACGGTGCGGCGAGCGCAAGCCTTGCTGTCCATGAATCGAGATTGAAAACCACTTTCAATTTCAAGTCAAGCGCAACCTGTTGAGGTCGCGGAGGACTCCGCCGTTTCTCCTTTGCGTACGAGAACTTCCGGCAGGCTCCGGCAAGGCGATCCCCGCGGCGAAACAGAGCGCCGCGGCGGGCGATGCGTCAGATCCCAGCAGATCCGGACGGCCGATCGGCTCGTATCGAATACACCGGCCCGGTCCTCGGTTTCATCCCTGCTCCATGACCTGCGGCACCTGTACAGCATCGCTCGAGCCCGGCGCCGCGTTCTGCGGGTTGTGCGGCGCGCGCGTGCGCGGCCGGCGCGATTCGCTGACCGGCGCGGTGCTCGACGGACGGTTCCTGATCGACGCGAAGATCGCCGCGGGTGGGTTCGGCGCGATCTACCGCGCGACCTACCTGCCGAGCGGCGCGCCGGTCGCGCTGAAGGTGCTGCACGCGGACCTCGCGCTCGATCGCAACCTCGCCGCGCGGTTCCGCCGCGAGGCCGCCGCGCTGGCCTGCCTGCGCGACGAGCACACCGTCCGGATGTACGAGCTGGGCGAGGCGCCCGATGGGACGCTGTTCCTCGCGATGGAGCTGCTGACCGGCCACAGCCTGCTCGACGAGTTTCGCGCGGGGGGCCCGCTGCCGTGGCGCCGCGTCGCGACGATCGTCGCCGGCGCGTGCCACTCGCTCGCTGAGGCGCACGCGCGCGGCATCGTGCACCGCGATCTCAAGCCGGCGAACATCCACCTCGAGCAGCGCGGTGGCGAGCGCGACTTCGCGAAGGTGCTCGACTTCGGGATCGCGAAGTTCCTCGATGGCAGCGAGTGCGACGATGGCGCCGAGCTGACCCGGATCGGCCAGGCGATCGGCACGATCGAGTACATGTCGCCCGAGCAGATCGTCGGTGGCGCGTGCGACGGCCGCAGCGATCTCTACACGCTCGGCGTGGTGGCGTACGAGATGATCACCGGGCGGCGGCCGTTCGCCGATGCGACCGGGCCGACCAGCCTGCTCACCGCCGTGATGACCCGCGCGCCGGCGCCGCTCGCGTCGCTGTTGCGCGCCGAGCGCCTGCCACCCGAGCTCGACGCGATCCTCCAGCGCTGCCTCGCGCGCGATCCGGACGCCCGGTTCGCGAGCGCCGGCGAGCTGGGCGAGGCGTTCGCGCGGCTGCTCGCGGTTCCGGAGCGCGCCGCGGTGGTCGCGCCGGCCCGCCGGGAGCACCGGTCGATCTCGGCCGAGCGGTGGCTGTCGCAGCCCGACGCAGAGGTGACCACCCTCGACGAGGTCCCGCCGGTCGCGGCGCTCGATCCCGCGTGGGAGCCCACCGCGCCGGCGCCGATCGTCGAGCCGGGGTGGGTGCCCGCGTGGATCCCGCAGCGCGTCGAGCCGCCGCCGCGGTCCGCGTTCGTCGAGCTCGCGCAGGGCAGCACCGTGGGGCCACCGCCGTCGGCGCCTGCCGGGCAGGTGCAGATGCGCCGGATCGGGTGGGTTCGGGTCGCGGCGTGGGCGCTCGCGCTGATCGCGAGTGGCATCGGGATCGGTGCGGCGATCGCGAGCCTGTCCTGACGCGGACTCGCACGGCCGCGCGCCCGAGCCGCGTTCGAACGATCGCTCGTGCGGCGACCTGCGCTATGACTGCGGTACCAGAGAGGCGGCGTTCCGGCGTCCGTGGGACCGATGATCTGCTCGTCGTGTGGGACACAGCTCGTGCCGCAGGCCGCGTTCTGCGGCACGTGTGGACGTCTGGCCGATGATCCGCTGCTCGGCGCTCAGCTCGGCGAGCGCTACCGGATCGAGGCGAAGATCGCGATCGGTGGGTTCGGCGCGATCTATCGCGCGACCCAGCTGCGCACCGGTCGCCGCGTCGCGATCAAGGTGATGCATCGCGAGCTGGCCTCGGATCCGAAGCTGGCGGCGCGGTTCCGCCGCGAGGCGGCCGCGCTGTGCAGCCTGCGCGACGCGCACACCGTCACCACCTACGAGCTCGACGAGACGCCGGACGGCCAGCTGTTCATCGTGATGGAGCTGCTCGAGGGGCGCGATCTGCTCGAGGTGTTCCGCGCGAACGGCCCGCTGCCGTGGCGGCGCGTGCTCGCGATCGCCCGCGCGGTGTGCAGCGCGCTCGCCGAGGCGCACGCGCTCGGCATCGTGCACCGCGATCTCAAGCCGGCGAACATCTATCTCGAGACCCGCCACGCCGGCGAGGACTTCGCGAAGGTGCTCGATTTCGGGATCGCGAAGATCATGCAGGGCAGCGGGATCGACGATGGCAACGACCTCACGATCCTGGGGCAGGCGGTGGGCACGCTCGAGTACATGGCCCCCGAGCAGCTGATCGGCGGCAAGTGCGACGGGCGCACGGATCTCTACACGCTCGGCGTCGTCGCGTTCGAGATGATCCCCGGGCGCCGGCCGTTCGCGGCCGCTGGCCCGGTCGAGCTGCTCTCGGTCCAGCTCTCCGAGCTGGCGCCGGACGCGTCGCTGTTCGCGGCGGTGCCCGCCGGGGTCGATCAGGTGCTCGCGCGCTGCCTCGCGCGCGACGCCGAGGATCGGTTCGCCGATGCCGGCTCGCTCTCCGCCGCGCTCGACGAGCTGCTCGCCCAGCCGGATGCGCCCGACGCGCCGGTGCCGGGGCTCGCGAGCAGCGCGGCGGCCTCGGCGTCGTGGGTCGGTGGCCGGCCGGCCTGGCTCGAGACCGCCCCGCCGACCGAGATCTCGCCGCCGCCGGAGCCGGTCGCCGCCCCCGCGCCCGCGCCGCCGCGGGC
>JBQCJR010001040.1:0-4997 GCA_051952595.1 Kofleriaceae bacterium
GAATCGCAACCCAACCGCGTTCGAGTGGACGAAACCAGCGCGTGCGATCATCCGCTCGCACCGCCGAATGCTTGATCGGATATCGGGAGCGGTGCACTAGTCGAGCAGGCCGAGCTCGCGCACGGCGCGCTCGACCTGCGACCGGCCGTCGCACTCGACGATCTGGCCGTGGGCCATCGCGACGCGATCGAAGTTCCAGTCGAGGATCTTGCGGATCGAGCGCTGGAACGCGCCGCGATCGGTCACCCACCGCCGCCACGCCCGCGGCATCGCGAACCGCTTGTAGATGCCCATCGCGCGGAACGTGATCGGCGTGAGCACGCCGTGCCGCGCGAGGATGTGGAAGAACAGATCGGCGGTGTAGATCGTGCGGCTCGCGCGATGGAAGAACACCACCTCGTTGCGCCGAGGCGCGCCCTCGACGAGCACGAAGTCGAGGTAGTCGCGGTGCGGCCAGTCGTGGACGCCGAGCACGTGGACCGGCGCGAACTGCGGTCGCTGCTCGGCGAACCCGGGCGGGCCCCACAGCGCGACCGGCTGGTAGCGATGGATCGCCTGCTCGACGAACAGGTGGTGGAGCAGGCTCGGCGCGACCAGCGTGGTCAGCTCGTCGCCGACGGCATCGGCCTCCTCGCGCGTCGCGACCGGCGAGATCAGGATCCGCTGGTCGCCGGCTTCGACCAGCATCGATCGCAGCGGCAAGCGCACCCCGGGCATCAGCTTGTGCTGGGCCTCGAAGAACCGTGCGGTCGAGGGAATCGCCGTCACGGTGGGCGTGAGCGCGCGCAGCCGAGGACCGGTGCGCAGGCCCTCGAGCTCGGACTTCCTGGTCGGCATGGACATGAGGGCCTCCTTTCCCGGACCGAGTGCACGCCGCGTACCGGCGCCCTCGGGGGCATGCCGACCTGGCCAGGGCGGTGGCCACCTCGGCGGACCCGCTGCAAACTATCGAGATCCACGCTCGCACCGCGCGGCACCGCAGATGCAGAGCCGGTGCGCATGCGCTCGTGCTGGTTCGTGATGGGGATCGCGCTCGCAGGCTGTACCGACCCGTCGTTCGGAGAGCCCGGCGACCTCGACGAGCCCCAGGACTCGACCGAGGCCGGCGACAGCAAGGCCGATGGCGCGGCCTGCTCGGTCGCGCGCTGCGGCGATCCGGCGGCGGCCAACGTCCTGTTCCCCGGCAACCCGGCGTGCTCCGGCGGTGGCTGCGAGCGCGCGCTCGCGGGCCCCGAGCTGTACGTGCCGCCGCGCAACGGCAAGCCGTGGGGCGATACCTACCAGCTCGGCACCGAGGCGCCGGTCACCCTCTCGGGCTACAGCTCCGGACGAATCGCGCTGCTGCGCCGGCTCGCCCTGATCGGCGATGGGGAGAACGCGGTGCTGCTCGATCCGTCGTGGCCGGACGGCGCGCGCAACTTCGCCGGCCGCGGCCCCGAGCGCGGCGAGGACATCGTGCGTGCGTGGCTGCTCGACGATCCGGCGCGCACGTTCACGTTGGTGTACAGCTCGCGCAGCATCGGCTGGTCGAACTACGCCGCGCTCGCGACCAGCGAGGTCGGCGCGCAGGTCAAGGTGTGCTCGGTGGATCAACCACACCTGTTGGTCCCGAAGATCCGGGGGATCGGCGAGGTGCTGATCGATCCGATCGCGTGGGACAACGGCCGCTGTCGGTGGGGCGCCGCGCCGTGATCGCGCCGTGATCTGCGCCGCGCGGCGACGTGCTATGAGCCGCGCATGAAACCCGTCTCGCTCGGTACGCCGAACAGCCCCCACGCCACCCGCGTCCTGTTGCTCGGATCCGGCGAGCTCGGCAAGGAGGTCGTGATCGAGCTCCAGCGGTTCGGCGTCGAGGTGATCGCGTGCGACCGCTACGCGAACGCCCCCGCGATGCAGGTCGCGCACCGCAGCCACGTGATCGACATGCTCGACCGCGCCGCGCTGCGCGCGATCGTCGAGCGCGAGCGGCCGCACCTGATCGTCCCGGAGATCGAGGCGATCGCGACGCCGGAGCTGGTCGCGCTCGAGGCCGAGGGCTGGACGGTGATCCCGACCGCCCAGGCGGCGCGGCTGACCATGGATCGCGAGGCGATCCGGCGGGTCGCCGCCGAGGAGCTCGGGCTCCCGACCGCGCGCTACCGGTTCGCCGATTCGCGCGACGAGCTGGGCGCCGCGGCGGCCGAGCTCGGCTGGCCGGTGGTCGTGAAGCCGATCATGAGCTCGTCGGGCAAGGGCCAGTCGGTCGCGCGCAGCGAGGCCGACCTCGATCGCAGCTGGCACTACGCGCAGACCGGCGGGCGCACCGGCGCGGGTCGCGTGATCGTCGAGGAACTCGTCGAGTTCGAGAGCGAGATCACGATGCTGACGGTGCGCTCGGCGAGCGGCACGGCGTTCTGCGACCCGGTCGGACACCGCCAGGTCGGCGGCGACTACATCGAGAGCTGGCAGCCGCACCCGATGTCGGCGGCGCAGCTCGCCAAGGCGCAGGACGTCGCGCACCGGATCACCGAGCGGCTCGGCGGCCACGGCGTGTTCGGCGTCGAGCTGTTCCTGCTGCGCGGCGACGAGGTGATGTTCAGCGAGGTCAGCCCGCGCCCACACGACACCGGCATGGTGACGCTCGCGACCCAGGTGTGGAGCGAGTTCGCGCTGCACGCGCGGGCGATCCTCGGCCTCCCGATCCCGGCGATCCGCCGCCACGCCGCCGGCGCCAGCGTCGCGCTGCGCGCCGAGGCCGACCTCGCGTCGCCGGTGCTCGACGGGCTCGCCGACGCGTACGCGACGCCGGACGTCGACGTGCGGTTCTTCGGCAAGCCCTCGGCCGGTCCGCGGCGCCGGCTCGGCGTGGTGCTCGCCACCGGCGAGACCTGGGAGGCCGCGCTGGCCAAGGCCCAGCGCGTCGCGGGGATGTTGCATCTGCGCGACGCTTGATCGCACGCGGCCACCCGCCGCCAGGCTAGGATATCTCCCTATGCGGGCGCTCCTCCCTGGTCTCTGTGTAGTCCTCTGCGCGTGTGGCGGCGGCAACGGCGACGACACCGGCGACTTCGATACCATCGAGATCGAGCCTGCGGTCGCCACCCTGAGCATCCCGCTCGGCGGCACCGCGAGCCAGGACTTCGCAGTCTACGGCGTGGCGGGCGGGCGCCGCACCGAGATCACCGCGGACTGCGCGCTCTCGGTCGACGCCTCGTTCGGCAAGTTCTCCGGCGCCACGCTGGCCGTGCTGCCGCGCGGCGGCAAGACGCCGGTGCTCGCGACGTGTGGCGCGCAGTCCGGCCAGGGCGTGCTGGTGGTCAACCTCACCGGATCGATCGTCATCGGCAGCGCGCCGGCGAACGCGCAAGAGATCTTCGGGCAGGCGACCGCGGGCACCGATGCGGCCCGCGCTCCGACGATCCAGTACCCGATCGACCGGGCGGTCTCGCCGCGCAACATCCCGTCGATCGAGATGCAGTGGACCGCCGCGGCGAACGACCTGTTCCACGTCGCGCTGACCTCGAGCTTCGCGTCGGTCGACGTCTACACCACGGCGGTCGAGGCGCTGCTCGACGAGCGCGACTGGACGTCGATCGCACAGACCGCCGCCGGCGACATGCTGGCGATCACGGTCGAGGGCGTGCAGCAGGGCGCTCCGGACACCAAGTTCACCGGCGCGCCGGTCGCGATCGCGATGTCGAACGACGACATCGACAAGACGGCCATCTATTACTGGGCGTCGTCGCAGGGCAACATCATGAGCCAGACGTTCGGCCTCCCGGAGCCGCCGTCGCTGGTCAAGGACGACTGCACGTCGTGCCACTCGGTGTCGCGCAGCGGCAGCCGGATCGGCTACAGCCGGTGCGTCGCGGGTGACTGCGGCCAGCTGTTCGCCGGGTTCCTCCGCTACGACGCGAACACCAGGACCTGGGTCGAGAGGGTCAACGCGAACGACCGCGCGATCGCCGCCTCGTACTCGACCTTCGCGCCGGTCGGCAACCCGTTCCCGACGGACGAGCAGTCGCTCGCCATGCTCACGATGTCGAACGGCACGCTCGCGCTGTACGATCCGGACACCGGCGCGCCGGTGCCGTCGAACCTCGCGGTCGCGAACGGCCCCGGCGGCGGGCGCGCGGCGCTCATGGCCGACTGGTCGGCCGATGGCAACAAGGTGGTGTTCGCGTCGACGCCCTACCCCGGCCAGTTCATCGACCTGTCCGACGGCACGATCCAGACCATGACGTACTCCTACCTCGGCGGACAGCACGTGTTCGGAGAGCCACAGACGATCGTGCCCAATCCGATCAACCTGCCGAATGGCACCTACACCAACTTCTTCTTCCCGAGCTTCTCGCCCGATGGCCAGCTGGTGGTGTTCGACGCCGCGCGCTCGGGGTGGCGCAACGGCGGCGATGCGCGCGCGCCCGGCCAGCGCCTCATGCTCGCCGACGCGAACGGCGCGTGGGTCACCGACCTGCCCGCGCTCAACGGCGGCTACGCGGATCTCGACATCACGTGGGCGCACTGGGCCCCGACGGTCTCGAACGACTACTACTGGATCGTGTTCTCGAGCGAGCGCGACTACGGCCACCGCACCACCGCGGCGACCAGCCCGCCGTCGTGCGTCGCGAACGGCGTGCGGCAGTGCAAGCAGATCTGGCTCGGGGCGATCGCGAAGAACAAGCTCTCCAACGGCACGATGGATCCCAGCGCGCCGCCGATGTGGCTGCCGGGTCAGAACCCGCTCGCCAACAACATCAGCCCGTACTGGTCGGTGCCGGCGTCTATCCAGTAGTGCGGGCGCGCCGCGTCGCGCGGCCGCGAGCGCGTGACAGCGGGCGGTGTCCGCGGGCGCGCCGGGTGGTGCCGGGCTCGAGGTTCGCGCGCGACACCAGCTTGTTGAAGTTGCTGCGCGCGCCGCCGGCGGTGCGCTCCTGGTAGATGAGTGCGAGGTTCTCGTGGTCGAACTTCGCGAACCAGCTGTCCCAGTCGATCGCGACCAGCTTGCCCTCGCCGGT
>JBQCJR010001041.1:0-11161 GCA_051952595.1 Kofleriaceae bacterium
AGCCGACCGAGGGCTCCCAGAACGCGAAGTACCCCTCGATCGGGTGCAGGGTGTGGAGCTGGAACCCGCGGACCCGGACCTCGGGCCGGTGGACCTGCTCGTCGAACGCGCCGAACGTGGGCGCCTGGGGCACCTTCGCATCGAACGGGTGGCGGAACCGGAACCCGAGCGCCTCGAGCGCGGCGGCGGTGCCGTACTGTGCGCCGAGCACGTCGTGGGCGTGGACGACCACGCCATCCTCGCCCGCCGCCTCGAGCCGGTAGCCCTCCGCGGGGATCTCCGGATCGTCGACCACCTCGATGTGGAAGTCGCCGCGCGCCGGGGACGCGCCCACCGAGAGCCCGCGGTACGGGGTCAGCCGCGCCATCTCGCCGATCGGGGCCTCCCATGGCGAGGCCACGGCGATCGAGATGTTGCCGGGGATGTTATCGCCGCAGCCCGCGGTGGCCGCGGCGATCAGCAGGAACGCGACAAGAGAAACGACGACACGCACCCACCGACGTTACTTCCGATCGGTGCGTGGTGATCAGCTCTTCTTCGACGACAGCTGCTTCTGATCCTGCTTCTTCGTAGCCGGCTCGCCGATCGCGTCATCGAGCTCCACGAACCCGCCATAGATCGCGCCGATCGCGCCACCGAGCGTGGGCGGCCACGCGAACACGTTCGCGATCCCCGCGATCGCGAGGTTCGGGTGCCACACGTGCGCGACGATCGCGTAGAGGCCGCAGCCGATGCCGAAGCCGACCGCCGCCTTCAGAATCGAGATGACCGAGGTCGTATTGCGATCGCGGATCAGCGACCAGATCGGCCGACCCACGAACAGCCCCACCAGGGATCCGATCAAGCCGTAGGCGAGCCAGGGATTCCAGAACTCGGTCGATTCGGCGAGCGCATACGCTCCGTACCCGAGGGCACCGCCGATGACCGCACCCTTCAAGATGCCGACGAGGAGCTTGATCACCTATCGAGTGTGACGAGGAACTTCTCGATCGGCAAGGGAGCTTCGTCACTCCCAGGGCCACCCGGACCGGGCGTTGGCCTAGATCGTCACACCGGCGAGCTGGGCCTTGAGGCGCGTCACCTCGGCCCGGAACGCATCCAGATCCTTGGCCGCGACGCCCTTGCCCCGCATCGGGGTCAGCTTGCTCGGGTCGATGTAGGTCCCGTTCTGCTTGACCCCGAAGTGGAGGTGCGGCCCGGTCGACAGGCCGGTCGTCCCGACGTAGCCGATCACCGTCTTGGCGGGGACGCGCTGGCCGACCTTCTGGCCGTCCGCGAACTTGTTGAGGTGCATGTAGACGGTCTCGATGCCGCCCTCGTGCTTGAGGATGACCAGGTTGCCGGCGCCGCCCGCCGGGGCGCGGAACGCGATCGTGCCACCCTGCGCCGCCCACACCGGGGTGCCGATCGGCGCCGCGTAGTCGATGCCCAGGTGCGCCGTGGTGGTGTGCAACACCGGGTGCATCCGCCGGCGATCGAACCCGGACGAGATCCGGTGGAACTTGAGCGGGGTCTTCAGCAGGGATTTCTCGGACGACTCGCCATCGGCGTTGTAGTAGCCGCCCTCGAAGTAGAACGTGCGAAACGTTCCGGCCTTGCCCTGGTATTCCGCCGCGAGGATCCGCTTGTAGCGGATGAACTCGCGCTCCGCGTACTCCTTCTCGACCACGACGCGGAACGTGTCGCCATCGTGGGTGTCGTTGTAGAAGTCGAGGTCGTACGCGAACACGTCGACGAAGAAGTCGACGAGCGCCGCGGTCTCACCCGAGGCCTTGATCGCGTTGTAGAGCGACGAGTCGATCCGCCCGCCGATCGACTTCACCTCGGCGCGGGTATCGGAGTGGTTCGTCTTGCCCACCAGTGCGCCCTCGGCCGAGCGCTCGGCGCGCACCGTCTGGATCTTGCTGAGCACCAGCTCGAACGAGCGGACCCGGCCATCCGCGCCGCGCTCGATCCGGAACGTCTGGCCCGCCTTGATCGTCTTGAAGTCGAGGACGCCCGAGAGCGAGCGGATCACCTCGTCGGTCTCCGCGGTGGTGAGCCCGCTCTTCTTGAGCAGCCGGCCCAGCGTGTCGCCCTTGGCGACCTGGCCGTCGACGTTGCCCGGCGGACCGACCGGCGCCGGGATCGCATCGACCGGCGCGACCGGAGCGACCGGCGCGGGCACGTAGAGCGGCTGCGAAGGCAGTGCGGCGGGAGGCGTCTGCTTGTCGGCGATGTCCTTGATCGCGCCGACCGACGTCTTCTTGTTCCACACGAACACGTAGAGGTTGACCAGCACGAGCGCGCCCAGCACGAGCACGACCCACGCGCTGTTGCGGCGCGCAGGGGCGCCGCCGAGCGAGATCAACGAAGCCGAGCGGTTCACGGCCCTTTTCTTGCGCGCAGTCCTACGCCTCATGAGGATGGCTTGGCAGAGGCCAGCAATATCACGGGCCTCCCGAGGGACCAAGGAAATGACAAGCACTCTCCACAGCACCGCCTCGGTGGATCTCCCTCCCCGAGAGCAGCTGGAACTTTTCTCCAAGTCGGGGCAAGGTGCCCGCGCGGATATGGCCAAGAAGTCTTCGTCTTCCTCTTCGTCCGGCAAGAGCGGCGGTGGCCGTGCGTCCGGCGGTGCCTCCGGCGGCGGTGGCGGCGCGGGTGGCGCCGGTGGCACGGGTGGTGGCGATGGGGGTGGTGCAGTGCCGGGCGATACCGATACGTCGCTCGAGGCCGAAGCGCGGCGCAGGTACCTCAACTACGCGCTGTCGGTGATCACGTCGCGCGCGCTGCCCGACGTGCGCGACGGCCTCAAGCCGGTGCAGCGCCGGATCCTGTACGCGATGCTGCACGACGAGCACCTCCGGCCGGACGCGAAGTATCGCAAGTGCGCGAAGGTGGTCGGTTCCGTGCTCGGCCGCTATCACCCGCACGGCGACACCTCGGTCTACGACGCGATGGTGCGCATGGCGCAAGACTTCGCGCTGCGCGTGCCCATGGTCGATGGCTCCGGCAACTTCGGCTCGATCGATGGAGACGAGGCGGCCGCGTACCGCTACACCGAGTGCCGGCTCGCGCCGCCCGCGATGGAGCTGCTGCGCGAGCTCGACTCCGAGACCGTCGACATGCGCGCGAACTACGACGGCACCACCGAGGAGCCCGTGGTGCTCCCGGCGCGGTTCCCGAACCTCCTGGTCAACGGCTCGACCGGCATCGCCGTCGGCATGGCGACCAACATCCCGCCGCACAACCTGCGCGAGATGACCAAGGCGCTGATCGCGCTCGCGGACAACCGCGACATCGATCACGTGCAGCTGATGAAGCACATCGAGGGTCCGGACTTCCCGACCGGCGGTCAGCTGCTCAACAGCAAGGTCGAGATGCGCCAGATCTATAAGGACGGGCAGGGCACGATCCGGGTGCGCGGCGAGTACCGGCTCGAGGAGAAGAAGCGCGGCGGCGCGGACATCGTGATCACCTCGATCCCGTACGCGATGACCAAGGCGTCGCTGGTCGAGAAGATCGCGGAGGTGATCATCTCGCGGAAGATGCCGCTCCTGATCGACGTGCGCGACGAGTCCACGACCGACGTGCGGATCGTGCTCGAGATCAAGCGCGACGCCGATCCCGAGCTGGTGATGGCGTACCTGTTCAAGCACACGCCGCTCCAGTCGAATTTCCACGTCAACCTGACCTGCCTCGTGCCGCCCAGCTATCTCGACGACGAGCACGGCCGCAAGCTGCCCGCCGAGTCGCCGCCGCAGCCGCGCCGCCTCGGGATCAAGGAGGCGCTCGGCTACTTCCTCGATTTCCGGCTCGAGGTCACCCAGCGCCGGTTCGAGTACCAGCTCAAGCAGCTCGAGCAGCGGATCCACATCCTCAACGGCTACGTCACGATCTTCGACGCGCTCGACGAGCTGATCAAGATCATCCGGGCCAGCGACGGCAAGGAAGACGCCGCCGGCAAGATCATCAAGCGGTTCAAGCTCGACGAGATCCAGACCGACGCGATCCTCGAGCTCAAGCTGTACCGGCTGGCGAAGCTCGAGATCAACGTGATCCGCGAGGAGCTCGCGAAGAAGGAGGCGGAGGCCAAGAAGATCCGCGCGATCCTGAAGAGCGAGGACAAGCTGTGGGGCGTGATCAAGGGCGAGCTGCAGGCGGTCGCCGACGAGCTCGGCACGCCGCGCCGCACCAAGACCGGCGGCGCGAGCGAGGAGGTCGAGTTCGACGCCGACGCGTTCATCATCGAGGAGGACGCGAACGTCGTGGTGACCCGCGATGGCTGGATCAAGCGCGTCCGCGAGCTCAAGGATCCCAACCAGACCCGCACCCGCGAGGGCGACGAGGTCATGGCGGTGCTGCCGGGCTCGACCAAGGAGAAGGTGGTGTTCTTCACCAACCGCGGCTCGGGCTATGTCATCAAGATCAATGACATCCCGGCGACCACCGGGTATGGCGAGCCGGCGCAGAAGTTCTTCAAGTTCGGCGACGGCGAGCGGATCGTCGCGGCGATGACGCTCGATTCACGCGCGATGGTGCCGCCGACGCTGCTCGCGGTGTCGCGCAACGGCTACGGCCTGCGGTTCGCGACCGCGGCGCACCTCGAGGTGACCACCAAGGCCGGCCGGCGCTACGCCAAGCCGGGCGACGGCGACGAGATCATCGGCGTGGTCGCGTGCAACGAGGGCGACGTGGTGGTGGCCGCGACCCGCAACGGCCACGTGCTGGTGTGCAAGGCCGACGAGATCGCCAAGCTCGAGGGCCCGGGGCGCGGCGTCACCGTGATCAAGACCGAGGACGACGACATCGTCATCGGGTTCATCTCCGGCCAGAAGAGCGATCAGCTGGTCGTCGAGTCCGAGAAGGGCGGCAAGCGGTTCGAGCTGGCCGCCGATCCGAGGCAGGTGAAGGGCCGCGGAGGCAAGGGCAACCAGATCGTCAAGCGGGCGCAGCTCGTGGTCGTGCCGAAGCCGGTGACGATCCAGCCGCTCGCCAACGCCGAGGGCGGACAGGGAGTCAACTGAGATGGCACAAGCGAAGTACACCTCCGACGAGATCCAGGTCCTCGAAGGCCTCGAGCCGGTCCGCAAGCGGCCCGGCATGTACATCGGCGGGACGGGCAAGGATGGCTACCACCACCTGCTGTGGGAGATCGTCGACAACTCGATCGACGAGGTCATCAACAAGCACGCCACCAAGGTGGAGGTGACCCTCCACAAGGACGGCAAGAGCGCCACCGTCGAGGACAACGGCCGCGGGATCCCCGTGGACCAGATGGCCAAGTACAAGAAGTCGGGGCTCGAGGTGATCTTCACGACGCTGCACTCCGGCGGCAAGTTCGAGCGCGGCAAGAGCTACGTGGTCTCGGGCGGCCTGCACGGCGTCGGCTCGGCGGTGGTCAACGCGCTGTCCGAGGAGCTGGTCGTCACGGTCAAGCGCGACGGCGAGCGGTACGAGATGACGTTCGAGCGCGGCACCGCGACCAGCAAGCTGAAGAAGCTCGGCAACGCGCGCGGCACCGGCACGACGGTGAAGTTCCGCCCGGACGACGAGGTGTTCGGCGGCAAGCTCAAGTTCGATCCGGCGCTGATCTCCGAGCGGCTCGAGGCCAAGAGCTACCTCCACGGCGGGCTCGAGATCACGTTCACCGACGAGACCCAGTCGCCGCCGGTCGTCCACACGTTCCTGCACCCTCAGGGGATCGCCGAGTACCTGCCCAAGCTGGTCTCCGATCGCGGCAAGGGCACGGTGCCGCCCGGCGGCGCGGTGTTCTACTTCGAGAAGCGCGACGACGACGCGCGGCTCGGCGTCGAGCTCGCGATGCAGTGGACCGAGTCGACCGAGGACCACATCAAGACCTACGTCAACTCGGTGCCCACGCCCGACGGCGGCACGCACGACGCCGGTCTGCGCTCGGCGATCGTGAAGGCGATCCGCAACTACATCGCGACCCACAAGCTGGATCCGAAGGGCGTCACGCTGACCGCCGAGGACATCCGCGAGGGCGTCGTGGCGGTGCTGTCGACCTTCGTGCACGATCCGCAGTTCCAGAGCCAGACCAAGAACCGGCTCAACAACCCCGAGGTCGCGGGGCAGGTCGAGGCGCTGGTCCGCCCGGCGCTCGAGAACTACCTCAACAGCAACCCGAACTGGGCGCACGCGGTGGTCGCGCGGACGATCATCTCGGCGCGCGCCCGCGAGGCCTCGCGCGCGGCGCAGCAGGCGGTGTCGCGCAAGACGGCGGTGTCGCACCGGCTCAACCTGCCGGGCAAGCTCGCCGACTGCTCGTCCACCGATCCGAACGAGAGCGAGCTGTTCATCGTCGAGGGCGACTCCGCAGGTGGCTCGGCCAAGCAGGGCCGCGATCGCCGGACCCAGGCGATCCTGCCGCTGCGTGGCAAGGTGCTCAACGCCGAGCAGGCGAACAGCCAGAAGCTGCTCACCAACAAGGAGCTGCAGGACATCGTGTCGGCGCTCGGCTGCGGCATGGGCGCGTCGATCGATCTCGGCAAGCTGCGCTACGGCCGGATCTTCCTGCTGATGGACGCCGACGCGGACGGCCACCACATCGCGACGCTGCTGATGACGTTCCTGTTCCGCCACATGCGGCCGCTGATCGACCACGGCCACGTGTACCTGGCGCAGCCGCCGCTGTACCGCGTGGACATCGGCAAGCAGACCTACTGGGCGCTCGACGATCTGCACCGCGAGCGGATCCTGAAGGCGCACGCCAAGGGCAACGCCAAGCCGAACATCACCCGGTTCAAGGGCCTCGGCGAGATGAACCCCGACACGCTCAAGACCACGACGCTCGATCCGAAGAGCCGCCAGTCGCTGCGCGTGACGGTGACCGACGCGCTGCAGGCCGACACGGTGATCTCCGAGCTGATGGGCAAGGACGTCGGCGCGCGGTTCAAGATGATCACCGAGAACGCGGCCGAGATCGGCGATCTCGACGTCTAGCGTCTAGCGTCTAGCGCGCGTGGCGCCAGCGCACCGCGCCGGTCGCCGCGTCGATCGCGATCAGGCGGCTCGACGGGCCGTGGGTCGCGGCGAGCACGGTCTCGCCGAGGTTCCAGATCCCGGTGAAGTTGCCGTCGAGCGAGGTGGTCCACCGCGGGACGTCGCGTGGATCGAGCGACGCGAGCCGGCCGAACCGCACGGCGTACGCGCCAGCGCCGGCCCCAGGAGGAGGCCCGGGCTGGGCCGGGCCGGACGGCGCGCAGTCGAGCTTGCGCCAGTCGTCGCCGTCGAGGCGGATCTCGTCGGCGAGGTGACAGTAGCTTGGCTCGGCGGAGTAGCGCTCGCCGGTTCGGGTGCTGACCCGCGCGGTGCGCTGCTCGAGATCGACCAGCGCGATGCCGTGGTCGCTGTCGGTCGGGACCTCGATCCGGCCGTCGATCCGGAGCGAGACCTTGCGCGAGGTGTGGCGGCCGACCGCCGCGCCGGGCAGGGTCTGGCGGACCAGCGCGCCGACGTCGAGCACGTCCGCGAGCGTGCGCGCGTCGATCACGAACACGTCGCTCGGGCCCTCGCAGATCAACCGGCCGCGCTCGAGCGCCTCGCAGATCACGACCTTGTCGAAGATACGGGTCGCGAGCACGCGCCCGGTGGCGAGGTCGACCGACGTCAGCCGGTCGCGCTCGGTGGTCACGTCGCGCGCGACCGCGACCTTGCCATCGACGACCCAGGTGTGGAACGGCTCCCACGTGCGCTCGCCGCAGCCGCCGAGCGCGAGCGCGGCGACGAGGCCCAGGCGGATCACGGCGTGGTTCGCCATCGCGCGAAGGTATAGCGGATGTCAGAGCAGCGCGGCGAGCTGTGGCAGGATCGATGGCGCGGGCGCCGGCGGGGCGGGCGCCGGGGTGGCCTCCGGGGCCGTCAGCGCTTCGCGGATCGCCGCGGCGAACGCCTCGGGATCGAACGGATCCGGGCCGTCGCCCTCGAGGCTCGCCATCGGCGAGGCGATGACCGGCAGTCCGCGCACCTGGACCTCCGCCGGGTAGGCCTCGCAGATCGCCGGGCAGATCACCGCGTCGACCGGGCCGTCGAGGGTCGAGATGCCCGGCTGCTCCGCGAGCCCCGCCGGCTCGGTGCCCTCGCCGACGCGGACGACCAGCTCGAGCCCGAGCGCGCGGGCGGCCGCGATCGCGGTGTCGACGCCGTGGCGCGCGGCCGCCAGCCCCGCGAGCCGGAGCCGGCCGGTTGGTGCGGCGGGGCGGGCGAGCTCGCGCGGAGGCGGGGCGGGCAGGTCGCCCAGGCGCGCGGCGGAGATCCCGTCGGCCGCGCAGCACGCGCGCGCGTACGGGCCGCGGACGAGCACCAGATCCGCCATCACCCGCTCGGCCTCCTGGCGCGCGATCGCCCACGACGGCGCGCGGTACCGCCGGAGGAACCGGCGATCCGGCCACGCCGCCGCGGCGCGATCGAGGTCGCGGTGCAGCGCGCGCAGCAGCGGCAGGTCGAGCACGAGCACCGTGGCCGCGCCCACCTCGCGCGCGGCGGCGAAGCTGTGGCGCGCCGCCAGGCTCGGCGCGATCACGACGCGTGGCCGGGCGCGCCGCACCTCGCGCGCGGCCCAGCGATCGATCGCCGTGCGCAGCGCCAGCTCGGCGCGGTACCGCCGGTCGGTGCGCGCGCCGGCCCACGCGCGCAGCACACCCTCGACGAGCAAGAGCGATGGGGCCGCGCGATCGCGGTCGCGCACGCGGCGGCGCCCGAACGCGCCGAGGGGGCCCGGCGCGCGGGCGAGCCAGTCCGGCGCGGCGAGCGGCGCCCACACCGCGGTCGCGGCGAGCCCGCGGGCGGCGGCGATCAGCGGATCGAGCGCGCCGCCGGTGCCGGCGCTGACGATCGCGATCTGTGCGGCCGCGGGTGGCTCGGCGCCGGTCATGTCGGCGCGGAGCCCTCGGGGATCTCGACGCGCGCGCGGCACGCCGTCTGACCGCAGTCGAGACAGCTGCGCAGCTCGGCCGGCACGCGCTGGTGATCGTCGACGATCAGCGCGTCCTCGATCAGCGTGCGATCCTCGAACACCCGGCGGCGGATCCGCGTGTCGCGCGCCGCGCCGTCATCGCGCTGCTCGCGATCGAGCTCCACCCGCCACGGGCTCGCCTCGCCGCGCACCGCGACGACCAGCACGTCGCCGCGCACCGCGACGTCGAGCACCACCGTCCCGCGGCGCGGCGCGATCCGCAGGTCGACGTACGGGTACGCGACCGTGGCGTCGAACGCGTGGCGATCCGCGAGCGCCATCGAGTGGCCGTGCCGCTCGAGGATCCGCCAGCCCTGCTCGACCGCGATCGCGAACAGCGCGTTCGACACCAGGCACAACCCGCCGCCGATCGCCGGCACCGCGCACCCCGAGCGGAGCTCCATGCCCCAGGTGAAGCCGCGCGCCGCGGTCGCCGGACCGAGCGTGCGCCAGAAGCTGAGCGGCCGGTCCTCCGAGATCACCACGCCGTGAAACGCCGTGGCCGCCAGCCGCACGTTGTGGCGCTTGCCCGCCTCGAGCTGCGGATGCGCACCCGCGCGCGCGATCGGCACCCGCTGCTCGCACGCGATCGGCCCCGCGGGAGCCACGCGCTCCGGGCTCTGGAACCCGTCTTCGATCGCCCATCGCCCGAACCGCTTCGCTGCGAGGCTCGCGACCCGTGCGCGCCGGAGCCACAGCTCCCAGGGACGCGCGTGTCGAAGGTTCATGTCCACCAGCAACGCACGAAACACGCACTTTGTTCCACTGTCGTGACCATCTTGATAGGGTGGTCGTCCGTTCGAACAGGGAGCTCGAGGGAGACATGCGCGCCCATTGCGTCGGGTTGAGGTTGGGAATGGCAGCGATCGTTCTGGCGGCCACCGGATCCGTCGCTCAGGCGGACGAGGAATCGGACAAGGTGGCCGAAATCCAGCAGATCTTGGACAACGTGCGAAGCGATCTGGATGGCATTTCAGGAAAGTCTTCCGCAGGCGACATCGACAACGCGATCTCACGGGTCAGCAAGGTCAAGGACATCGCCGAGCGCCTGCGGTCTCTAGGCCCGTCGACCGATGAAGGAAAGGCGATCGCGAACGCCTATCCTGACTGGTGCAGCAAGTTCATCGACTCCGCGAAGGCGCTGCGCGAAATGAAGTATGCGCAGCTCCGCCAGAGCGATCTGAAGCTCGCGGATCGGTGCAACGACGCGCAGGTGCGCCTGTCCTCGGAGATCTCGAAGTTCGTCGTGCAGAAGGACCCTGCGGGGGCGCAAGGGATTCCCGACCTCGCCGAGCGTGCAGCGGGCTCCGTGCGCGATGACCTCCGTAGAGCTGATGACACGCACCGCGAGATCGAGCGATGGAGGGACTACGCTCGCTACTTCTCCGAGAACCATGGGCGCTGGTCGTACGTGAAGAGCGAGCTTCACGATGGAGCGACCGAGATCTGGGACCTGTGGCGGCGGAGCCACGAAGGCGCGCACACCCGCTGTGATGACCTCGCCAAGGGAAAGG
The DNA here is from genome assembly GCA_051952595.1 of Kofleriaceae bacterium. Lineage (GTDB taxonomy): Bacteria > Myxococcota_A > Polyangia > Haliangiales > Haliangiaceae > JABFXX01. The sequence continues at coordinate 10,474 of JBQCJR010001041.1, forward strand.
ACAGCGCGCTCGTCATTGACGCGCTACGCAGCCTCGCTGCGAGCGATCAGCTTCGGAAGGCGCTACAGCGAGATATCGACGAGTCTCTGAAGGAGGCGGCGAGCGCACTCGAGCGTGTGCCGAGCGATAACTCGATGAGTGGTGTGGACTCTGCAACGAGCAAGCTCGAGCAGGTGAAGTCCATCCTGTCGCGACTTGCGGATGCAAAGGGCGAAGACCCGGAAGCGAAGCGTGTTGCAGATCGCTGGCCTGGCTTTGCTGATCGTGCTCGTCAGGCGTGCGCCCATCTCCGGGTGATGAAGGAGAAGCAGTGGCTTGCCGATGGAGTTCCAGCGCTCTGTCGTACGCGCATCGACGAACGCGGCCAGGCGCTCTCGCAGTCCCACAAGGGCGCCGGACGCGACGCGGCGGCGCTGGCAGCCCGGATTGGGGCCGAAGTACGGGCGCGGCTCGACGAGTCAGCTCGGACCACGTCGGAGCTCTCCCAACTCGCGGGTCGCGTACGCGAGTTCTCCGAACGCGATGGCGCGTGGGGAGGGGTATCGAGCAGACTGGACGCGGCAGCCGGCTCGGTCGAGCAATATTGGCGTACCGCGGTTGCGACAGCGCACGCGCATTGCGACGACGTCGCGAAGGGAGAGAACAGCGAGAAGTTCATCGCCAAGCTGGCGGGCAAGTGCACCAAGAG
>JBQCJR010001042.1:0-2796 GCA_051952595.1 Kofleriaceae bacterium
TCGAGGGGATCTTCGAGCCCGCGCCTCCTCCTCCGCCACCCGCGCCGGCGCCCCCGGCGCAAGAGCCCACCGCCGAGACCACCGCCGCCGCGCCCGGCCCGGCGCCCGCGGCGAGCTCGGCTTCTCCGCCCGCCGCGGACGACCCGCCCGGGCCGCGGGTCGACGCGTGAGCGCTCCGGATCGCGTCGAGCTCCGCACGCTCGCGATCGCGCTGCTCGCGTCGCTGCTGCTGTGGAACCTGCCGTTCGGCGGCGTGGTGCTCTACCCGTTCAAGCTGCTCGCGACGTGGTTGCACGAGCTGTCGCACGGCATCGCGATGTTGATCACCGGCACCGGCTTCGACCGCGTCGTGATCTATCGCGACACCAGCGGCCTCGCCTACGCGCAGTCGAGCGCCGGCCCGCTCGCGACGCCGATCATCGCCGCGGCCGGCTACATGGGCACGCCGCTGTGGGGCGCGCTGCTCCTGGTGGTCACGCCCACCGCGCGCGCGTCGCGGATCGCGCTGCTCGCGCTGGGCGCCCTGCTGATCGCGACCGCGGTGCTCGTGGTCGGCGATCCCGAGGGCGATCATTTCGGCCAGCTCGCGATCGCCGCGATCGGCGCCTCGTTCGCCGCCGCCGCGCTGATCCTGCCGGGCAAGTGGCGCGTCGCCGTCGCGCACTTCGTCGCGGCGCAGGCGTGCGTCAACGCCCTGCTCGACATCCGCGTGCTGATGCGCCCCGCGCAGGTGGTCAACGGCCAGTTCGCCGGCGCCTCGGACGCCCACAACATGGCCGCCTCGACGTTCGGCACGGCCGCCACCTGGGCCGTCTGGACGTGGGCGCTGCTATGGCTCGCCTGGTCGCTCGTCGTGCTCTACATCGCCCTGCGGTTCAGCTCGCGCGCCCTCGCCGAGGTCGCGCCGTACGTGCCAGGACACGACGATCACGACGAACACGAGCAGGCCGCGGGTTAGTGGATCGCCATCGTCGGCGCGCGTAGCTCGGCGCGCTCCGTCCACGGCTTCACCTCGAGGTGAAAGTGGTCGTGGTGCGCGTCGTCGTAGTCCGGGGAGAGCACCAGGTAGAACAGCCCGGAGCGGACGAGCTGGCACTGCAGGATCTTGAGCGCCGCGCCGCCCTGGGTCAGCGGGTGGCCGACGCAGTCGACGTCGTCGCCGAGGCCCTGCTCGTAGTCGCGATCGACGCGCAGCGCGCCGAGATCCGGGCCCTCGAACGAGTGGATGTCGATCGCGAGGCCGTAGCTGTGCTTGGACGGCCGGTTGGTGCCGCGCACGGTGCGCCGCGAGTACGCCGAGGAGAACCGCGCGGTCGAGAGCCCGAGGCCACGCAGGTAGCGGCCGGCCTCGTCGAGCGACACGGCGAGCGAGCAGTCGATCACCAGCGGCTGGTGCGAGGTCATGGCGACCCCGCCGAGCGGGCCGGTGATCTCGACGGCGTTCGAGATCCCCGGGCGCGACGCGCGCTTCCACGACACGCCGCGCGCAGACAGCTCCTCGGTGCACGCTCGCTTGTCATCGGCGCGGGCGACCGCCGGGGCGATCGCGCCCGCGAGGGCGATGGCGAGCGCGAGGCCACGCATCGAGGAGGAGCCTACCTCCGCCGCGCGCCGAGGGCCATTCCTCGCCTCGGCCGCGGATCGCCGCTCGGCTCGCCCCTCCGGCCGCGACGCCGGCCGCTACGCCGGCTCGATCGACCCGATGAGCGCCGCGAACAGCGCCGGATCCGCCGCGGCGACCGACTCGGGGGTGAACACCAGCGCGACCACGAACGAATCGCCGAACGCGCGGCCCACGGCGATCAGCCGGTAGCGCTGGCGGTGGCCGAGCGCGTCCTCGAACGTGCCGATCAGCTCCTTGCCACGCCACCCGGCGGGCAGCGCGATCAGCGGCGCGGCCGCGGGCTCGACCTGCTCCATGCCGCGCTGCTTGCCGATCTGGTGCGCGGCCTCGACCCACTGATCGAGCTGCGGCGCCCCGAGGTCGAGCGGCACGCGCTGGAACGTCGCGTTGACGAACCCGTCGCCGTCCGACAGCTCGTGGTCGTACGCCCAGGTCGCCGGGGCGGTGACCGCGATGTCGCCGACCGTGCGGCGCACCCGCGGCGCGCGATCGAAGCTATCTGCGACCGTCGTGCGGACGACGAGCGCCGCGGAGACGCCGAGCAGCGCGACGAACCCGACCGCGAGCACGCGGCCGGCGTGCAGGCCGAGCTGGTGCCACCGCGCGGTCGGTGACAGCAGCGCGCCGAACGCCACGCCGCCGAGCAGGCCGCCGATGTGCGCGCGCTGATCGACCATCGGGTACAGGAACCCGACGCCGACCTGGGCGACCGCGACCAGCGCGAGCCCGCCCCACATCCCGCGCTTCCACGCTGCGCGGTAGCGCTCGCGGTGGAGCGTCAGCTCCACAAACACCGCGCCGAGCACGCCGAACACCGCGCCGGAGGCCCCGGCGGACACGCCCGGGTGCGGCGCGAGGTAGCTGGCGAGCGAGCCGGCGAGCCCCGACAGCCCGAACAGCGCGATCGTGCGCGCGGTGCCAAACAGCTCCTCGGCGGCGCGCGCGAGCACGTAGGTGCCGACCGCGTTGACCAGCAGGTGGACCACGCCGACGTGCACGACCACGCACGAGACCAGGCGCCACCACTCGCCCGCATCGACCAGGCCGTGCACCATCGCGCCGGCGCGCAGCAGCACGCCGAGGTGGCAGGGCGGCCCGACCGCGACCCAGATAGCCCCGCCCAAGCCCAACAAACCCGCGGTAAGGGTCACGGTGGACCACGGCCGGCCCGC
>JBQCJR010001043.1:0-2965 GCA_051952595.1 Kofleriaceae bacterium
ATCGCGAGGGCCGGGTCCTCGAGCGCGCGTCGCTGCCGGTCGAGCCGGCGTTCCGCGGGCTCGCGATGGCCTCGACCGGCGCGCTCGCGTGGCGCGCGGATCACCGCCTGGTGCAGCTCTCCGCCGATGGTGCGATCGCGAGCGAGCTGGCCACCGAGCCCGGCCAGCGGATCGCCGGGCTCGCGGCGGCCGGTGATCGCGCGCTCGTCGTGCTCGATCTCGGCGGCGCGAAGCCGGTGCGGCGGGCGCGCTGGCTGCGCCTCGGCGATCGGCTGGCGTGGGGCGCGTGGGTCGGCACCGGCGCGCTCCCGATCGGCGATCGGATCGCGATCTCGCCGAGCGGCCGCCGGGTCGCCAGCGTGATGATCGAGGGCCCCCAGCCGGGTCGGGTCACCGTGCTCGATGCCGAGCGCGGCCTGCCGGTGTTCGACGAGCGGAGCGGCGCGCTCGGCGTGGCGCTGCTGTCCGATACCGAGCTCGCGATCCAGCGGGCCACCGAGGCCGAGCTGCGCTGGATCGATCTCGCCGCCGCGTCGGCCGCCGGCAAGCTCGACGTCGAGGCCGCCTCGCTCGCGGCGGTGAGCCGCGTGGCGCCGATCCTGACCGCCGGCGGCGGTCGCGCCGTGCTCACGCGTGGCACGAACCTCTCGCTCCCCACGCGCGGCCGCACGCAGTACCTCGGCTACCAGATCGACTCGACCCTGTTCGTGTCGCGCGCGCCGGGCGGCCTGCTGGCCGGCTCGGACGAGGCGTTCGTGCGGCTCGATCGCGAGCTCGCCGCATCGCCGGGCCCGGATCTACGCAGCGTGCCGCCCCGAACGCTGACCCAGCTCGAGTGGCTCGGCGGCGATCACTGGTTCGTCGAGCGCCGCACGCGGACCGGCGTGGCGAACGCGGTCATCGACGGGCGCACCGGCGCCGCGATCTGGGAGCAGGACGCGCCGGCTTCGAGCCCCCAGCACCAGTACGAGCCAACGACCGAGCTGCTCGCGCTCTCGGACGGCGCCCAGCCGCAGGTGTGGCGGCACGATCCGGTGAGCGGCAGGTTGGTCCAGGCCTCTCGCCCCGGGGCGCCGTCGGACGGGCGCATCGACGTGCGGCTGGTCTCGCCCGCGCTCGCCGGCGGCACGCACGCGGTGGTGCTGCGGTTCGGCGGCCGCCAGACCGCGCGCTGGATCTCGGACATCACGGCGCTCGACCGCGGCCCGGTGGTCGAGATCGAGGGCACGATCATGGCGGTCGATCGCGCCGGTCGGGTCTACGCGTGGCGCCACGGCGGGGGCAAACCGGTGCTCGAGGTCTACCGCGACGGCAAGCGGGTGCGCGAGCTGCCGGCGTCGCGGGCCGCCATGGTGTGGCCGGATCTCGAGGGCAAGCGGCAGCTGCGGGTCGAGTCGCACGCGATCTCGATGTACTCCGCGGATGGCGTGGAGCTGTGGAGCCGGCGGCTCCGCGACGTGATCCACGTGCTGTGGCTCGACGACGGCGCGGTCGCGGTGATCGGCAGGGCAGGGGTCGCGCGGTTCGACCCGGAGACCGGCGAGCTCTCCGCCGCGCGCTGCGGCTGGCAGTTCGGGCTGTTCGATGTGCCGCTCTCCGGAGCTCAGGCCGAGCCGCTGTGCGTCGATCTGCGGTGATCACCACCGCAGGACCACGAGCGCCGAGCTCTGGAGCTGGAGCCTCGTGTCGTCGATCCCGTCGAGCACCAGGTACGCGCCGAGATCGAGCGCGACGCCGAGCGGGCCGGCGATCGCGATCGTCGTGCGCACTCCGCCGCCGAGCAGCGGCGCGCGCGCGTCGAGATCCGCGCCGGCCTCGCCGTGCAGATCGATCACCAGGCGCGGCCGCGCCGCGGCGGCCTCGTAGATCAGCCCGGCGGTGACCAGGCCGTCGTGCTCGCCGTCGAGCGCGCGCCACGCGGCGATGCCGCCGAACCGGCCGATCTTGAGATCGACCACCACGTCGAGCCGCGTGCGATCGCCGCGGTCGCCGGTCAGCACCAGCGCGCCGCCGGCGCCGGCGCTGCCGTGGATCGCGCGGTCGGCCGCGGCGGCGCCGGGCAGCGCGAGCGCGATCGCGATCAGCGCGGCGCGCCGCCTCACGCGACTTCGATCCGGCCGGCGGTCTGCACCGCGGTGCCCGGTGCGAGCTCGTGGGCGGCGAGGATCGCCACGTGGGGCAGCTCGGCCTCGAGCAGGCTGCGCAGGTGGCGCCGGATGTCGCCGCTGGTCAGGATCACCGCGCCCGCCGGGTCGCCGGCCGGATCGCCGGTCGGCGCGCCGAGCTTGTCGCGCACCGCGGCCACGATGTCCTGGGCGATCGCCGGCTCGAGCGCGAGCACCTGCGCGCCCTCGCGGCGATCGATCGCGCTGCGCACCGCGTCCTCGATCATCGCGTCCACGGTGTAGACCGCGAGCTGGCCGCGCGGCGCCCACCGCGCGCTGATCTGGCGGCGCAGCTGGCCGCGCAGCTGCTCGACCAGCGCGGGCGCACCGGCGGTGGTGGGGCCGCGGGGCGGCACCGGCGCGAGCGCGATCGCCTCGAGGATCGCCGGCAGATCCTCGACCGGGACCTCCTCGCGGACCAGCCCGCGCAGCACCTCGGCGAGCACCGGGAGCGAGATCGCGCGCGGCACGACCTCGCGGACCAGCACCGGGGCGGCGGTGGCGGCGCGCTCGACCATCGCGGCGACCCGATCGACGCCGAGCAGCTCGGGCAACACCGCCGGGAGCGCGCCCGCCAGCCGCGCCGGCAGCTCGGCGATGTCCGCAACGGCGAGCCACGCGACCGGCGTGGCGTCGATCGCGAGCGCCCCTTCGCGGGCGCCGAGCGCCGGATCTAGCGCGATCGCGAGCGGCGGGATCGCGACCCCACGCGTGGTCGCGAGCTGGTCGCGCACCCGCGCGAGCTCGCCATGGATCGCCTCGGCGCGGCCGGCGAGCTGGTGGTGCACCGCGCTGGACAG
>JBQCJR010001044.1:0-7339 GCA_051952595.1 Kofleriaceae bacterium
ACGCGCCGATCACCGGCCGGCCGCTCGCCGGGCTCGTCGACGAGGTCGTCGACGCGGCGCGCCCCCACTGCGCCGCGCCGCTCGAGGTCGTCACCGGCGGCGGCCGCGCGCGCCAGCTCGCGCGCGCGCGCTGGCTCGACGACCGACCCTCCGACGCGCTCGCCGCCCTGCGCGCCGACGACCCGGCGATCCGGCTGCGCCGCGCCGAGCTGCTCGATCGCGAGGGCCGGTTCGAGGCCGCGCGGCTCGAGCTCGATGCCGCGATCGCGCGCGCGCCGGACCACGAGGCGCTCGCGGCGCGGCGCCGGATCTCGATCTCGATCGCGGTGCGCGCCGGCCGCGCGGAGGAAGTCGCGCGCGAGATCGCCGGCGCGCCGCTCGTCGATCAACCCGCGCTCGCGTACCGCGCCGCCGCCGATGCGCCCGCCGCCGGGCTCGACGCGCTTGCCGCTGCCGCGCGCGGCGCGCCCGAGCTCGCCGCCGCGCGCGGCGTGCCCGAGCTCGCCGCCGCCGTCGCGGATCGGATCGAGCGCGAGCGTGGCCCCGCCGCGGCGCTGGTCGCGCGCCAGCTCGCCGCCGATGGCGCGCCCGCGCGCGCCGAGCACCACGACGCGCTCGCGCGTTCGCTCGCGATCGCCGGCCGGGTCGAGGATGCGCTCGCTGCGTGGGATCGCGCCGCCCAGCTCGCGCCCGCGCAGCCCGCGTTCCGGCTCGCCCCGATCCGCGCGCTCGTCGTGCTCGGCCGCTCCGAGCTCGCGCGAGGCCGGGCGCGCGTGGTGATCGAGGCTGCCCGGGCGGGCGGGGCGCCCGAGGAGCTGCTGACCGCCGCCGCCGCCGCCGCCGCGATCCGCGACACCGCGCTCGCCGTGCAGCTCGCGCGCGAGGCGAGGGCGCGGCGCCCCGGCGATGGCCGGCTCGCGTTCGCCGTCGCCGAGCGGCTCGTCGAGCACGGCGATCGCGCCGCCGCCGCCGCCGCGCTCGGCGAGCTGCTCGCGTGTGGCGCCCACGGCCGGCCGTGGCACCGCCACGAGGTCGCCGGCCGGCTGCTCGCGCTCGCCGCCGATCCCGCCACCGCGCGGATCGTGGAGGCTGCGCTCGCCCCGCCGCCCGGTTGCCAGGTCGTCGATCCCGCCGACCTGGCGCGCTACGTCGAGCCCGCGCGCGCCCAGCTCCGGGCGCTGCTCGCCGCGCCCTGAACGCAGATTTCCGAAAAGAACCTCCGCGCCGCTCGTCTGATCGGGAAACGAGTGAACGAGCTCGCTCCGATCCAGGTCGTCCGGTTGCCACGCAGATCCAAGGCGTGTGAGGATTCGATCAAGGTGGTCGCGGAGGACGGTCTGCGCGCGTGGAGGGACGCGGACGTGGCGGCCCACGAGGCCGAGCTTCGCAGCGCCGCGCGCTACATCTGCCGCGAGCCCGGCGAGCGCGAGGACCTGATCCAGGACACGTTCGAGCGCGCGCTGCGGTTCCTGTCCCACGGCAACCCACGCCCCACCAACATGCGCGTGTGGCTGATCTCGATCATGCGCAACGCGTTCATCGATCGGAAGCGCCGCACCGCCGTCGCGTTCGAGGAGCTTGGCGACTCGCCCGCCGCCGAGCCCGAGCCCGAGCCTCCGTGGGGCGCCGTATCGCTCGACCAGGTGCGCGCCGCGCTCGGCCAGATCGACCGCGAGCTCCAGTCCGTCTTCGAGCTGCACTACCTCGCCAAGCAGCGCTACGGCGAGATCGCACACCAGCTCGGCATCCCGGCGAACACCGTTGCCAGCCGGCTGTTCCGCGCCCGCAAAGCGCTGCGCGAGATCCTGCTCCAGCAGCTCGCGCGGGAAGGAGCGGCCAGGTGACCCCGCGGCCGCCCCAGGCAACTCCCGAAGAGATCCAGGCCCTCGTCGACGGCGAGCTGCCCGACTCGGAGATCGAGCGCGTGATGGCCGCCGTGCTGTCCGACCCGCGCGCCGCGGCCGAGCTCGAGGAGTGCATGCAGCTGCGCGCCCTCGGCGACGCGCTCGCTGCAGACCGGCTCTCGCTGTCGACGCGCCCCGGCGCCGGCAGCACCGCCATGTCCGGTGCGTCCGTCGGCGTGTCCGGCGCGTCCGTCGTGTCCGGTGCGTCCGGCGCGTCCGGTGGGTCCGGCGCGTCCGGTGTGTCCGGCGTGTCCGGTGCGTCCGTCGGCGTGTCCGGTGCGTCCGGTGCGTCCGGCGTGTCCGGTGCGTCCGGCGTGTCCGGTGCGTCCGTCGGCGCGTCCGTCGGCGCGTCCGGTTCGTCCGGTGCATCCGGCGTGTCTGGTGAATCGTCCGGTTCGTCCGGTGCGTTCGGCGCGTCCGTCGGCGTGTCCGGTGCGTCCGTCGGCGCGTCCGTCGGCGTGTCCGGTGCGTCCGGCGTGTCCGGTGAATCGTCCGGTACGTCCGGTGCGTCCGGTGCGTCCGGCGTGTCCGGTGCGTCCGTCGGCGTGTCCGGTGTGTCTGGTGTGTCCGGTGCGTCCGGTGCGTCCCGCGCGCCGGGCACGTCCGGTGAGTCGTCCGGTGTGTCCGGTGAATCGGACGGCGGGACGTCCGGTGAAGCGTCCGGGAAGTCCGGGTCGTCCGGGACGTCCGATGCGTCGAGGGCACCCTCGGATCTCGAGCGTGCCCGGCGGCGACGGAAGCCGTGGATGCGCTTAGCGATCGCGGTGCCCGTGCTCGCTGCGGCGAGCGTCGCGTACCTGGTGGTCCGTCGTCCGGCGGACGAGCCTCGCGGGTCGAGCGGAGAACCGGTGGCGCTGATCGAGCGTGAGCTGGGGGCCTCGCTCGCTCCGAACCGCCGGATCGAGGCGCGGTTGTCGTGGCGCGCGGCGGATCACCACCGGCCGTACGACACGGCGCGCGCGGCGCGCGATCCTGCGGCGGAGCCGCTGTCGTTCGAGCTGCTGGCGCGGATCGAGGCGCTGCGTGATGCATCGGCGCTCGCCGCGGCGCACGTGTTGAGCGGAAACCTGGCGCGCGCGGAGCAACAGCTCGCCGGGGCCTCCGAGGCGAGCGCGGATGCGTGGAGCGATCGCGCGGCGCTCGCGCTGGTAGGAGGGGAGCCGGAGCGCGCGCTGATCGCGAGCGACCGCGCGCTCTCGATCGCGCCGGCGCACGCCCCGGCGCAGTGGAACCGCGCGCTGGCGCTGGGCGCGCTCGGGCTGGATCGCAGCGCGGCGGCGGCGTTCGAGCGGCTCGCGGGCGGCGGTGAGCCGGGGTGGAGCGACGAGGCCCGCGCTCGCGCGGCGGCGATCACCGGGCAGCTCGACCGCCGGCGCGACGCGTACCACGCGGCGGATCGGCGCGGCTGGGAGATGGTCGCCGGGGGACCGGTGGTGCTCGACCAGGTCGACGCGTTCCCCGGACTGACCCGGCTCCAGCTCTACGACGCGATCCGCGCCGCGCCCTCGGCGGAGCGGGTCCGCGCGCTGCGCCCGCTCGCGGCGGCGCTCGATGCCCGGTTCGGCGGCGACGTGCTGGTGCGTCACGTCGAGCGGATCGCCGCGCGCTCGTTTGTCCGCCGCGGCCCGCTGGCCGAGGCGTACCGGCAGCTGGTGACGGGCGCGCTGTCAGATGACCAGCGCGCGGACCTGATGCGCCGGCTGCGCGCGGCCGGGCGCGATGCTGACGATCTGCTGCTTGGTGCGCTGCTCCACGCGGGCCCGGTTCGCGGCCAGGTCGCGCCGGACGCACTCGCCGAGTACGAGCGGCTCGCCGCGGCGACGCAGGATCCGTGGTTCGCGCTGCTGGCGATCGAGCAGCGCGCGAGCGCGGCGCTCGCGGCGGGCGAGGTCTCGAGCGCCGAGGCGGAGCTGCGCGGCGCGGCCGAGCGGTGCCGCCAACCGGGCGCGATGGCGTACCGGTGCCAGCGGATCTCGCGGCTCCAGATCCAGACCTACCTCGCGATGCATCGCGCGGGGCCGGCGCACGAGGCGTGGCTGCGCACCGGCCAGCTCGCGGCCGCGACCGGGCATCAGCCGCTCGAGGACGAGCTACTGTGGTTCGGCGGCGCGATCGCGAGCCAGCGCGACGACGTCTCGGGCAGCTTGCACGCGCTCACGGCCGCGTACCTCGACGAGTGGGGCCGGCGCGGCGGCAGCTGCGAGACTGCACGTGCGGCGCGCGAGGACATCGCGCAGTCGCTGATCAACCAGAACCGGCTCGCCGACGCGCGCGCAGCGATCGCGTCCGAGCCGCCGTGCGACGCACCGTTCAACGTGCGACGTGCGTTCCTGCTCGGCCAGCTCGCTCCGGCCGGCGACGCGGCGGCGATCGATGCGCTGCGCGCGCAGGTCGCCGCGTTGCGCGCAGCGCGCGAGACGGGGGCCGCGGACCGCGCGCTGCTCGATCACGTCGAGGGACGCCTGTTGCTCGCTCGCGATCCGGCCGCCGGGCGCGCGCTGCTGCGCCGGGTGATCGAGACCACCGACCCGGCGCTCGCGGCGGCGCGCTCGTACAGCTACTCGGTGCTGGTCCAGGACGCCGGGCGGCGGGGCGCGTGGCGCGATGCGCTCGCGTGGCTCGGCGAGGAGCGCGGCGCCGCGTTGCCGGATCGCTGCGCGCTCGGCGCGGCCGAGGAAGAGAGCGCGGTGTTCGTGGTGCGCGGCGCCGACGGCCAGTTCGCAGGCGTCGCGCTGCCGCTCGCCGTGGGGCAGGGCGCCGGCCAGCTCGCGGTGCCCGACGCACTCCAGCGCGCGCTCGACGGCTGTCCGGTCGTCGACGCGTTCGCGCGCCAGCCGTACCACGGCCGCGCAAACCTGCTCGGCCCCGCGCACGCGATGCGATTCCGCACTGGCCGCGCGACGCCGGCAGACACCGCAGGCGGCGCGTCGACCGCGGCACCGCCGGCCGGCGGGTCGCCCTCGGCCACGTCGCCCGCGACCGGGCCGGTGCCGCCGGGCGGGTCGCCCTCGGCCACGTCACGCGCGACCGGGCCGGTACCGCCGGGCGGGTCGCCCTCGGCCACGTCATCCGCGACCGGGCCGGTACCGCCGGGCGAGTCGCCCGCGGCCACGTCGCCCGCGACCGGGCCGGTACCGCCGGGCGAGTTGCCCTCGGCCAAGTCACCCGCGACCGGGCCGGCACCGCCGGGCGGGTCGCCCTCGGCCACGTCGCCCGCGACCGGGCCGGTACCGCCGGGCGAGTCGCACTCTGCCGCGTCACCCGCGGCCGGGCCGGTCGTCCTGGTCGGCAACGTCGCGCCGCCGCCGGCGCTCCAGCTCGCGCCGCTCCAGCCGATCGCCGCACCTGCCGGCGCGACGCTGATCGAAGGCCCGCAGGCGACCCCCGCGCGCGTGCTCGCCGCAATGCGGACCGCGAGCTTCGTCGAGATCCACGGCCATGGCCTGGTCGGCGGCGACGGCGACGGCGCGCTGCTCGTGCTGTCGCCCGATGCCGACGGGCGCTACGGCCTCGACGCACGCGCGCTCGCAGGCGTGCGGCTCGCCGGGCGTCCGGTGGTCGTGCTCGCCGCGTGCGACGCCTCGGCGGTTGGCCGCTCGTTCCACGCCGCCTGGGGGCTCGCCGACGCGTTCGTCGGCGCCGGCGCGAGCGCGGTGATCGCCGCGCCATCGCCGATCCTCGACGCCGGCGCGCCGCGATTCTTCGCCGCGGTGCGCGCGCGGATCGCCGCCGGCGCCTCGCCGGCCGCGGCGCTGCGCGACGAGCGCCAGGCCACACAGGATCCGATCCAGCGCGCCTGGATCGATCGACTCGTCGTGTTCCAGTGATCGTCAGTCGTCAGTCAATTCGCAGCAAGGAGTTCGCCATGGTGGACATCGAGACGGTGAGGAAGTGGGCCAAGGCCGAGGGGAAGAGGGAGCTGTGGTCGCCCCACGCTCGTCGCGGGACGGTGATCGTCCACGCGGCGGACAAGGAAGCGTTCGTCGTCCTGGTCGACGACGTCGACGGCGCGCGCGAGGCGTTCCGCGCCAAGGCCACCGACGTTCCCGACATGCTCGGCGCGCTGACCGCGTCGTGGATGCGCAACCCGCTGCGCGGCAGCCTCAACCTGATGCTGGCCGGCAAGGGCTCGCTGCCGCCGCGCCCGCCGACCCCGCCGCCCGGACCGATCGGCGACGACGAGCTCGCGTACATCTCGGTCAAGGCGCACTACGAGATGCTCGGCTTCGGCGAGCTCGTGTTCCGCGGCCGGTTCGACGCGAAGAATCTGTAGCGAAAAACATCGCGCGCCGAAAAGAATCGGCGCGCCGCTCGTCTGGTCGGATGTGGCCGCCAGTTCCTGGCGGAAGGGGACGGCAGCCGGGCGGGGTGCTCGAGTCAGCTCGAGTGGTTCGTCCGGCTGCCGAGGGGTGCGGCCAACCATCGCCGGGGGCGAACAGGTCGTCCGGATCGCCGCCGTCGACCGGGCAGGTCGGGTCCGGGGCCCCATCGATCTTCTACACGGCGACGGGCAGATAGGCGCAGTACACGCCGGTGCGCACGGCCTGGTCGAGATGCGCCCCGATCCGCGCGTCGCCTTCGCCGATCCGCTTGATCGCCTCGCGGATCCGCTTGGTCACGCTCTGGCGCAGCTTCTCGGTGTCCTCCTTGCGCGCGGAGCGCGCCAGCTCCTCGACGAGCGCCTCGATCCGGGCGCGCACGGAGGCGAGGCGGAGCGCGTCGCCGTGACGCTCGGCCTGCTCGGCGAGCTCGCGGAGATCGGCGAGCCGCGCGCGTTCGACCTCGGCGAGGCCATCGATGCCGGCGACCTGGCGGACGTGGAGCTCGCGCCCGGGCGCGCGCACCACCTCACTCAGGAACTGCATCCCCTTGCTGTCGCGAACGTGGATCGTGCTCGCGCCCCACGACACGCGCCACAGCGCGCCCTCGCGCGCCACGGTGACCCGGCGTGGATCGCTCGCGGGTGCCGCCGCGGGCCCCGGGAGGCGCGCGAGCGCTGCCCCGATCGAGCCGAAGCTCACGGCCCACAGGCTGGTGACGGCGCGGCGGCTGGCGTGCGGCGCGAGCCAGCCGCGGAGCTGCCGCGCGGCCGCCGGATCTCCGAGATCGGCGGCCAGCTCCGCTAGCACCACGAGGTGCGCGGCCCACCACGGATCGCGCGGCGGCTCGCGCAGCCCGTCGAGCAACGCGCGCGCCGGGGCGTCATCGCCGGCGGCGAGCCGCGCCTGCGCGATCGCCAGCGGCCACAGCGGGCAGGCGGGCAGGGTGGCCGCCCCGACGACCAGCGCCTCGGTCTGCGCGGCGAGCCGCCCCCGTGCGCCGGCGGGGCCCCCCCCCCCCCCGAAGTTGGGGCCCCGCGCGCCCGGACCCCCACCCCAGCGCGCCGCCAGCGCCAGCGCCGCCTCGGTTTGCCCCACCGGCTCGGAGATGGGGGC
>JBQCJR010001045.1:0-4800 GCA_051952595.1 Kofleriaceae bacterium
GGCTCGCGCTTGCGGCGCTGGGGCTCCAGAGTACGCAGCCGCAGGCGATCGCGCTGCCGCTCAAGTTGTTGCTGTTCGTGGCGGTGGATGGCTGGCGGCTGCTGCTCGAGAGCCTGCTGCGGGGGTACGTGTGACGGCGAGCCTGACCGCGCTGATGCGCGAGGGGCTGCTGCTGGCGCTGCTGCTCGCCGCGCCGCTGCTGATTGCGGCACTGATCGCGGGCGTGATCACGGGCCTGCTCGGTGCGTTCACGCAGATCCAGGATCCGGCGGTCGGACTGGTCCCGCGCGTCGCCGCGGTGGGCATCGCGCTGGTCCTGTTCGCGCCGTCGATCGCGCGGCAGCTGGGAGCGTTCGCGGACCAGCTGTGGCCGCTGGTGACCGCGGCGGGCGCGGGATGATCCGGCGCGGGAGCCGCCCGCGATGATGGCGCTGGTGCTCGCGTTGCGCGGCGCCGCGGCGATCGCGGTGCTGACGACGCTGGCGGGCGGCGTCCCCTGGCTGGTGCGCGGCGGCCTGGCCGCGGCCGGCGGGTTGTGGACGGCGATGCTCGTCGAGCCGCCGGCGATCGACGGCGCCGCGGCGCTGGCGGTGCTCGCCGCGCGCGAACTCGTGGTGGGCTCGACGTTCGGGATCATCGCGGTGGTGCCGCTGCTCGCCGCCGCGATGGCGGGGCGATTGGTCGACCTCGCGGGCGGCGGGCGTGGGCCGTACCGCGCGATGTTCGGTGTGCTCGCGGCTGCGGTGTTCGTCGGCATCGATGGGCACGTCGTGGTGGCGACCGCGATCGTCGAGAGCTTCCGCGCGGTTCCGGTCGTGCTCGATGCGCAGCCACGCATGCTCGCCGCGCTGGGGGCGCTGGTGGGAGGCGCGGTGCAGCTCGCCGTTCCGTGGCTGGTCACCGCCGCTGTGGTCGAGATCGCGGTCGGCGTCGGCGCTCGGATCGGAGGGCGCGCCGCGCTGCACGCCCCGATGGCAGCCGCTGCGCCGGCGGCGCTCGCGATGATCACCGCGACGCTGGTCTCCACGCTCGCGGTCGGAATCGCCACGCTGGTGCGTGGCGCGATGTGAGCGCGACCCCGCGCAGCGCGCCGCGCGTACGGGGCGCCTCGACGGTGATCCGCGAGTGGCATCGAGTGGAACCGGACCTCGAACAACGGGACTCCGGCTACCGCCGCGGCGTGCACTTCGTCTTCACGCTCAACGCCGAGACCAGGGACAAGGGCGTGTGCGCGGGCGTCGTGATGATCGGCGTACTGCCTCGAACTATCGAGCGCGGGCCTACGCGTCCACCACGCCGCTCGGCTTGTCGGCGGGCAGCGTGTAGCGCTTGTCGACCGCTCGCCGGATCTTCGCGCGGCTCGCCGCCGGCGTGAGGTCCAGGTCGCGCTCGATCAGCTCGATCTCCTCGGCGAGCTCGGCGTCCTTGACCTCGGAGCGGAACCATCTCGAGTAGTCGCCGAGGCGCAGGTGGTACGACCAGGTCTCGTCGTCCACGCCGTCGCCGAGGTGGAGGAACAGCAGCACGTTATGGGCCTTGAGGTTCAGCTTCCGGTCGGGCCCGTGGAAGTAGAAGCTGCGGCTGTTCCCGAGGTTGCCCTCGAGGTATTTGCGCGAGTGGCGCTTGCGCTCGATCTTGGGCGGCTCGGTGTGGATCACCACGGCGCGCGGCGCGCCGACCCGCCAGTACAGGGCCTGGCCGGCGGGGAGCTTGCGGTGCTCGACCGCGAGCAGCGGCGCGTCGAGGTGGGCGGTGGCGCAGAAGTCGCGGATGGCATCGTCGGGGTGGTCGCCGACGGCGAGCACGGTGTTGATGGTCTCGATCACGCCCGGCGCGACGGCGCCCGGATGCACGGTGACGTACAGCGTGCCGTGCGGCCGGAACTTGAGCTCGTCGTTCGGCTCCCAGGTCGAGGGCAGCAGGTGGTGCGCTTCGTCGACGACCAGCCAGTGCGGCCGGCCGGTGCGGGCGCGCAGGTCGGAGAGCGCGGGCAGTAGCTGCGTGAAGAACTCCGGGCGATGGTCGACGCCGACGCCCAGCAGGTTGACGACCACGTTGTCCGACGGCGCGCGCAGCACGTGGATCGCTTCGGAGACCAGCGGGACGCGCGCGTGGGCGCCGAGCACCACCGCGAAATCGAGCGACGAGTAGTCGCCCTCGGGATCGACGATCGCGAACTGATAGCCCGCCTTGCACAGCCGCTCGAGGAAGCCGGTGGTCAGCGTCGACTTGCCGCTGCCCGAGGTGCCGCACACCATGACGTTGCTGGCGTATGGATCGATGCAGACGTCGCCGGTCTCGGTCCGGCCGATGCGGATGTGGTGTCGTCGCAGGTTCGGCGCGGCGACCGCGAGATCGTTCGCGGTGAGGTGATCGATCAGCTCGGCGACGCCGGTGCCGTGGTCGCCGCGGGTGACCAGGTCGGCGCGATCCTTGAGCACGCCGAGCGCGTTGGCGACCGCGACGCCGCACTCGCACGCATCGAGCAGCGCGTGATCGTTCTCGGCATCGCCGACGCCGACGATGTTGTGTCGCGATAGCCCCAGCTCGTGCAGCGCGGCGGCCAGGCCGGTCGCCTTGTTGACGCCGCTCGGCAGCACCATCACCGCGCCCTTGTTGAAGATCACCTGTAGCTCGAGGCCGAGCTCGTGGATGACGTGCAGCACCGCATCCTCGTGGGGCTCCCAGGTCGCGACGATCGCGCGCCCCACCGAGAGCCGCTCGACCCCGCGCCGCCGCAGCGCCTCGACGAACCGCTGCGGCGGGTGGCCGCAGGTGGTCCGGATCTCCTTGGTCGCGGGTTCGTAGATGAGCGCGCCGTTCTCCGCGACGATGCGGTCGAACATCTCGGGGTGGGGCACGATCGAGAGCAACTCGTCGAGCTCGCGCCCGGTGACCATGATCGCCTTGCGGCCGGAGTCGCGCAGCCGGCGCAGCGCGGCCCACGTGTTCTCGTCGATCCGACCATGGTGGGCGAGGGTCCCATCGTAGTCGGCGGCGAGAGCGTGGTAGCGCATCGCTACATGCGATTGCATCGCGCGTGCCTGCCTCGGTGTCGCGAACACCGCGCGCCGGTGCACACCTCGCGCGGTTCTGCGCGAAAGTCGGATCTCAGGGCGAGCGACCAGCGCACGGTCGTGTGTGGCGCGCACGGCGAGACTGCGAAGAGGTACACGTGCCGCCACGTGAGGGCGGGGCGTGTGGCTTCCCGCTCGGCTTCTCCGCGTGCGCATCCGAGCGCGTCCGGCCCCCTCCAGGCGAGGGTGATCCCGACGAGCCGCGGCCAGACGCGTGGTGCGATCGCTGCGAAGAAGAGATGAGCGGTGGCGGTGACTGGATCGACGACCGCCCAGCGGAGCTCCGGCTGCGGTGTGCGAGATACTACGAGGCCCGCTCGACCGGAAACCGCGTCGTGCCCGGGTTCGGCGGGGCGCGCGCGTCTCGCGCTCGCGCCGAGGAGCAGGCGCGGGTGCTCGACGAGGGGAACGCGATCGCGCGCGCGCTGCGGGGCGGCGAGGGGCGCTGGCAGTCGACCAGCACGCGCGGTGGGAGTACGACGACGAATCGAGCACGATCATGTCCGCGGCTCCGCGCCGGCTGATGCTGGCCGCCGAGTTCCGCATGATCGGGAGCTTCTCGACGCGCTCCGAGTCGTTGGGCGTGGGCCTCGTCCACTGGAGGCGGCCCAACGGGACGAGGACGAATCGCCGAACCGATGGTTTCGGCGGCCGGAGGGTCAACGCTCGAAGAGGTGCGCGGCGTCGACGTACTCGCCGCCGAGCACTGCGCGTTCGATCGGGCCTCGCCGCCGCGGTGCTCGGAACCGATGCGGCGTACCGGATGCCCTACGAGCACGAGGACTGGTTCGGGCTGCTGCGCGACCTGCGTCGGGCGAGTTGAACGCGCGCGCGGGGCGCGTCGTCAGGCGAGCTCGACCCAGGCGCCGACCGAGAACAGCAGCCGCGTGCCGACCACGGGCGAGACGTCGTGGCGCTCGACATCCGGATAGAACGCGACGGCATCGCCGACGGCGAGCTCGATCCGCGAGCCATCGATGTGCAACTCGCCACCCGAGCTCGCCGGCACAAGCAGCGCGTTGATCCTGCGGTGGCGCAGGCCGGGGCGCGCCGGATCGACGTGCGGCGGAATGTGCGAGCCGTCGAGGTAGCGGATCAGGTACGCGTCCCAGAAGTCCTCGAACGGCGTGCCGAGGCAGGCGAGGGCGCGGGCGACGACGGGCTGGGCGCGATCGATCTGCAGGATCTCGTAGCCGGTGCCCTGTCGACCGGGCGTCCAAGCGGTCGCGGCGGCGGCGCGGGCGCGTAGCTCGGCGACCTCGGATGGCGAGAGGAAGGCGGGGTGAACTTCGGCCATATCAGGACCTCCGGACGGCGGCGACGATCTCGGCGAGCCGCGGCCAGTGCGCTTGGGGGACGGCACCGTCGTGGTCGACGAGCGCGTCGGCGAGCCGGGGATCTCGGTGGGTGGGCACGCGATGGCGCCGGGCGAGGCCGAGCAGCTGGGTCGCGGGTGCGCCGCCGCCGCTGGCGGTGCGCATTCCCGTCGTGGCCAAGGCCGGCCGGGTGGAACGGCAAACGCCGTTCGAGCTGCGCGTGCCGGAGGGCGAGGAGTTCTACCTCGAGGCACCGAAGGAGCTTCGCATCGGCGGCGCCGAGTTCGAGTTCGCCGGATGGTCGGTACCGGGCCGCCGCGGCGAGACCAATCCTCGCATCGCGCTCAAGCTGTCGGAAGCACTGCGCGTGGTCGCGTATTACGAGCAGGAAGAGGAGGCGAAGGATC
>JBQCJR010001046.1:0-14762 GCA_051952595.1 Kofleriaceae bacterium
GTGTTGGGTCCGATTTGGCCGCCAGCGGGTCCCTCGGGTCGGCCCGGACTACCTGTAGCTTGCCCGCGCGCGGGCACGCTGGCCGCCATCGAGACCCACGCGTAGGGCCCTACCAACAATCTCGTGCCCACGCGCGGGCACCGAGGAGGCATGTAGGGCCCCACAAAGGTCTTGTGAACACGCGGGGAGTCGCGCCGGAGCGTGGGCGCAGCTCGCGAGCGGTGCGCACGGATCGACGACACTGGCGGCCGAGCGAAGCAACGCGCACACGGGATGATCAGGCCGATTCTATCGGCACGGCCCGACGGAAGAGTGCATCGCCTGCGATCGGCGAAGGCTGGAGCGGAGAGCTGCCGGCGGGTCGAGAACAGCGCGTGATCTGGCGCAGTGGGTCAGCAGGCTGCGCGCGCGACCGGGCTCGCTCGACTGGACGTGAGATCCGACGGCGCACCGCGCGCTCCGATCGTGGGCAGCGGCGAGCGGCTCGAGTGGGAGCGGACCGTCGGTGCGAGCGTGTGGCTCGTGATCCCAGCGAGTTGCCGACCGACGGCGGTTCCGCGTACCC
The DNA here is from genome assembly GCA_051952595.1 of Kofleriaceae bacterium. GTDB lineage: Bacteria > Myxococcota_A > Polyangia > Haliangiales > Haliangiaceae > JABFXX01. The sequence goes on from JBQCJR010001046.1 coordinate 566, forward strand.
TAGCGCCCGTGATCGATGAAGAGTACGGCGCGACGACGGAGCAGATCGACCGAGAGGCACCGTTTGGTGACCGGGTCCTGCTCGTCATCGACGGCGCCGCGCTCCAGGTGGTGCCGCTGCCGACGACGGGCACTCTGACGATCGGACGCGCGAGCAAGTGCGACGTGGTGATCGACTCGGGCTCGGTCTCCCGCCACCACGCGAACATCGTGCTGGGGACCGAGATCGAAGTCGAAGATGCGGGGAGCTCGAACGGCACGTACGTCGATGGTGCCCGGCTCTCCTCGCACCATCGCGCGCGGCTGAACGCGGGAGTGCCGTTTCTGGTGGGCGCGGTGACGCTGATGGTGCAGACCCGGGCGGGGTCGCGCCGCGAGGCGACGCCGCAGGCGAGCCAGCTGGCGGCGCTGGAGCAATCGGCGGCGCGGATCGCGATCGGCAAGCTCAACGTGATCGTCGTGGGCGAGCACGGGGTGGGCAAGGAGCGGTTCGCGGAGCGGATCCACGAGATGTCGCCGCGCCGCGCGGCGCCGTTCGTACGATTCAACTGCAGCGCGATCAGCGAGCCGCTGCTCGAGGCGGAGCTGTTCGGGATCGAGGCGCAGAACAAGCCGGGCCAGATCGAGCTGGCGGACGGGGGCACGGCGTTCCTCGGCGACGTCGATCAGCTGCCGCCGGGGCTGCAGCTCAAGCTGCTGCGCGTGGTCGAGGATTCGGCGGTCCGCCGCACGGGCTCGGCGCGGCCGCGCCCGGTGGACGTCCGCTACATCGCCTCGACGTCCAAGGACCTGAGCGCGGAGGTCGACGCGGGGCGGTTCCGGCGCGACCTCTACTTCCGGCTCGCGGGCGCCTCGTTCGAGATCCCGCCGCTGCGCGAGCGCCGCGACGAGGTGCTGCCGCTGGCCGAGCAGTTCGTGGCGTCGGCGGCGAGCCCGATCGGCCGCTCGTTCGTCCTCGCCGAGGACGCGCGACAGTGGCTGACCCACCACGACTGGCCGGGCAACATCCGCGTGCTGTGTAACGCGTGCGAGCGCGCGGTGCTGCTCGCGACGGGCGCCCTGATCGAGCGCCACCACCTGACCACGATCGACGATCCGTCGAAGCGCATGCCGGGCCAGCGGTTCCGCAACTCGGCCACGATCCCGCCGCCGATGGGAATCGCGACGCCTTCGGCAGCAGACATGCCGAGCCAGGTCCGCGCGACGGTGGCGGAGCTGGAGAAGCAGCGGATCCTCGAGGCGCTCGACCGGTGCGCGGGCAACCAGACCCGGGCGGCGGAGATGCTGGGGATCTCGCGGCGCACGCTGATCAACCGGCTCGACGAGTACGGGATCGCCCGGCCGCGGAAGCGCGAAGAGTGAACACCGTCGCGCTCACCTCTTCGGCGGCGGCGTTCGTGGCCGGCGGGGGCCGCGACGTCGACCTGGCCAAGCTCGGCGCGGCGGTGGCCCCGGGCGAGCACGTCCGGGTGACCGACGAGCGCGGCGACGAGCTGGGCCTGGCGCTGGGCGATCCGGACAACGGCAAGCTGCGCGTGATGGCGACGGTGGCGGATGGCTTTCCGCGGATCGACGGCGCGCTGCTGGGCTGGCGGGTCGAGCGCGCGCTCGCGCTGCGGCGCCGGATGGAGCTGCCGGGCCCGGATCACGCGTACCGGATCGTCCACGGCGCGGGCGATGGCCTGCCGGGCTTCGCGTGCGACGTGCTGGGTCGCACGGCGGTGGTCTACGCGTACGCCGAGGGGCTGCGCGCGGTGGGACGCCAGCTGGCGGAGGCGATCGTGGGGTTCGCGCGGCTCGACGGCGCGGTGGTCAAGCTGCGCGCGCGGGGCGCCGCGGATCAGGTGGCGCAGGACATCGTGGGCAAGGCGCCGGACGAGCAGCTGGTGGTCACCGAGCACGGCGTGCCGTTCGAGATCCACCCGCTGAGCGGCCTCAACCACGGGTTGTTCACCGATATGCGCGAGCAGCGCCGCGGGCTGCCGCGGTTCGTCGCGGGCGCGCGGGTGCTCAACCTGTTCTCGTACACCGGCGCGCTCAGCGTGACGTGTGCGCGCGCGGGCGCGGCGAGCGTGACCTCGGTCGACACCTCGCCGGGTGTCCAGGCGTGGGCACGCGGCAACTTCGGTCGCTCGGGGCTGACCGGCGATCGCTGGCGGTTCGAGACGGGCGACGCGTCGCGGTTCCTGGTCCGCGCGGCGCGCGACAAGGAGCGCTACGACGTCGTGCTGATCGATCCGCCGAGCACGTCCTCGGCGGGCGGGGGCTCGTGGGCGCTCGGCCGCGACTATCCGGCGCTGATCGCGAAGGCGGCGGCGGTGATCCCGAGCGATGGCCTGCTGTGGCTCGCGGCCAACACCCACGAGCTGGGATCGCTGGCCAAGCTGGCGCACAAGGGGCTGCGCGACTCGGGCCGTGCCGCGGTGATCCTCGAGCAGGCGGGACTGCCGCCGGAGTACCCGACGCTGCTCGCCCAGCCGGCGGATCGCTATCTACAGATCTGCTTGTTGCGGCTGTCGTGACCGGCGGCGAGCTCACGGCTCGCGGGTGAACGCCACGATCTCGCAGACCTCGGGCCGCAGGTGGTACTGCAGCCGGTATTGGCCGACGAAGATCTCGCGAACGTCGTCGCGCCCGAGCTCGGGCACGACGCGCCCATCGCCGGCGAACCGCTCGAGCTCGCTGGCGTCGCGCAGCACGACCTCGAGGAAGTCGTCGCCCGCGATCGGCGTGCGCGCATAGACGGACGCGAGCGCCTCCTCGAGCATCCACATCGCGGACTCGGCCCAGACTAGCGTGCGGGGATGGATCGCCATCGGCCCCTCAGCCGCGCGTTCGCGGCGTCGTGCGAGATCGTCCGGCCCTCGTCGACATCGGCGAGTCCCTGCTCGATCGAGTCGATCACGTACTCGAAGTAGCGGACCTGGTCGTCCGAGGCGGACGGCATCCGGTCGAGCAAGCGCTGGAGCGCGGCGTTCGGCGGATCGAGCACGTCGCAACAGCGATGCACGCGACGCGCCGGTCCGGATCGGCCACAGTACGACCATGTGTGGTCGCTACTCGTTGACGCGCCAGGACAAGGTGGCCGAGGACCTGGAGGCGGCGCTGGGCACCGGAGATCCACACGGTTCGCTGTTCGGCGACGCGACCGAGTGGTGGAAGCCGCGGTTCAACATCGCGCCGACCCAACCGGCGCCGGTGGTCGCGCGGCGCGGTGGTCGCCGCACGGTCGAGATGATGCGGTGGGGCCTGGTGCCACACTGGGCGGGCCGCGAGGGCAAGAAGCCACCGCTGATGATCAACGCGCGGCGCGAGTCGCTGAACGCCAAGGCGGTGTTCCGAGACGCGCTGCAACGCCGGCGCTGCCTGGTCCCGGCCGACGGGTTCTACGAGTGGATCCGCGGCGGCAAGGTCGCGCAACCGGTGTACCTGCACCTCGCGTCGCGCGAGATCTTTGCATTCGCCGGGCTGTGGGCGCGGGTGCGGACCGAGGCGGGCGAGCTGCACAGCTTCACGATCATCACGAGCCCGTCCAACGAGCTGGTCCGACCGATCCACGACCGCATGCCGGTGGTGATCGATCCCGGCGCGTACGCGGCGTGGCTCGATCCAGAGACGAGCGCAGAGGCGGCGCGCGAGCTGCTGGGGATCTCGCCGGTCGATGACTGGCAGGCCGAGGCGGTCTCGACCCACGTCAACCGCGCGGCGAACGACGACCCGGCGTGCATCGCGCCGATCGGCCCGGCGGCGACGGTGCAGCCCGCGGTATACGACTGAGGGGGGTCGATCCCCGCGGGGTGCGTCGCGCTCGGCGGGAAGCGGGCGCGTTTCGCGCATGCGCGTGCGCATCACGCGCAGCCTGGGACGCGGTCTGTGCGCGCGGAGTACCCAGCGCGTGCTGGCCGGTCGCTTGCTCATCCGAGCGGCATGTCCATCGCGTCACGGTTCACTCAGATCGCCCTCGTCTCGATGATCGCCCTCGCCGGTTGCGCCGGCCAGGTCCCACCCGGCGGTGGTGGTGGTGGTGGTAACGGCGATGGTGGCGGCGGGGGCGGCGGTGGTGGTGGCGGCGGTGGCGGCGGCGGTGGTGGCGGCGGCGGTGGTGGCGGCGGCGGGCCGAGCGCGACCGAGTTCGTGAACGCGCTCGGGATGGAGGACTGCGACCAGGCGTTCAGCTGCCGCTCGTCGTTCCCGACCGACGCGGGCGTGACGTTCGAGCAGGTCTTCGGCGCGACCGCGAGCGCTTGCTACGCCGATGCGGCGGAGTACTACGATGCCGCTGCGATCGAGGCGTCGATCGCGGCCGGCAAGATCACGTATGACAGCGCGGCCGCCGAGGACTGCCTCGCGGGGATCGGTGCGCCGAACTGCGCGACCTACTGGGACAACGGCCCGAACTTCCCGGCGTCGTGTGGCGACGCGATGGTCGGCAACGTGGCCGATGGCGGCGCGTGCACGATCGACTTCGAGTGCACCAACCTCGAGGCGTACTGCGAGGGCGGCACGTGCAGCGTCGGATCGAACCTGCAGCGCACCGCGCGCGATAGCTTCGCGCGGCAGCTGCAGAGCGTGCTCGCGCGCCGCTGATTCGCAGCGCAGCCAACGAGCGGGCCGACGACCGTTCGTCGGCCGAGACGACGACCAGGCGACCAGGCTGACAACGCGCTGCGCATCCAGCCCAGGTCCAGTTCGACGGCCGGAACGACGACCAGGATGACGGCCGAGACGAGGACCTGACGCTCGACGGCCAAGTCGCAACCGATCCGACGGACGGTCAGCCAAGCCGGCGCTCAAGTCGGCAACCGATCCGACGAACGGTCGGCCAAGCCGGTGACCAGTTCGAAGGCCGAAACGTCGACCAGGCGAACAGGCCAGCGACCAGTTCGACGGCCGAACGACGAACGGGCCAGCGACCAGTTCGACGGCCGAACGACGAACAGGCGGTTCGACGGCCGAAACGACGACCAGGCGACCGGACGACGACCTGTTCGACCGCCGAACTACGACCAAGCTGACGACCTGTTCGACCAAAAAAAAATGGACGACCAGGCTGAAGAACGGCTCGTCGACCAAGCCGACTACCGAGCCGACAACAGTTCATCGGCCAAGCCGGCGACCACGCTGACAACCGAGTCGATGACGGGTTCGTCGGCCATGCCGGCGACCACGCCGACGAACGGTTCGGAAGCAAGCCGACGACCGGGCCGACGACCGGGCCGACGACCAGGCCGACGACCAGGCCGACGACCCGGTCGATCCGCCGCCCTGCGCCCGGTCGATCCGCCCCCGCGCCCTATGCGCGGCCGCGGACCAGCCCGACGAGGGCGCCGATCCCGATGCCGGCGAGCGAGGAGAGCCCGATCTGCGCGAGCGGCGTGGGTGCGCCGAGCACGAGCGCGGAGAGCGCGCCCGAGGCGCCGCCGATCCACGAGCCGAGCTGCATCATCGTCCACGCGTCGCGGACGATCGCCCGGCGATCGCGCGTGGCGGCATGGCGGTGGAGGGGCCGCACCGGCGCCTCACTGGCCCCACGTGTCCCAGATGCCCTTCGCCGCACCGGCGACGAAGCCACCGGTGGTGCCGATCAGGTTGCCGACGCCGGCACCGGCGACGGCGCCCGCCGCGGCGCCGGGCACCGCGCCGCCCCCGCCGGCAGCCGAGCGGGCGACGCCACCGGCGACGCCGCCGACACCCGCGCCGACGAGCGTGCCCGCGGTACCGGCGGTGCCGCCCCACGAGAACGCCTGGTTGGCGACGTGGCCCCAGTCGACGCCACCGGTGATGCCGGCGAGCGCGGCGTCGTCGATCGAGAGGAACGAGGGAGAGAGATCGCTGCGGGTCATGGAGGTCTCCTGGTTGGTTCTGCCGGCACGTATTGCAGCGGTCGCGCCAGCGCCACCGGCGCGCCGGACCGCGCGGTTCCGCGGTGTTCCGCGCGCGGGGCCCACGCGCCGCTGCGTTCCGCGGTGGGCGATCGCTCCCTCGGGTCGACGCTCAGCGGCGCAGCCGGCCGAAGAACTCGCGCGCGACCGCGGTCCGCGGCTGCTCGACGACCTGCGCCGGTGGTCCATCCTCGACGATCGTCCCGCGATCGATCACCCACACGCGCGACGCGATGTCGTGCGCGAACTGCATCTCGTGGGTGACGACGAGCATCGTCATGCCACCGGTCGCGAGCTCGCGGATGACCTGCATCACCTCGTCGCGCATCTCGGGATCGAGCGCGCTGGTCGGCTCGTCGAACAGCATCACCTCGGGCTGCTGGGCGAGCGCGCGCGCGATCGCCACGCGCTGCTGCTGGCCTCCCGAGAGCTCGTGGGGGTACGCGCCGGCGCGATCGGCGAGCCCGACCTTGGCGAGCAGCTCGCGCGCGCGCAGCTCGGCGGCGCCCCGGCCGAGCCCGCGCACCACGCGCGGTGCGAGCGCGATGTTGTCGAGCGCGGTGAGGTGCGGGAACAGGTGGAACTGCTGGAACACCATGCCGACCCGGGCGCGCAGCGCACGCAGCTGGGCGGCGTCGCGGCGGCCCATGCGCGGCACGAGCGCGGCCCCGGCGATCTCGATCGCACCGTCGTCGAAGCTCTCGAGGTAGTTGAGGCAGCGCAGCAGCGTCGACTTGCCGCCGCCCGAAGGGCCGACGATCGCGATCGTCTCCCCGGCGGCGACCTCGGCGGTCACCCGCTCGAGCACGCGGCGATCGCCGTGGCGCTTACAAAGCGAGCGGACGCTGAACACGCGCCAGCCTCCTCTCGAGTCGGCGCGCCAGCTCGGACAGCGGCAGGCTGAGCACCAGGTAGAACGCCGCGCACAGCAGGCCCGGGATCAACCAGCCGCGCAGATCGACCGCGGCGATCGACATCCGCTTGGTCAGCTCGATCACGGTGATCACGCTGACCAGCGACGAGTCCTTGAGCAACGAGACGAAGTCGTTGGTCATCGGCGGCAGCGCGAGCCGGAGCGCCTGCGGCACCAGGATGTAGCGCAGGGTCTGCCACGGCCCGAACCCGAGCGCGCGCGCGGCCTCGCCCTGGCCCCGCGGGATCGCGAGCAGCGCGCCGCGATAGACCTCCGCCTCGTACGCGGCGTAGTTGAGGCCGAGGCCGATCACCGCGGCCTGCATCGGCCCGAGCTCGAGCGAGCTGAACCCGTAGTAGAGGACGTACAGCTGGAGCAGCACCGGCGTGCCGCGAAACAGCTCGACGTAGATCCGCGCGCACAGCCGCACCGGCGTGGTGCCGTAGACCCGCGCGATCGCGAGCAACACGCCGATCGGCATCGCGAGCAGGAACGAGAGCACCGAGATCTCGAGCGTCACCCACGCGGCTTCCAGGAACTGGACCACCATCTCGCCGTCGAACCCACGCGTGGGCGCGGAGGTCGCGGCCGCGGCGGCCGCCGCGAGATCGGTCTGGCGGTGGTCCCACAACCGGGCGCGCCGCAGGATCTGCTCGAGCTCGCCGTCGGCGCGCATCGCGGCGAGCGCGTCGTCGATCGCGCGCTTGAGCGCCTGATCCCCGCGCCGCATGCCGATCGCGTACGAGCCCCGCGCGACGTCGTACGGCACGCAGTGCACCGCCGGGCGGGCCGGGATGCAGCCGTAGCGATCCGCGATCACGTTGTCGAGCAGCACCGCATCGGTCCGGCCGTGCTCGAGGTCGTCGTACGGCTCGGAGTTGCCCTCGTAGAGCACCGCCTCGACCGGCAGCATGCGCAGGATGTCGTGGGCGTAGGTCTGGTTGAGCGTGCCGACTCGCTTGCCGGCGAGGTCGAACACCGAGCGGTACGGATCGCCGCGCCGCACCGCCAGCGTCTCCGCGTACACGTAGTACGGGTCCGAGAGGATGATCCGCTCGCGCCGCTCGGCCGTCGCCTCGATCCCGTTCATCGCGATGTCGAAGTCGCCGCGCTCGAGCGACGGGACCAGGTTCGACCAGTTGTACTGGACCATGCGCGCCCGGACGCCGAGCCGGCGCGCGAGCGCCTCCATGATCTCGACCTCGAAGCCGATCAGGTGGCTCGGGTTCGCGGGATCCTCGTAGACGAACGGCTCGCCGCCCTGGATGTCGGCGCCCCACGTGATCTCGCCGCGCGCGCGGATCGCCGCGAGCGTGCCATCTCGATCCGGCTCGCTGCGCCCACAGCCGACGGCGGAGGCGAAGGCGATCGCCAGCGCGATCACGGTCACCACGCGTGTCACGGCGGCCAGTATGCCGGAGCCGCTGACCGAAATCTCCGCTCCCGGGGCGCGTCGGTCGGTTCTGCCGTCGGCCGCGCGCGACCGTGCGGTAAGCTGAGCCCATGGATCTGGGTCGCATGCTCGAGAAGTGCATCCGGGACCAGTGGTCGGTCGACGATCTCGACTGGTCGATCCCGCCGCCGCAGATGACCGCGGACAAGGAGCAGGCGATCTGCCAGGCGTTCACGGATATGGCCGGCATCGAGCTGCTGGCCGGCGCGCTGTTCGAGGTCCAGCGCCAGAAGACGTCGGATCCGACGCTGAAGAAGATCTTCGCGACGTTCGTCGCCGACGAGAAGCGCCACTCGGCGGTCGCGGCGCGGCTGGCTCGCCACTACGACGTCCACCGCTACCGCACGTACACCGAGAGCCCGGCGCTGACCCGGTTCCGCCCGCACTTCCTCGCCGTGGTCGAGCAGACCTCGCCCGAGATCGCGAACGCGTACATCACGTCGGGCGAGCTGATCCTCGACGTGGCGCTGCTCCGCTCGCTCGACGACTACGTCGCGGACGAGATGAGCCACCGCGCGATGCACCTGATCAACCGCGACGAGTCGCGCCACATCGCGATCGACTTCCACATGACCGAGACCTACTGCTCGGACGAGCACCTCGCGACGATCAAGGCGCGCCCGCCGCTCGGCTGGCGGCAGAAGGCCGAGGGCGTGCGCACGGTCGCGACGATGATGTGGCACGCCAAGCCGTTCCTCCAGCAGGTGTTCCTCGCCCCGATGGACCGCACCGATCCGAGCGGCCGCCGGGTCCGCGAGGCGTTCAAGCGGATCCAGCTGGTGCTGCGCAAGCCCACCGTCGCGCGCACGCCGTTCTCCAAGATGATGATCGCGGCGCAGAACGCCTACAACCATCCGCTGATCGGCCGCGTGCTCGGCCCGCTGCTGCTCCGCGTGCTCGGCGCCGAGGACCGCGCCGCACGGATCCTGTTCACGCGCGACGAGCTCGCGCGCACCCAGCAGATGTCGTTCGACGAGCTCGCCGAGGACGCGCTCGCCGCGAAGTACAGCTGACCTGGCCGCTGATCCTCGTCGCGCCCGGCGCCCGCCTTGCCCACATCAAGCAAGTCCTGCGCGAGTGGGGGTTTGGGGGAGCGCGCTCGCTCCCCCATCGGAGGACTCGCCGCCGGCGAGTCCGGACGATCATTGACGCGCGCCCCCGGCGCTCGTTCGAAGGAGCATGCGCGCCGCTCGCGGCGCGCACGCCCCACACTCCGCACCCTCCACCGCGGGCGCGCGTCAGTGCGCGTGGCCGGCGTGAGGATCGAGCGCGGGCGGCTGGACGCCCTCGGCGGCGGTGATCGGATAGCCGCGCTGGTGCCAGACGTTGATCCCCTCGTCGAGCACGTACGCCTTCTTGTGGCCGCGCTTGATCAGCTCGTCGACCACGATCCCCGACAAGTGGTGCGGGCACGCGCAGTACGCGACGACCGCGACGTCCTTCGGGATCTCGTCGAGCCGCTTGAGGTCGTGGTACGGGATCGACACCGCGCCCTGGGCGTGCGCGCGGCGCCAGTCGGACGGCGGGCGCGCGTCGACGATCACCATGCGCCGCTTGTCGGCGAGCGCCTTGGCGACGTCGTCGACCCCGACGAACCGGCCGTCGCGCGGCTGCCACGCCGGGGCCTTGCCCTTGGGGTGGATCACGAGCGGCTCCTTGCCGGTCGGCTCGGGCAGCAGCTGGTCCTTCGGGCCGCCCGCGCCGAGCTGGCGCACGTACGCGACCACGTCGTCGAGCTGGCCATCGGACAGCTGGCTCGCGAACGACGGCATCTTGGTGCCGGGCCGCCCGGAGACCAGCGCGTGCTTGATGAACGGATCGCTCGCGATCATCAGGAACTGCGCGTTCGCGAGGTGGGGCGCCTCGCCACGCACCTTCGCGTCGCCGTGGCAGCTCTTGCAGTTCTGGTCGTAGAGCGGCGCGCCGCGCGTGGCATCGCCGATGCCGACCTTGGCGAGCGGCCGGGCCTGGGGGCCCTTCGCGCGCAGGTACGCGACGAGCTGCTCGACCTCGGCGTCCTGGAGCGGCCCGCCGAGCGCCTTGCCGTACGCGCCCATCGACGTGCCGGGGCGGCCCCAGATGATCGACCGCCGCAGGAACTCGTCGCTCGCGCTCTCGAGGAACGTCGGGTTGACGAGCGACGGCGCGTGGTCGGCGCTGTACCCGGTGGCGTCGGCCGCGTGGCACGGCGCGCACAGCCGCTGGTACGTCGCGTCCGTCGAGGCGGACACCTGGGCCGGCGCCGGCGCAGCCGCCGATCCCTGCGCGGGTATCGCCGACGATGCCGACGATGCCGACGATGCCGACGATGTCGGCGCCTGCGCGGTGACCGGCTCGGACCGGGGGCCAGGCCCCGCCGAACCGGAGTTGCACGCGCCGAGCGCGCTCAGCCAGAACACGAGACCGGAACAACGCACGCCGTGGCTATACCACCTGCCCCGCCCGGCCGCGACGCCGCATGTTCAGCGGTGATCGCGGACATCCGGCGCGGGCGCCCGCCGCTGGTCGCGGTGATCGCGGTGGTCGCGCACGGGCTGCGACGGGGGCGCCGCGCGCCGGTGGTCGCGATGATCGCGGCGGTCGTCGCGGCGACCGCCACCGCCGCCGCCCTCCCAGCGACCCTCGACCCACACGTGGCCGCGGCCGCGCCGCTCCCAGCGCCCCTGGCTCCACCGGTAGCCGACGCGCTCGCGCTCGTACCGGCCGTCCATCCACACCCAGCGCCCGCCGTTGTGCGTCCACCGGCCCTCGATCCAGATGAAGCCGGGGCGGTACTCGTACGTCACGACCCGCGGCGGCGGCGGCTCTTCCTCGATTTCGACGACGGCGACGGCGGTGGGCGCGCTGACGTGCGCGTATCCCGAACCACGAACGACACAACCGCCGCCGAGCGCGGCGACCATGGTGAGCGCGAAGCTACCGAGGACGATGTTCATCTTCATGTGCGTGTTCCTCCAAACTCTTTTGCGACAGCACGAGCAAACGCGGGACCAGTCGGATATCGAGCGAATTCAAGCCGTTCCAGCACCGCCGTGAAGCGGCGTGGATGTGGATTTCACGCCACACCGCGAGTATGCACCGCCGGACCGCGTGTGCCGCTACCCGACATGTCCTCGATGCCCTCGATCCACGGACCGCGGCTGTGGTTATCATCTGGCCATGCGTGGAGGGCTGCCGCTGACCCTGCTGCTGCTTTGCGCGTGCAAGGCCCAGATCGGGGACTCCGAGCTGTTCGCCAGCGATGGCCCGCGGCCCACCGACGCCGAGGCCGAGATCGACGCCCCGCCCGACGCCGCGCCGCTCGGGCCGTGGGGCTCTCCGGCCAAGATCCCGGGCGCGAGCAGCGCCACGCCCGAGGACGATGGCACGCTGAGCGCGAGCGGGCTCGAGCTGGTGTTCGCGCTGGCGGATCCGAACGACGGCGGCCGCAAGCACCTCTACTCGATCACCCGCAGCTCGCCCCAGAGCACGGCGTGGAGCGCGCCGGTCCGCCTGCCGTTCGCGGTGAACGGCACCACCGAGCAGACGCCGCGGTTCTCGGCCGACGATCTCTCGCTGTACTTCGCGTCGAACCGCACCGGCACGACCGGCGGGCTCGACATCTGGAAGGTGACCCGCAGCGCCGCCGGCGGCGCGTGGCCCACCACCGTGGCGCTGGTGCCCGGCATCAACAGCAACCGCGACGAGAAGTGGCTCGCGCTGTGCGATGGCGATCGCTACCTGATGATCTCCGCGCGCGGCGGCGCGAGCGAGGACATCTACGAGGGCGCGCTCGGCGCGGGCGCACCGGTGCTGGTCGGCGCGCTCAGCTCGGGCGACAGCGAGACCGGCACGTTCCTCACGAAGGACTGCCTGACCGCGTACTTCGCCTCGACCCGCAGCGGCAGCAACAAGATCTATCGCGCGACGCGCACCACGCCGACCGGCGGGTGGACCGCGCCGACGCGGTTCGACGAGTTTGGCGCGCTCGGCGGCAACCAGGAGGATCCGTGGCTGTCCGCGGATCAGCGCACGTTCGTGTTCGCGAGCGACGCGAGCGGCAACAAGGACATGTACATCAGCACGCGCTGATCGTGGCCGGGGCGCGCGGTCGCGGGGGCACGCCGGTTGCAACTCGCGCGGTCATGGGAGTGCTGGTGCCGCTGGGTCGCGTGCTGTTCGCCCTGTTGTTCCTCACGAGCGTGTTCGGCCACTTCTCCAGCGCCACGATCTCGTATGCGGCAGCGCACGGCGTGCCGGTCGCGACGCTCGTCGTGCCGGTCGCCGGCCTGGTCGCGTTCGCTGGCGGCGCGATGGTGATGGTCGGCTATCGCGCGCGGCTCGGCGCGTGTCTGCTGGTGATGTTCCTGGTGCCGGTGACGCTCGTGATGCACGCGTTCTGGAGCGTCGCCGATCCCCAGCGCGCACAGCTCGAGCAGGCGATGTTCATGAAGAACGCCGCGCTCGTCGGCGGCGCGCTGCTGGTCCTGTACTGGGGCAGCGGGCCGTACAGCGTCGATCGGTGACGCGCTCGTCACCGTTCTGCGTCGAGATCTGCGCACGACTGGGCTACGATGCCCGTCGTGCGCAGCGCTGTCGTCGTCACTGCCGTCGCGACCCTCGGCGCGGCCGGCGCCACCGGCTGTACCCGCGATGCCGAGGAGGCGGTGTGTCCCGACGTCGCTCCCGGCGAGCTGGTGATCACCGAGCTCCGCGGCCCGCAGCGGCCCGAGGACTCGCTCGGGCCGTGGATCGAGATCTACAACGCGAGCGGCCGCGAGCTCGACCTCGCGGGCACCCGGGTCCGGTTCCGGCGCAAGGACGGTAGCTCGGAGGTCTCGGTGCTGGTCCGGCGCGCGGTGCCGGCGCCGGCGGGCAGCTACACCGTGCTCGGGCTGTTTCCCGACGAGCAGCGCCCCGGCCACGTCGACTACGGGATGGCCAGCGACTTCCACGAGCGCTTCCTGGCGGCCGCCGCGGTCGACGTCGAGACGTGCGGCGAGCGCATCGATCGCATGACGTACGACGCGCTGCCCACCACCGGCACGTACTCGCTCGGCGGCGCTCCCGACGCCGAAGCCAACGATCTCCCCGCGTCGTGGTGCAACGACGCCCTGGCCGGCGCCGGATCGCCGGGAACCCCTCAGCAACCCAACGTCGCATGCCCATGATCCGCAGACTGCTCCTGGTCCTGCTCGCGCTGGTCGTCTCGTGCAAGCCGGTCGGCGGCGAGCGCTACACGCGCAAGCAGGCGCAGAAGTCGCTCAAGAAGCTCGAGAACCCCGGCCTCGTGCTCGGCGAGTTCCGCCTCACGAAGGTCGTGGATGGCGACACGGTCAAGGTCGACGGGCTCGATAGCTCGCTGCGCTTGCTCGGCATCGACGCCGAGGAGACGTTCAAGAACGAGGCGGACCGCCGCGGCGTCGAGGCCAGCTGGACGCAGTACCTGAAGGACAAGCGAGGCGACTCGAAGCGCCCGGTCAAGGCGGCCTCGCCGATGGGCGAGATCGCCAAGCACTGGGCTCAGAAGTGGTTCGAGGGCGTGACCACCGTGCGGATCGAGCGCGACCACCCGGCGGAGATCCGTGATCGCTACGATCGCTACCTCAGCTACGTGCTCGCCCAGAAGCAGGGCAAGTGGCTCAACTACAACGTCGAGCTGGTGCGCGCCGGGATGTCGCCGTACTTCCCGAAGTACGGCAACTCGCGGCGGTTCCATCGCGAGTTCCTCGAGGCCGAGCGCGAGGCCAAGGCCGCGCACCGCGGGATCTGGCAGCCCGGCGCGATGGCGTACCCGGACTACCCGGAGCGCGAGGCGTGGTGGACGGCGCGCGGCGACTTCGTCGCGAAGTTCCGCGGCGAGGGCGAGGCGCAGGGCAAGGCGAGCTACATCGACATCACGCACTGGGACGCGCTGAGCCAGCTCGAGGCGCACCTCGGCAAGGAGGTCCGCCTGCTCGGCACCGTCGAC
>JBQCJR010001047.1:0-12194 GCA_051952595.1 Kofleriaceae bacterium
GAACCGATCGACGCGCAGCTTGCCCGGGAACCGCCGCATCAACGCGCTCAGCGCCTCGGGCGCGCGCTCGACCGCCTCGTCGAGCGCGTCCTCGGACTGGCCCTCGGCGGCGCGCTCGACGTCGGCGAGCAGATCGTCGATCGGGCGCGGCGGATCGGCGTCGATCGAGAGCTCCATGCCCTGCTCGAACCCGGGCGCGCTCGGCACGTTGAGGAACAGCGGCGCCGCCTGCCCGGGCGCCGGCGCGGTCCACGTGGGGTCGGGGCGCCGCGCGATCGCGGAGATCCGCTTGGTGTCGACCAGCTCGGCCTCGATCTCGACGATCGCGCTCTCGGTGGCCGCGCGGTACCCGGCGGCCTTGTGCTTCACGATCAGCCGGCCGAGCGCGTCGGAGGCGGCGGTCGCCATCGGCAGCAGCTCGGTCACGTCGGCGAGCCGGATGTCGCTGTGGACGCGGTGCGCGACGACGATCGCGACCACGCGATCGCGCAGCACGATCGGCAGGATCAGCGCCGATGGTGGCATCGAGCCACCGAGCCGCAGCACCATCGCGTCGATCCCCGGGTCGCCCGAGACCAGCGGGCCGATGTGCGACTGGTGGTTCGAGACCACGGTGCGGAACGGCGACACCGCGTCGAGCGGGATCAACACGGTGTTGACCGCCATCGTGTCGAGCCCGGCTTCGCCGAGCGCGACCCGGCCGATCGCCGCGCCGCCCTGGACGGTGAGCAGGCCGGCCCACCGCGCGCGCGATCGCGCGGCGCGCAGCAGGGTGAGGAACACCGTGTCGCGATCCTCGGCGGTGGCGAGCAGCTCGCGCGCGCGGACGATCGGCAGCGGCGAGTCGCGGCCCTCGGTGACGATCGGCGTGGTCGGCGCGCGCTTGACCGGCCGCGCGGCGACGATCGGGTGGCTGGTCGAGGTCGCCGTGGCGGACACCGGCAGCGGGATCCCGGAGCTCGGGTCCGTCGAGGCGCGCGACATCACGCCCGGCCGGGCGATCGGCTCGTCGGGGGCGCCGCCGGCGCGCACCGCCTTGAACCCGAGGATCGTGTGGCGGCGGCGATGCGAGGCCTCCTCGATCGGCGCAGCGCGATCCGGGGTCAGGAACCGCATCGTCTCCGCGTCCGGGGGCACCGGATCGAGGCGCGAGCTCGGCCGCGGGTGGCGCGGCACCGGGGTCCGCTCGGTCGCGTCGTGTGGGATCGGGACCGGCGCGGCGGAGACCGGCGCCGCCGAGGCGCGGCCGGACTGGGCGGCGCGCTCGTCGACGATGACCGTCTTGGCGCGGCCCACCGCCGGGGTGCCCGGGTCGACGTCGAGCGCGCGGGCCAGCGTGGTGAACCGGGCCGGCGGGTCGAGGCCGTACGCCGCCGAGTAGACCAGGTTCCACCGGTACTCCGGGGCGATCAGCGGCTGGAGCGGGCAGTCGAGCAGGTCGGCGAAGTCCTCGAGCTCGGTGATCTCGAGCGGCGCACACACCAGCACGCGCACCGCGTCGCCCTCGATCGCGACCGGCACTGCGCGGTACTGCTCGGCGAGCTCGCGCGACACCAGCGCGAGCGCGGCGGGCTCGAGGTGCTGGCCCTCGTCGCGCGCGGCGGGCGGCAGGCCCGAGGCGAGCGCGAGGTACTGGACCAGCCGGTCCTCGGGGACCAGGTTCATCTCGAGCAGGATCGTGTCCAGGCTGCCGCCGTAGATCACCTGGCGCTGGAACGCCTTCTCCATGCGCTTGACGCCGACCAGGCCGTCGCGCACGAGGAGCGAGCTCAGCCGCGCGGGCACGGGCCCCTCGCCGTCATGCTCGGATCACGTAGGTGCCGGCGATCCAGTCCTGGAGACCGCGCTTCTCGCTATCGAAGCCCATCCACAGGAACCCGAGGAACAGCGTCGCGGCGCCCGCGAGGTAGCCGGCGCACCGGGCGGCGCACCGCGCGGGCGAGGGTTGGTCGCCGTAGACGTCGATGATCCGGAGCTTGAGCAGGCGCATGCCAAGCGTCCGGCCCAGCACGATGTGGAACACGAGCAGGTAGGTGAGGCCGATCGCGACGAACAGCCCGATCGCCATGAGCAGCGCCGGATCCGTGGCGAGCACGAGATCGATCCACAGGTCGAGGTCGAGCAGGCGGAGGTTGCTCGGCGGCAGGTGCACGCTGGCGATCGCGCTGACCAGCAAGGTGACCAGCAGGGCCGCGGGGAAGATGACCGCGAGGTCGATCGCGGCGGCCGCGGCGCGCTTCCAGAACCCGACGACGTGCACCGTCGGTGCGTGGCGCGCGGCGCGGGTCGGTGCCTCGATCGCCGGACGGGCCGGCCGGTCGGCCACGGGCGCGGGGCGCTCCGACTCTGGTGCGCCAGGCCCCGCGGCCTGGTCCTTCAGCAGAACCGGCTCCGTATCCGACATCGACGAGATTTGTAGCGTGGGCGCGGCGAAGAACGCAAATTCACTAAGCCGCCGGAGGCGGCTGCCGGACGCGAAGCGGACGGGGGCGCACGGAGTGCGCCAAGGGAATCGCCGCCGGAGGCGGTGCAATTCACACCAGACGCCGGAGAGGCTGCCGGACGTGAAGCGGGGCCGCGCGGAGTGCACCCAGGGAATCGCCGCTGGAGGCGGTGCAATTCACTTCAGCCGCCGGAGAGGCTGCCGGACGCGAAGCGGGGCCGCGCGGAGTGCACCCAGGGAATCGCCGCTGGCGGCGGTGCAATTCACTTCGGCCGCCGGAGAGGCTGCCGGACGCGAAGCGGACGGGACGTGTATCGGACGTGCCGGGCAAACGCCGGTCAATCCGAGGCCCTTGTTCCGTCCGCCTCGCGGCGTTTCGCTGCCACCTTTTCGACTCGCGCGCCCACAGCCCCGCCACATCGAATCCGCCACTGCCTCCGCCCACCGCCCGCAGCCACCGCGCGGCCCGCCGCCGCCGCCCGCCGCCCGCCGCCCGCCGCCGCCGCACCGCGCCGCCGCCACCGCCCGCCGCGCCCCCTCTGCCGGCGTTGCCCCTCGGCTCGTGTAGGATGCGCCGCCGATGCGTCGCTGGGTGCTCGTCGCGTGGGTCTGCTCCTTCGCCTGCAACTCGCGTCAGGAATCCTCGCAGCCGCCGGCCGGCTCGGCAGCCCGCACGTCCGCCCCCGCCGCGACCTCCGATGCTCTCTCTCTCTCCACCGACGCCGCGCGCGACGCTCGACCGCCGCCTGACGCCGATCCTCCAGTCGTCCGCATTCCGGACACCGCGCCCGCGCGCCGGCTGTTCACCGGCAAGCTCGACGACGCCGCGACGTTCGAGTCGTACTCCAAGGAGGTCGGCGGCGAGCGGTTCGCCAAGCTCGTGATCGATCTGAAGACCGACGCGATCTACTACTTCGACGTCAACGTCTACCTGGTCCACAAGGACTTCATCTTCAGCGAGCTCTACAAGCAGCCGAAGACGCCGCAAGCAGTGCGCCGCTTCGATCGCAACTACGGCGCGAACAAGACCGAGTTCCTGATGTGCTACCTGGTGCATCACCTCCAGCAAGACGCGTGGACGTTCGCGTTCTGGGACGGCGATCTCGCGAACGAGGACCACGTCCGCCGCGCGTACCGCCGGATCAAGGACACGTTCTTCCTCGGCGATCGCGTCCGGTTCCGCCCCGATTCGAACCACCAGGAGGCCGTCGCGCGGCGGCTCGGCGACGTGCCGTTCGTGCTCAACGACCAGCTCTACAAGCAGGCCGAGTACCAGGCGTTCAACAAGGGCGTCGCGATCGGCACGCTGCGGATCGTGCCGGCGGACGCGACCGAGGCCGACCTGGTGCTCGCGCCCGACGAGATCGTCGTGCTGCCTGGCACGCTGTCCGATATCACGCCGGTCGCGGGCATCGTGTCGGAGACGTTCTCGTCGCCGCTGTCGCACGTGAGCCTGCGCGCGAAGGGCTGGCGGATCCCGAACGTGGGGCTGCGCGGCGCTTCGATCAAGCTCGCCGGGCTCGCCGGCAAGCCGGTGTACTTCGAGGCGCGCGACGCCGACTACGTGCTCCGCGCGGCCAGCGACGCCGAGGTCGAGATCGCCAAGGCCCGCCGCGCCGAGCAGCCGCGGGTCGAGATCCCGCGGCCGGACCTCGCGATGACCGAGCTGCGCACGATCGCTCAGCTGACCCGCGCCGACGCCCGCACCGTCGGACCCAAGGCCGCCAACCTCGGCGCGATCATCGGCGCGCAGCTCCCCGGCATCGCCGTCCCGCCCGGGTTCGCGGTGCCGTTCCACTACTACGACGCCCACGTCCGCGCCGCCGGGATCGAGCAGCTGATCGCCGCCGCGCTCGCCGATCCGGTGGTCCAGCGCGACGCCGGGGTGCGCCGGGCCCGGCTCGCCGCGATCCGCAAGGCGATCGTCGACGCGCCGCTCGCCGCCGACCTGTGCAGCAAGATCGAGACCGCGCTCGCCGAATTGTCGCCCGGCGGCGGCGTGTTCGTGCGCAGCACGCACAACGCCGAGGACCTCGACGCGTTCTCCGGCGCCGGTCTCCACGACACGATCCCGAACGTCCGCACTCCCGCCTCGGTGTGCAACGCGGTCAAGCAGGTCTGGGCGAGCGCGTGGAAGCTCACCGCCTACGACGCGCGCAGCCACGCCGGTATCGACCAGTCGCTGGTCGCCGCCGCGGCGTTGATCCAGACCGGCGTCGAGGCGACCTCCGCCGGCGTGCTCGCGACCACGCACCCCACCGACCCGACCGACGATCGCAACTACACCATCAACGCCAAGAGCGGCCTCGGGATCGCCGTCGTCGATGGCGGCAAGGTCCCCGAGAGCCTGCTGGTCAGCTGGTACAACCACGGCGTCCGCGTGCTGTCGCGCTCCGACGAGGAGAAGATCCTGACGTTCGACCCGGGCGGCGGCGTGCGCGAGGTGCCCAACCCGCGCCAGCGCAAGCCCGTGCTCTCCAACAAGCAGGCGATCCTGCTCGCCGATACCGGCAAGCGCCTCACCCAGCTGTTCGCCAACCCCCGGCTCGACATCGAGTGGGTCTACGCCGGCGACCAGCTGTACATCGTGCAGACCCGCCCGCTCGTCGGGCCGTAGCGGCTCCATTGAAGCCTGCCGGAGGCGACGCTAGACTTCGAGCGTGCACCTGACTCGCGCCGAGATCGACGAGATGTTGCGTCGCGCGGACGCGTGCCGGCTCAAGCTCCGGCGCGCCACCCGCGAGCTCGCCGCGTTCGGCGAGCAATTGCTCCAGTCGCGCGAGGAGCCGGGGCGCGGTGGTGATCGATCTCGATGATCCCATCGCGGTGATGCTCGCAGCCTCGGACGCTCTCGAACGCGCCGGGTTGGTCGCGGTGGCGTACGGGGGGCTCACTCTCGGCATGTACGGCGAGCCGCGCGAGACGCGCGACGCCGACTTGATGGTCGCTGCAGCCGACGCAGACCAAGCCCGTGACGCGCTCTCCGCGGTGGGGGTGCTCGTCGTCGTCGCGTTTCGAGACCTGCGGTTCGGGGGCAACACGCTGACCCGGCTCTCGCTGGTCGGTGGCGGGCAGCTGAACACGGTCGACCTCGTGATTCCTCGCTCCCCACGCTATGCGGCCACCGTGCTTTCGCGAGCGATCCTCGGGAAGCTGCGCGGTCAGGAGCTCCGGGTCGTCGCCCCCGAGGACTTCGTGATCCTGAAGGTGCTGTCCACCCGCGATCGCGATCTCGAAGACGCGCGGAGCGTGATGGACAAGCAGCGCGGACGGATTGATGGCGGGCTGATCCGGGACGAGTGCGCGCGACTCGCCGTCGAGATCCCGGACCACGACATCTCCGGTCGCCTCGCGGTCGTGGTGGCCTGAGCCGCGCGCCGGCTCACCCGCCGATCGTCTCGCCGCCGAGGACCGGCAGGATGATGCCGGTGACGAAGCTGGAGTCGGCCTCGGACGCGAGGAACACGTACGCGGGGGCGACCTCCTCGGGTTGGGCGGGGCGCTCGAGCGGGGTCTTGGCGCCGAATTCTGCGACCTGCTCGGCGGACAGCCCCTGATCCGCCGGGTTGAGCGGCGTCCACACTGGCCCGGGTGCGACGGCGTTGCAGCGAATGCCTCGCTCTGCGAGCTGCTGGGCGAGCACCTTGGTGTACTGGTTGATCGCGCCCTTGGTGGCCGAGTAGTCGGGCAGGCCGGGGGAGCCGCGGAAGCCGGTGCTCGAGCTGGTGGCGATGATCGCCGAGCCGCGCGGCATCTCGGAGATCGCGGCCCGGCTCAGGTAGTAGTACGGATAGAAGTTGGTGCGGAACGTGAGCTCGAGCTCCTCGGGGGTGAGCTCGGCAACGGGCTTGCGGTTCTGGCGCGCGGCGTTGGACACGAGGACGTCGAGGCCGCCGAGCTCGGCCCGCGCGCACGCGACCAGCTGCTCGCAGAACGCGGGGTCGGTGAGATCGCCGGGGAACAGCACGCACCGCCGGCCCTCGGCCTCGACCGCGCGGCGGGTCTCCTCGGCATCGCTCTGTTCGGCAGGTAGATAGTTGATCGCGACGTCCGCGCCCTCGCGCGCGAACAGCACGGCGACGGCGCGCCCGATACCGGAATCTCCGCCGGTGATCAGCGCACGCTTGCCGGCCAGCTTGCCGGCTGCCCGGTACTGAGGCGCCTCGTAGCGCGGGCGCGGGCGCAGCTCGGACTCGAGGCCGGGCTGGTCGAGCTTCTGGGCCGGAAACGGCGGGCTGGGCTGGCGCTCGACGCGATGTCGTGGGTGGGTTGGGCATCGGAACCTCCGACCCACCACGGGTTGCAAGCCCTACGCCGCGCGTCTCGACGCGCTAGCTACGAGTCGCCGCGCGGATCAGCGCCACCGCGACGACCGGCGCGGTCTCCGCGCGCAGCACGCGCGGGCCGAGGCCGACGGGCGCGAAGCCGGCGCGCGCGAGCTGCTCGAGCTCGACGGGCGCGAGGCCACCCTCGGGGCCACTGGCGAGCGCGACCTCGGCGGCATCGCCGACCTCGAGTGGGTCGTCCGCCATCGGATCGAGCACGCGGCGCGCGGCCGACGCGGGGATCGCCGCGATCGCGGCGGCGAGATCGTCGGCGATCTCGATGCTCGGCAGCTGCGCCCGCCCGGACTGGCGCGCGGCGGCCTGCACCGCGGCGGCGTACTTGGCCCGGCGCGGCTCGCGGCGATCGCGATCGAGGCGCACCACCGAGCGCGCCGCGGGCCACACGACGATCGCGTCGGCGCCGACCTCGACGAGTTTCTCGAGGCAGCTGTCCATCCGGTCGCCCTTGATCAGCGGCACGAGCGCGTGCACCCGCGGGGGCCGCGCCTCGACCTCGGCCGGCTCGCCGGTGACCACCACGGTCTCGGCGTCGCCGATCCGCTCGATCACCGCGGCGGCGCGGCGGCCGGCGCCGTCGACCAGCTCGAGCGCGTCGCCGGGGCGCGCGCGGCGGACCCGGGCGAGGTAGTGGTGCTCGTCGCCGCGGATCGCGAGCTCGCCGGCGTGCAGCGCGCTCGGCGCGACGAAGATCCGCACGCGCAGGTCACCGGGTGAGGGTGACGACCGACCACTCGGGATCGTGGCTGCTCGGCCGGATGTGGCGGCACTTCATGCCGGCCGCGACGAACTCGATCGCGAGCGGCTCGGCCTGCGGCGTGAGCAGCCCGGACAGGATCAGCGTGCCGCCAGGCGCGGTCCGCGCGATCAGCGCCTCGCGCATCCCGCGCAGCACGTGGGCCTGGATGTTCGCGAGCACGAGCGGGAACTGCTCGGTGAGCTCGCCGGCAGGCGTGGTCGACGCCTCGATCCGATCGGCGACCCGGTTGACCGCGGCGTTGTCCATCGTCGCGTCGACCGCGATCGGGTCGTTGTCGACCGCGACGCAGGTCGAGCCGGGCCACCGCTTGACCGCGGCGATCGACAGGATCCCCGAGCCGCAGCCGACGTCGAGGATCCGGGTGGCGCCAACGCCGCTGTCGGCGAGCGCCTGCATCTCTTCGAGCACCAGCCGGGTGCTCGCGTGCGTCCCGGTGCCGAACGCCATGCCGGGATCGAGATCGATCACGACGTCGCCCGGCTCGGGCGCAAACGTCTCCCAGCTCGGCACGACCACGAACTGGCGGGTCAGCCGGCTGATCTTGAAGTAGCGCTTCCAGGCATCGCGCCACTCCGCCTCGGGCATCGCCTGTGCGAGCCGGACGCGCGTCGGATCGACCGACGCACCCTCGGCTTGCCATCGCGCCAGGGTATCCCGCGTCGCGGTGAGCGCCGCGGGGGCGTCCTCCACGGAGACCCAGAACACGACCTCATCACCGCGTTGCTCGGTCCCGGCCGAGGCGGCCGGGATCTCGGCAACGATCAGCGCGGCGAGGTCATCGACCTCGGCCGCACCGACCTGAACGATCACCTCGAGCCACTCACCAGCGGCCATCGCCGCCTCAGCGAGCGGGGGCCGGGGCGATCCGACGCTTCATCTCGCGACGCAGACGCTTGCGAGCCTCGCGCGTCTTCCTCTTCTTCTTGACCGAGGGCTTCTCGTAGAAGCGACGGCGCTTGAGCTCCTGCAGGATGCCCTCCTTGGACATCTTCTGCTTGAGGATCTTCATCGCCTTCTCGAGGCTGTCGCGAACCTCGACCTCGACGGGCTTTCCGAACGTGTTCTCCATGGGAGGGGACGTGGGTACCCGATCAGGGCACCCTGGTCAAGCGGTCGTCCTACTAAGCCTTGTTGTGCTTGTAGAACAACGTGATGGTCAGGCAGTGGAACTCGGAATCCGAGCTCTGCGTGACGATCTTGTCGACGATCTCGTGATCGGGATGGCTGCGAATCCAGTCCGTGATCAGCTCACCCAGGAGCTCGCGCTCCTTGGCCTTGGTCGCTGAGAAAACCTTCACCCCGGTTACATCGATCATCCGACCCTCGTCTTGCGAAGTTTGTGCACGTGCCACGACGTCACCTCACTCTAGGCGGCAACGGGCGCCGCGTTGATAGCCTTCAATCTACTCGTAAAGGAATTTCAGTCAAGCGACACAATTCCAATTATGGTGAACTCCGGGTTAGCCATGCCAACTAGTTAAGCGCGCCGACACCCGTGGCTCGGGTAAGTGCGCGAACGCGGGGTGCGAGGTCGTGGCAACACGCACCTGGCCTGGTAGTGTCCGCGCACTTGCGAAGGAGATTTTTCATGGGTCGAGTGATCCGGACCGTGGCCGCGCTCGCGGTCGCGACCGCTCCGTTGATGGCGGCGCCGCGGCTGGTGGCCGCGCAGCCGGCCGCCCAGAAGGCGATCGCCAAGTTGCCGAAGGTCGAGACGTTTGCGCTGGCGAACGGGCTCCAGGTCGCGGTGATGGAGACCGATGCCGCCCCGGTGGTGGCCGTTCAGGTCTGGTACCGGGTCGGCAGCAAGGACGAACCTCGCAACCGCCGCGGCTCGGCCCACATGTTCGAGCACATGATGTTCAAGGGTACCAAGCACCTGCGGGGCGAGGCACACGCCCAGTACATCGCGGGGCTCGGCGGGTACGTCAACGCCACGACCGACGAGGACGCGACCCACTACATCAACACCCTGCCGGCCGAGTACCTCGACTTCGCGGTCCGGCTCGAGGCCGAGCGGATGCGCGAGCTGCTGTTCCGGCCCGACATGATCGCGACCGAGCGGGAGGTGGTGAAGGAGGAGATCCGGCAGCAGGAGAACTCCCCGCTGGCCAAGGGTTTCCTGCGGTTCCTCGAGGTCGCGTTCACCAAGCACCCCTACGCGTGGACGGCGGGTGGCAACCTCAAGGACCTCGACGCGACCACGCCCGAGGACCTGAAGAAGTTCTACGACACCTACTACCAGCCCAACAACGCGCTGCTGGTCGTGGTGGGCAAGACCACGGTGGATCAGGTCAAGGCGGTGGCCGAGAAGCACTTCGGCGCGATCGCCAAGGGCGCCGAGCCGCCGCGCCCGGCGACCCAGGCCCAGGAGCCGGCCCAGACGGCCAAGCGCCGCGAGGTGGTCGAGCCCGGCCAGATCGGCCTGACCCTGGTGGGCTTCCACATCCCGCCGGCCAAGGATCGCGACGTCTACGCGCTCCAGGTCGCGTCGATCGTCCTCGGCGCGGGGGAGTCGTCGCGGCTCAAGGTCCGGCTCAAGACGCCGGACGCCAAGACCAAGCGCCCGATCGCCCTCGACGGCGGCATGGAGGCGGTGGTCCGCGAGGATCCCGGCATGGTGATCGCGCTCGGCGCGTTCCTCGATCCGGCCCAGGCCGAGCCGATCGAATCCGCGATCTTCGACGAGGTCGCCAAGCTCGGCAAGCAGGGCCCGTCGTCCGACGAGCTGCGCAAGGCCAAGAACCAGGTCCAGTCCGGGTTCGTGTTCTCGCTCGAGAACGCGCAGGGCCTCGCCCAGGCGGTCGGCCGGTCGTGGATCCTGACCGGCGACGCCGGCGCGTTCATGCGCGACGTCGACGAGATCGAGAAGGTGACCAGCGCGGACGTCGCGCGCGTGGCCAAGAAGTACATGACTGCCGAGAACGCGACGGTGGTCGTGATCCCGCCGAAGGGCGCCGCGGCCCCGGCTCCCGCAGCCACTCCCGCTCCCAAGGGGACCAAGTGACCATGCGCCGTCTCAGCAGCCTCGTCCTCAGCCTGTCCGTCGCCGCGGCGTGTGGCCCCAAGCCCGCCCCGGCGCCGATCGCCGTGCTCCCCGGCGACGGCGACGCGAACGTCGCCAAGCCGCAGACCGCGGCCAAGCCGGCCGCCGCCGATCCGTGGAGCGGCCGCAGCGATCTGATCGCCCCGCCGGCACCCAAGCCGCCGGCGGCGGTCGATCTGCCGGCGTTCGAGCAGTTCAAGCTGCGCAACGGCCTCGAGGTGTTCGTGATCAAGAACGACCGGCTGCCGGTCGTCAGCATGCAGCTGGCGATCAAGGCCGGCCGGATGCACGAGCCGCGCGCCCGGCTCGGCGTCGCCGAGTTCACCGCCGAGATGATGGTGAAGGGCACCAAGCGCCGCAACGCGGTCGCGCTCGCCAAGGCGATCGACTTCGTCGGCGGCACGATCGCCGCGGACTCGACGTTCGAGGCGACGCTGATGTCGTGCAGCGTGCTCAAGCGCAGCTTCGGCAAGTGCCTCGAGCTGATGCCCGAGATGTTGATCCAGCCGAGCTTCCCCGAGGTCGAGCTGACCAAGGTGCGCGACGGCATGCTCGGCCGGGTGCGCCAGCGGCTCGACGACGCCGGATCGCTCGCCTCGGCCCACGTCCAGAATTTGCTGTGGGGCCCTGACCACGTGCGCGGCTGGGTCAGCAACGAGCAGTCGGTCGCCGCGATCAAGCGCGACGATCTGATCGCCTGGCACAAGACCTGGTACCGCCCCAACAACGCGATGCTCGTGGTCGCGGGCGACATCGATGGCAAGCGACTCAAGGCCGACCTCGAGCGCGCGTTCGCGAGCTGGAAGCCGTCGGCGGTGCCGCCGGCGCCGCCCTATCGCGAGGTGGATCTGTCCGGTAGCCGGATCCGGCTGGTGGACAAGCCGAACCAGACCCAGACCCACATCCGGGTCGCGCAGTACGGGATCAAGCACGACGATCCGCGGTTCTTCGACGCGCTGGTGTTCAACCACGCGCTCGGCGGCGGCGGGTTCAGCTCGCGCATGATGAAGGTGGTGCGCGTCGACGGCGGCAAGACCTACGGCGCCAGCTCGAGCTTCGATCGCAACCTCGATCGCGGCTCGTTCGTCGCGCAGACGTTCACGCGCAACAGCGAGGCGGTCGCGACCACCAAGCTGCTGCTCGCCGAGATCTCGAAGATGGCCAAGCAGGGCCCGACCGAGGACGAGGTCGCGAGCGCGATCTCGAACATCGCGGGCGGCTACGGCCAGCGGTTCCAGGCCGCGTCGGACATCGGCGCGGCGCTGATCGGCGCCGAGCTGCACGGGTTCGGCCGCGAGTACCTGGCGAACTTCCCGATCGCGGTCGGCAAGGTCGACGTGGCGAGCGCCAAGCGCGCCGCCGCCGAGATCCTCGATCCGCGCGCGTACGTGATCGTGATGGTGGGCGACGCCAAGGACCTCGAGCCGCAGCTCAAGAAGGAGGGCTGGCGCTACCAGAAGGTGTCGTACGTCGAGCCGATCACCCCGGCGGTCGAGGAGCCGGACGCGCCGGTCGACCCCAAGGTCACCCAGGCCGCGACCAAGCTGGTCGAGGAGGCGCTGACCGCCAAGGGCGGCAAGTCCAAGGTCGCCGCGATCAAGG
>JBQCJR010001048.1:0-5781 GCA_051952595.1 Kofleriaceae bacterium
TGATCACGAACAGCGTGGCCTCGCCGCCCTTGGCGTCCGCGAGCTCGATCGCGCCGCGGCGGGCGGACCGCGCCTTCACGCGCGGCGCGCCCTTGGCCCAGGACGGCACGTCCTTGACCCAGATCGAGGGGGCCGCGACCGCGCCGAGCTTGTAGCCGACCGCGGGCTTGGCGGTGACCCCGTCGACGATGACGATCGCGGGGCCGCGGTCGGACTCGCTCACCACGCGCGGGCCGGCGAGCGCCTGGCGGATCGCCTCGATCGGCACCGCCATCGTGATGCTCCACGAGCCATCGGTCTGGAGCTCCGCCGCGACCGGGATCGCCGCTTCGACGGCGCGTGCGATCCGCGCCTCGACCTGCGGATCGGCGAGCCGGTCGGCGAGCGTGCCGCCCTCGGCGAGCGGCAGCTTGGGCAGCGCGGCGGCGAGCCGCTGCCGGGCGGCGATCTCGGCCGCGCGGCGCGCCGGGCCACGCGCGGTGGCGGGCGACGGCGCGTGGCGATCCGCGATCCCGAGCCCGGTCGCGGTGACCAGCCCACGCGCCCAGTCGACCGGCGGGGCCGCGGGCCGCGGATCGGCGTGGCTGGACCGCCACGACAACATCAGCGCGAGCACGCCACCGACGAGGGAGGATCGGCTGGGGGTCACGGCCGGGAGACTAGCAGCGCCGCGCGTTCAGCGCGACGCGGCTGAGCGTCAGCTCACTCCCACTCGATCGTGCCGGGTGGCTTCGACGTGATGTCGTACACCACGCGGTTGATCCCGCGGACCTCGTTGATGATCCGGCTCGAGATCCGGCCGAGCAGCTCGTACGGCAGCGGCACCCAGTCGGCGGTCATGCCGTCGCGCGAGTGTACGGCGCGCAGCGCGAGCGCCTCCTCGTAGGTGCGCGCGTCGCCCATCACGCCGACCGAGCGGACCGGCAGCAGCACGCCGAACGACTGCCAGATCGACTCGTAGAGATCCGCGGCGCGGATCTCCTCCTCGATGATCGCGTCGGCGGCGCGCAGCACGTCGAGCCGCGCCTTGGTCAGCGCGCCGAGGCAGCGCACCGCGAGCCCGGGGCCGGGGAACGGCTGGCGCCACACCATGTGGCGCGGCAGGCCGAGCTCGAGCCCGAGCAGCCGGACCTCGTCCTTGAACAGCTCGCGCAGCGGCTCGACGAGCTGCAGGTGCATCCGCTCGGGCAGGCCACCGACGTTGTGGTGGCTCTTGATCACCGCGGACGGCCCCTTGAACGAGACGCTCTCGATCACGTCGGGGTACAGCGTGCCCTGGGCGAGGTACCGCGCGTTCGCGATCTTCTTCGCCTCCTCCTCGAACACCGCGATGAACTCGTAGCCGATGCGCTTGCGCTTCTGCTCGGGGTCGGTGACGTCGGCGAGCTTGTCGAGGAACCGCTGCTCGGCGTCGATCACGCGCAGATCGACCGCGAAGTGATCGCGGAAGATCGTCGAGACGTAGTCGCGCTCGCCCCGCCGCAGCACGCCGTTGTCCACGAAGATGCAGGTCAGCCGGTCGCCGATCGCGTGGTGGATCAGCGCGGCGGCCACGCTCGAATCGACGCCGCCGGACAGCCCGCAGATCACCCGGCCGTCCTCGCCGACCTGGGCGCGGATCCGCTCGACCGCCTCGTCGACGAACGACGCCATCGACCAGTCGGCCTTGGCGCCGGCGACCTCGAACAGCCAGTTGCCGAGCAGCTCGGCGCCGCGCGCGGTGTGCACGACCTCGGGGTGGAACTGCACGCAGTGGATCCGGCGCTCGGCGTTCGAGAACCCGCTCATCTCGCAGTTCGCGGACTCGGCGGTGTGCACGAAGCCGGGCGGCAGGCGCTCCACGTGATCGCCGTGCGACGCCCACACCACCAGCTCCTCGCCGGGCTGCACGGTGCGAAACACCGCGTCCTGCTGGAGCACCCGCACGGTCGCGCGGCCGTACTCGCGGCGCTCGGCCGGGACCACGCCGCCGCCGAGCAGCCGCGCGGTGAGCTGCGCGCCGTAGCAGATCCCGAGGATCGGGATCCCGAGGTCGTACAGCCGGGGATCGATCGTCGGGGCGCCCTCCTCGTACACCGAGGACGGACCGCCGGACAGCACGATGCCGATCGGGTTCAGCTCGCGGATCTTGCGGAGCTCGGGATCGTCCTTGGCGATCGTGTACGGATGGATCTCGCAGTAGACCGCCTGCTCGCGGATCCGCCGCGCGATCAACTGGGTGAACTGCGAGCCGAAATCGAGGACGAGGATCAGCTGGTGCGCCATCGGTGACTTCTCTCTACGCGTGCGAGCTACTCGACGCGATAGTTCGGCGCTTCCTTCGTGATGATCACGTCGTGGACGTGGCTCTCGCGCAGGCCCGATGACGAGATCTTCACGAACCGCGCCTTCTCGTGGAACTCGGAGATCGTCGCGCAGCCGAGGTAGCCCATCGAGGCCCGCAGGCCGCCGACCAGCTGGTAGATCGACTCGCGCAGCGCGCCCTTGTACGGCACGCGGCCCTCGATGCCCTCGGGGACCAGCTTCTGCGGCACCTCGACGTCGCCCTGGAAGTAGCGATCCTTCGATCCCTCCTTCATCGCGCCGATCGAGCCCATGCCGCGGTAGCTCTTGTACGAGCGGCCCTGGTACAGGATGACCTCGCCGGGCGCCTCGTCGGTGCCAGCGAACAGCGAGCCGATCATCACGGTGTCGGCGCCCGCGGCGAGCGCCTTGGCGACGTCGCCCGAGTACTTGATGCCGCCGTCGGCGATGATCGCGACGCCGGAGCCCTTGGCCGCGGCGACCGCGTCGGAGATCGCGGTGAGCTGCGGCACGCCGACGCCGGCGACGATCCGCGTGGTGCAGATCGAGCCCGGCCCCACCCCGACCTTGACCGCGTTGACGCCGGTCTCGATCAGCGCGCGGGTGGCCTCGCCGGTCGCGACGTTGCCCGCGACCAGCTGGAGCTTCGGGAACCGCTTGCGCACATCGCGACACGCCGCGAGCACGCCGGCCGAGTGGCCGTGGGCGGTGTCGATGCAGATCACGTCACAGCCCGCGGCGACCAGCGCCTCGATCCGCGCGTCGCGATCGCCCCCAACGCCGACCGCCGCGCCGACCCGCAGCCGGCCCATCTCGTCGGTCACCGCGGTCGGGTGCATCTCGGCCTGCTCGATGTCGCGGATCGTGATCAGGCCCTTCAGCTTGCCGTTGCCGTCGATGACCAGGAGCTTCTCGATCCGGTGCTTGTGGAGCAGGTCCTTGGCCTCGTCGATCGAGACGCCGTCCTTCACCGTGACCGGATCCTTGGTCATGACCTCGCCGACCGGCAGGCCGAGCCGCTTCTCGAACCGGACGTCGCGGTTGGTCAGGATGCCGACCGGCCTGTGATCTGCGTCGACCACCGGGAGACCGCTGATCCGGTAGTGGCGCATCAACGCGAGCGCCTCCTCGAGGGTGCGCGACGGCGCGATGGTCAGCGGATCGACGACGATCCCCGACTGCGCCTTCTTCACGCGGCTGATCTCGCGAGCCTGATCTTCGATCGAGAGGTTCTTGTGGACGAAGCCGATGCCGCCTTCGCGCGCCATGCGGATGGCGGTCGCGGCCTCGGTCACGGTGTCCATCGCGGAGCTGACCAGCGGCATGCGCAGCGGGATCAGCGGGGTCAGCCGGGTGCTGACATCGACATCCCGCGGGATCACCTCGCTGAACCCGGGGACCAGCAGAACGTCGTCGAAGGTGAGCGCCTCTCGAAGGGTGTCCTCGAGCATGGCGGACCATACTCGTCGGCTCTGACACGAGCAAGGCACGGGGGCCGCGCCGTGGAGCGACCTCTCTGATCCGTGAGGCACCGAGCACCGGAACATGGATGTCCTCGGCGCGCGGACCTCGGCGACGGATGATGCGGAACCTATTTTTCTCGCTCGGGTTTCTGGACGGTAGGCGTTGGAGCGTCGCGGACGCACCGGTCCGCACCTGAACGACGAAGATCTTCTTTGGCGGCAGCCAAGATCTTCTTGTTTGCGAGGCGGCGCCGACCTCGATACGTACATCCCCGGTTCACGTGAACGAGATCCTCATTTCCTCCACACGAGGCTCCCTGTGGGTCTGACGGATGCTCTCCCCACTCGCGTGGCGATCGTTGGCGGCGGCCTCAGCGGCGTGTACGCGGCGGCCTTGCTCGAAGCTCGAGGCATCCACGACTACGTGCTCCTCGAGGCGCGAGAGACGTTCGGCGGACGGATTCTCTCCGTGCCTTCTGTGGCCGCAGACCCTTTCGACCTCGGCGGCACCTGGTACTGGCCCGGATGGCAGCCCGAGCTGGATCGCCTCATTCGCGAGCTGGGGCTCGAGACCTTCGAGCAGCACGCAGCGGGCGACACCCTGATCGATTCGTCACCGCACCGCGCGCCTTCCCGCGTGCCTGGCATCGCCTCCTCACCACCTTCCCTGCGGCTGGCCGGCGGGATGGGCTCGCTCGTCGACGCCATTCGTGGCCGCCTCGTGTCGACGCGCCTGCTTCGCGACCAACGCGTGCGCCGGATCCACCAGGCGGGCCTCGAGGTCACCCTGGATGCCGAGGACTCGCGCGGGCGCACGACCTCCTATCGCGCCGCTCACGTTCTCCTCGCGGTGCCACCGCGGCTTGCAGCGACCACGATCGAGCTCACGCCCGCCTTGCCGGATGCGCTGAGGCGCGAGTGGCAGCACACGGGAACATGGATGGCGAGGCACGCGAAGTACGTCGCGATCTACGACGAAGCGTTCTGGCGCGAGCAGGGCCTGTCCGGTGAGGCCCGAAGCACGCTGGGGCCGCTCGCCGAGATTCATGACGCGTCGACGCCCCGCGGTGATGCCGCGCTGTTCGGGTTCTTCGGCGTGCCCTCGCAAACGCGCGCCCATGTTTCCGAGGACGTGTTGCGCTCGCATTGCCGCGCCCAGCTCGCGCGGCTCTTCGGCTCGAGGGCGGCTGCACCCAAGCTCGAGCTACTGAAGGACTGGGCTCGTGATCCGTACACGGCCACGGCGGCCGACCTCCACGCGCTCACCGACCATCCTGTCGCGCCTTCGCCGGCCGCGACCGCGGGCGTGTGGCGCGACCGCGTCACCGGAATCGCGAGCGAGTGGTCGCCCCGGTTCCCCGGCTACATCGCGGGCGCGGTGGACGCCGCTATCCGTGGTGTGACTGCGTTCGCGTCACGCACTTGAAGACCGGTCATCCGAGCCCACTGTGCCGGATCGCTCGCGGGCGCGACGCGAGTCCCTGAAACCGCGTAGGCCCGGCGACCGCGGCCGCGGCCCCGCGCTTGCTGTTCCTCCGGTCATCACGGAGGACCCCATGCATCGACTCACCAGGCTCGCGATCGCACCGCTGGTCGCGGCGAGCGCCGCGTTCGCCGGCGCCGCGTTCGCCGGCTGCTACGGCGAGGCGTACCTCGTGGACACCGCCCCGCCGCCGCCGCGCCACGAGGTCGTCATCGAACGCCCGGGCTACGTCTACGTGTACGGCCACTGGGCGCGCCGCGGCGCCGGCTGGCACTGGCAGCACGGCCACTACGAGCGCGCCCGCCGCGATCAGGTGTACGTGCGTGGCCGCTGGGAGCGCCGCGGCAACAGCCACGTGTGGATCCAGGGCGGCTGGCGCTCGCGGGGTTGAGCGACCGATCGCACGTTGCAGTATGGTGCTCGCGATGTCGCGTCTCGCGTCCCGCCCCTCGCCCGCACACGCCCGCTCGCCGTCGGAGGTCGCCGCTTGATCGCGATCTTCGGCGCGGGCGCGATCGGCTGCTGGATCGG
>JBQCJR010001049.1:0-12366 GCA_051952595.1 Kofleriaceae bacterium
TACCGTTGCAAATCTGTCGCATCGAGCGCGACGAGCACGATCTACGGGCGCGCCTGCGCTCGCACGCGCTGAAAGGCCGCGTGCTCCCGCCGGAGTTGCTGCGCGGCTTGCTACGATGAAAGCTCGCGGGTGCTGCGGCTCGCGAGACTCTTCGTCATGAAAGACACACTCGTGATGATCATGGCCGGCGGCAAGGGATCCCGCCTCGGCCCGCTCACCGTCCACCGCTCCAAGCCCGGCGTGCCGTTCGCGGGGCGCTATCGGATCATCGACTTCGTCCTGTCGAACTTCGTGAACTCGGGGTACCGGCGCATCTACGTGCTGACCCAGTACATGTCGTCGAGCCTGATCAAGCACCTGTCGCGCAACTGGCGGCTCAGCGGGTTCGGCGAGTACATCGAGGTGGTGCCGGCGCAGATGCGGCTCGGCGAGTTCTGGTACCGCGGCACCGCCGACGCCGTGTACCAGAACCTCAACCTGGTGCGCGACGCGCGCGCGTCGCACTTCGCGGTGTTCGGCGGCGACCACGTCTACCTGTTCGCGGTCGACCAGATGGACGCCGCGCACCGCGACACCCAGGCCGATCTGACCGTCGCGGCGATCCCGGTGCCGGTCAGCGAGGCGAGCGCGTTCGGGATCATCGACGTCGATCCACGCGGCCGGATCATCGGCTTCCTCGAGAAGCCGAAGCACCCGCCGGAGATGCCCGGCCGCCCCGGCTGGGCGCTCGCCTCGATGGGCAACTACATCTTCCGCCGCGAGGTGCTCGAGCGCGTGCTGCTCGACGACGGCGGCATGCCGGCGTCGCGCCACGATTTCGGCCGCGACATCATCCCGCGGCTGATCGCCGACGGCGCGCGGGTGTTCGTCTACGACTTCGCGCAGAACCGGATCCCCGGCGAGCCCGAAGGCGCGGTGCCCTACTGGCGCGACGTCGGGACGATCGAGAGCTACTTCACGTCGAACATGGAGCTGCGGGCGCGCGTGCCGGCGCTCGACCTGTACAACCGGCAGTGGCGGATCCGCAGCGCCCAGCGCGACTACCCGCCGGCGCGGTTCGTGCGCGCCGGCGAGGCCTTCGGTCCCGCCGCGGTCGACGACAGCCTGATCTGCGAGGGCTCGATCGTCGCTTCTGCGTCCGTGCGCGAGACCGTGCTGTCGTACGACTGCTTCGTGCACGCCGGCGCCGAGCTGAGCGACGCGGTGATCCTGTCGGGCTGCGACATCGGGCGCGGCGCGCGGCTGCGCAGGGTCCTGCTCGACAAGAACTGCAAGATCGAGCCGGGCTGCGTGATCGGCGAGGATCCGGTGCTCGATGCCGAGCGGTTCCCGTTCGTGACCGAGTCCGGGATCGTGGTGGTGCCCAAGGGGACGCTGGTGCCGGCGAAGGGACCGTTCGTGCTCGCGAACGACGTCGCGGAGCTGATCGGCAACGAGCCCGAGCTGTATGCCCAGCTGCGGCCCGGCACGTTCGTGGTGTCGAGCCAGACCCGCCACAGCTACGAGTCGGCGGGGCCCCGGTTCAAGAAGTTCGCGGGCGGCGACATCGCGTAGTACGAGTACGCTCGCAACGTGAGAGTGCTCCACGTCTCGAGCGAGGTGGCCCCGTTCGCCCAGTCGGGCGGGCTCGCCGACGTCGTCGCCGGGCTTCCGGCGGCGCAGGCCGAGCTCGGGGTGCGCGCGGCGGTGCTCGTGCCGATGTACCGCGGGGTCGCCGCCCGGCTCGCCGCGGCCGGCGTCGCGCTCGCCGAGGGCGTGCCGCTGCACGTCGCGTTCGGCGTGCACGCGTTCGAGGCCACGCTGCGCTCCGCGGTGGTCGGCCGGGTCCACTACGGGTTCCTCGATCTCCCGGCGCTCTACGACCGCGCCGGCGGGCTGTACGGCCCGAGCGGCGCCGGCGAGTTCGGCGACAACCACGTCCGGTTCGCGGCGCTCGGTGCGGCGGCGCGCGCCGCGGGCGCCCAGCTGCTCGGCGGCATCGACGTGCTGCACGTGCACGACTGGCAGGCCGGGCCGGCCGCGATCTACGCCCACCTCGCCGGCGCGCAGCCCGCGTGCTCGATCGTCGCCACGATCCACAACCTCGCCTACCGCGGCATCTTCCCCAAGACCGCGATGACCGAGCTCGGCATCCCGTGGTCGCTGTTCACGCCCAAGCTCGCCGAGTTCTACGACCAGGTGTCGTTCCTCAAGGGCGCGCTCGCGCTCGCCGACGTGGTGACCACGGTCAGCCCGACCTACGCGCAGGAGATCCTGACCCCCGAACGCGGCGAGGCGTTTGATGGGTTCCTGCGCTGGGACGTGAAGCGGCTGGTCGGGATCGTCAACGGCATCGACGCCGCGTCGTGGGATCCGGCGAGCGATCCCGCGCTGCCCGCGGCGTTCTCGCGCCAGGATCTCGCCGGCAAGCAGGTGTGTCGCCGCGCGGTCGCGCGCGAGGCCGGGCTCGGGGAGCTCGCCGAGGACGCGCCGCTGCTCGGCGTGATCGCGCGGATGACGGATCAGAAGGGCCTCGATCTGGTCGCCGAGATCGCGCCGGAGCTCGGCACACTCGGCGCCAAGCTCGTGGTGCTCGGCGCCGGCGAGCCCGCGCTCGAGGATCGGTTCCGGTACCTCGCGCAGGCGTTCGCCGATCACGTCGCGGTGCGGATCGGCTTCGACACCGGCTACTCGCGCCGGATCTATGCCGGCAGCGATCTGTTCGTGATGCCGTCGCGGTTCGAGCCGTGTGGCCTCGGCCAGCTGTACGCGATGCGCTACGGCGCGGTGCCGATCGTCCACGGCGTCGGCGGCCTGCGCGACACCGTCGTCGATCCAGGTGATGGCGAGCTGGCGCAGGGGCTCGGCACCGGATTTCGGTTCGACACCCCGACCCCGTCGGCCCTGCTCGCGGCGATCCGGAGGGCGGTCGCGCTGTATCGCGATCGCGTCGCGTTCGCGTCGCTCCAGCGTGCCGCGATGGCGCGCGACTCGTCGTGGACGTCGTCCGCGCACGAGTACGTGCAGTTGTACCGGTCGCTACGTGCGTGACGGTCGGGTCACAGATTCCGGACCAGGTCGAGTTTTTTGCCATCGGACGTCCGAGCACCGGACGCTGCCGTCCGCGCGACGGACACGGTCGTCCGGCCGGCGGACCCATACAGTTTGTATGCAGATCTCCGGTTCACCGTGCGCCGAGGACACACGTGCCGGCATCCGGACGACGGCCTGCCAGGCTGTGATCACCCCTGTCAACAACTAGGGCCAGAAGCCGGGGTTATTCACACCCGATTTCTGCCTAACCTCTCGAATAGAGGGGGTTCTGGCAGGTCTGGTTGCCAGGTGTGGATAACCTGTGATCCCGCGGTTGATCGCGTCCCCGGGAGCGACGCTGGTTCGGCTAGTTAGCCGAAGGGTGGATCCACACCTGAGACAATGGATCACATGTGTACAGGGCGCTCACTCCGGACGCGGAGCCCCGGCATCCGGATGGCCGGCGCCCCCGTCCGGGGTCCCCGGACCGGACGCGGCGCCCGCACCGGACGCCGATCCAGCGCCCGATCCCGCGCCCGCTCCGGCCGCGGGGCCGGACGCGCCCGGACTCGGCTTGCCGAGCGCCTGGCAGGCCTCGGTGTCGCGGCGCGCGCACGCGCGCTCGAGCAGCTGCGCGCTGCGCGCCGGATCGCGAGGCACGCCGGCGCCGTCGCGGTACAGGAAGCCGAGCACGCGGCACGCGAGCGCGTCGTCGCCGTCGCAGCCGCGCCCGAGCCACACCGCGGCGGCAGAGGTGCTCTTCGGCAACCCGAAGCCCTCGAGGTAGAGCCCGCCGAGCTGCCGGCACGACGTGGGATCGCCCGCGTCGCAGCCGTGCTGGAAGTGCTCGACCATCCGCTTCTTGCGCGGCGCCGCGTCCTTGCCGGCCTTGACCTCGTCGCGTGCGAGCGCCGCGTCGAGGTTGCCGGCGTTGGTGCACGCGAACGGCGCGTTCGATCGGCAGGCCTTGTCGAGCAGCTCGCCGGCGCGTGGCAAATCCACCGGCACGCCGCGGCCATCGCGGAGCAGCAGGCCGAGGTTGCGGCACGCCAGGGCATAGCCGGCGTCGCAGGTCCGGCCGTAGATCTCGACCGCCTTCGCCGGGTCCTTCTCCACGCCCAGGCCCTCGCTGAGGGCGAGCGCGAAGTGGTTGCACGCGGACAGGTTGCCGCCGTTGCACGCCTGCGCGAACAGCGCGGTCGCGCGGCGCGGGTCGGCCTGTACCCCGGCGCCCTCGCTGTAGAGGATGCCGAGGCTGCGGCACGCCTCGAGGTCGCCGGCCACGCACTTCTGGTCGAGCGTGGCCGCGACCGCGGCGGGATCGATCCCCCCGTCGGGCGCCGGGGCGGCAGCGCTGCCACCGCCGGGCGCGCCGGCATCCTCGAACTTCTTCTGAGCCTTCTTGCCGCAGCCGGTTCCGAGGCCGAGCAGCGCGACCGAGCAGGCGACGACGAGACGACCGATCACGGTTGCAGTTCGTAGCACGAGTGCCGGGCCGTTCTCGATCGTGATACCACCGGAGCGGCCTTTCCATGCCGCGCTATCGCAGTCCGGGCGACGCCCTGCGGGCCGACATCGGCCGTGCGATCGCGATGGCCACCGGCGGCGCGCTCGCGTTCGCGCCGATCGAGTACGCGGTCACCACGTGGGCCTACGCCGG
Source organism: Kofleriaceae bacterium (assembly GCA_051952595.1). Lineage (GTDB taxonomy): Bacteria > Myxococcota_A > Polyangia > Haliangiales > Haliangiaceae > JABFXX01. Next base: position 4,673 of record JBQCJR010001049.1, read on the forward strand.
CGAGACCACGCTCGGCAGCAAGCTGCGGCTGATCGCGCTGGTCGCGACGCTGTCGCTGTGGCTGTGGCTGTGCCTCGCCCTCGCGCTCGCCGGGCTGCTCGCCGCGGCCCGGGTGGTCCGCGCGCGGATCGATCCCGCGGCGGCCGTTGGCCGCGGGTGGTGCGAGCCGTCCCCGCTCGCGCGCGGCATCCGCGGGGGCGTGCCGCGGCTGTGGGCCGCCGTCGCGACCGCCGCGCTGCTCGGGCTCGCGCTCCAGCGCGCCGGGGCGTGGGCGGTGGTGCGGTTCAAGGAGCCGCAGCTGACCGCAGGGCTGATCGCGTTGATCGGCCTGGCGGCCGCCGCGCTCGCCGGTCCGCTCCACCGCGCGCTCGCCGTCGCGACCACCGCCGCCGCCGAGGCCCTCGCCGCCGCCGCGCCCCGGCTCTCGTGGCTCAACCCGCTCGGGCGCTGGCGCGCCGCCGGGGTCGCGCTCGCCGGCCTCGTCGCGGCCGGCCTGGTGGCCTGCTGGACGCTGCTGCCGCAGAGCCGCTCGGTGCTGCCGGTCCGCCTGATCGCCAGCGCGATCGTGATCGGCCTCGGCATGGGGCTCGGCGCCCGGTACCACGCGCGCCCCGCGCCCCGCCGCCGCCCCGCTCGCCCGCGCCGCCGCGCCGCCGCGCTCGCCGCCGCCGCGACCTGCCTGTCGACCGCGACCCTGTTGTGGTGGGGCGCGAACCTCGAGACCAAGTACGTCGCGGTCACCGCGTCGCCTGCGCTCGACAAGCTGATCCGGCTGGTCCGGATCGCGAACGACCTCGATCGCGATGGCTTCGGCTCGCTGCTTGGCGAGCTCGACTGCGCGCCGTTCGACGCGTCGATCCACCCCGGCGCGATCGACAAGCCGGGCGATCACATCGATCAGGACTGCAACGGCCGCGACTTCTCGCTCGCCGACCTCGTCGCCCCGCCCGGCCAAGCCAAGCCGATGCCGGCCGAGCTCAAGCGCGACTGGAACATCCTGCTGCTCACGATCGACACGATCCGCTACGACCGCACCTCGTTCGGCGGCTACAAGGATGGCCCGAAGCGCCGCGACACCACCCCGCGGCTCGCCGAGCTGGTCAGCCGATCGACCAACTACACCTACGCGCAGGCGCCGTCCGCCGGCACGATGGCCTCGATCCCGGCGATCCTCACCTCGAAGTTCTTCCACTCCGGGATCGCGATCGACGAGAAGCGCCCGCCGGGCACGCCGCCGAAGATCATGCCGGAGAACACCACGCTGCCCGAGATCATGAAGCGCGCCGGCTATCGCACCGGCGTGATCGGCTCGCACGAGTGGTGGAACGACTGGGGCCTCGATCAGGGCGTGGACGACTACGACAACTCGATCGGGGCCAAGCCCGACGCGTTCCGGGTCGCGGCCGACCAGGTCACCGATCACGCGCTCGCGTGGATCTCGCGCCACCAGAGCAAGAAGTGGTTCCTGTGGGCGCACTACATCGATCCACACGGCCGCTACGTCGCGCACCCCAACGTGGTCGACTGGGGGAGCGCCGAGCCGGATCTCTACGACGCCGAGCTCAAGTGGACGGATCAGCAGGTCGGCCGGCTGCTCGACGAGCTGGTGCGGCTGCCCAGCCACGAGCGGACGATCGTCATCATCACGAGCGACCACGGCGAGAGCATGGGCGAGCACGGCATCCCGCTCGGCACCCACGGCTCGGGGCTCTACCGCGAGCTGCTGCACGTGCCGCTGATCTTCTACATCCCCGGCAACAAGCCGCGGCAGATCGACGGCGCGGTCACCAACCTCGACATCGTGCCGACGGTCGCCGAGCTCACCGGCATCGACGTCTCGGATCTGCAGTTCGAGGGCAAGAGCCTGGTGCCGTCGCTGTTCTACGCCGGCACCGAGGACCGCGACCGGATCGTGTTCGCCGAGACCAACGCTCCCGGCAAGCAGCGCGCGGCGATCTCGGCGCGCTGGCGGCTCATCTATCACCTCAACACCAACCTCTACGAGCTGTTCGATCGCGAGGCGGATCCGAACGAGTCGAAGAACCTCGCGGTGTCGGGCAACCGTCCGCCGGCGTTCGAGACCATGCGCGCCGCGCTCGAGGCCTGGATGAACCGCGTGCTGTACGCGCGCGATCCGCTGTTCAACCAGGCCTACCGCCAGATGGCCGATGTCATCCTGCGCGACCCGACCTCCCCGCCGGTCGCCACCACCGGCCAGCGGTTCGCCGAGGGCAAGCTCGAGATCACCGGCATCGGCCCGGCTGACGGCAAGCCGCCGGCGGGCAAGACCGAGCTGCACGTCTACTTCCGGGTCGCCGAGCCGGTCCCGGTCGGCTACCGGTTCCAGCTGGTCGCCTGGCCGGCCACCGCGGCGCCCACCGATCCAGTCCCGCCGAACGTGGCGCGCAGCGGGCAGCGGCTGACCGCCGACGGCGCCTACCCGACCGACCGCTGGCGCCCCGGCGACCACATCCGCGAGCGGTTCGCGCTCACCCTGCCGGCGGAGTGGGCCACCAGCCCACTCGCCCTGGGCCTGGTGATCACCGACCCGAGCGGCGCGCGGGTCGCCCCCACCGGGGCGACCCCGTCCAACGAGCCAACGACGTTCCTGCTGGGGGTCCTGCCACGAGGAAGCTCGCCGTCCGGCTCCCCGTAGTAAGCTCCAAGCGATGCGCCCGATCTATGACCTCTCAAGCGTGTTCGCGGCTCAGCTCCGCACCGCCGAGCACGAGTCGAGCCGCATCTACGAGCCGGTGATCGCGCTCGTCACCGACAACAAGGATCCGAGCAAGCTCGGCCGCGTGAAGGTGAAGATGCCGATCCTGTCCAACAACGACACCTCGTTCTGGGCACCGATCGTGATGCTCGGCGCCGGCAAGAACCGCGGCTGGTTCTTCATCCCCGAGGTCGATGACGAGGTGCTCGTGATCTTCGAGCACGGCGACATCGATCACCCGGTGGTCGTGGGCGCCGTGTGGGGCGGCAAGGACAAGCCGCCCGAGAAGAACGCCGGCGGCAACCCGCGCCGGATGATCAAGTCGCGCGCCGGATCGAAGATCACCCTCGATGACGAGGAGATGAAGATCATCATCGAGGACGGCACCGGCAAGGGAAAGATCACGTTCGACGCCAACGCGAACAAGATCTCGATCGAGGCGCTCAAGGGCGACGTGTGCTTCCAGGCGCCACAGGGCGAGATCGCGATCGTGGCCAAGGAGGCCACGCTGGAGGCGTCGCAGAAGCTCGAGATCCACACCGGCGCGGCGATGGCGTGGGGCAGCGACGCCAACGTGCTGATCAAGGGCTCGGCCGTGACGATGGTGGGCTCGACCGGCAACAACAACTGCGGCTCGGCCCAGGCGCCCGCGGCGCCCGAGGCGACCCCGCAGGAAGTCGCCGACCCGTACGGTTCGTGAGCGCGGCGGCGCTGGCCGCCGCTACTGCGCCATCGAGAACTTCTCGGTCTTGGGCGGCTTCGGGCCGTGCCCCGCCTTGAGCTCCGGCATCTTGGCCTTCGGATCGGTGCTGGTGCCGCGGCGGATGTACTCGGTGACCGGCTTGTAGGTCACCGTCCACTTGTTGGACTTCACGACCTTGCCGTCCTTGTAGAACTTGCGCTGCCGCTCGAGCTTGAACCCGGGGAAGCCCTCCTGGTCGATCGTCGTCTGGTCGACCGGCATCGAGTCATCGAGCCGCTCCTCCGACGAGAACGGGCTCTCCTCGAGCACCTCGCGCTCGAACACGACCTTGTCGTACGGCCGCTTCTTGCCGAGCACCTCGACCTTGGCCTCGCCGTTGGCGACCACGTAGCGGAGCGCGACTGGGAAGTCGTACGAGTTCTTGAGCTGGAGGTCGGTGTTCGGCCACACCACCGTCGCGTCGAACCCGAGCGGCGTGTAGACCGAGGGCCGCGAGTGGTTGATCGTCTTGACGATGTCGAGGCCGGCGAAGAACGCCGCGCCGAACAGCGTCGTCGAGATCTGGCAGGTGCCGCCGGCGAGGCCGTCGACCATCTCGCCCGCGGTGATCACGTGGGCGACCTTGTAGCCCATGCGCTGCGAGCGCTCGCCGACCTGGCCGTTGAACGAGAACTCCTGGCCCGGCTTGAGCACCACGCCGTTGATCTTGCTCGCCGCGAGCTTGAGGTTGAAGTTGCGATCCTTGTCGGCGACCGAGAACTTGGTCTCGTAGTGGCCGAGGACGTGCGAGATGTCGTCGATGCCGAGGCTCGTGCGGGTGACCCCGGCGGGGACCGCGATCGTCGCGAGCTCGAGCGACCCGGCGTTCTGGCGCGCCGCGGCCTCGATCCGCGGCAGCGAGCCGAACACGTCGAGGCCCTGCCCCGGCCGGTCGTCGTGGATCTCTCGCGCTTCGAGATCGAGGTACGCGTTGATCGGGCTGCGATCCGTCTTCGACTTGAGCTCGAGCAGCGCCTTGATCGCCTTGTCGCGATCGAGCCGCACCGGGATCGAGCCGGTCTTGGCGAGCGCCGCGAGATCGCTGCTCTTCGCGCGCTTGGCCTCCTCCGGGTCGATCTCGACGCCGAGCGCCGACCAGGTCAGCTTGGCGGTGCCGCTCGCCGTCTTCAGCTCGACGTCGCGGGCGAGCAGCGCGTCCAGGCTCTTGGGCGCCGGTGCGGTCGACGGCGCGACCTCGATCGGAGCCGGCGCGGTCGCGGTGGCAGCGCGTGCCTCGCTGCGCGAGCCCAGCACGAAATACCCGCCGACCAGGCCACCGGCGACCACCAGCATGCCGCCGGCCAGACCGAGCATCAGCGACGACTGACCCTGTGATCCGGCTTGCACTTTCGATCGGGTACGACCAGCGTTCGACATCGGCTTCCTTCTTAACACGGTAGACTGCGGATCGAAGAATTTGCAGCCCCGGGGCCAGCCTCGGATCGCAACGATGGTGACGGGTTGCGCAGCTTGTGTCCCGCCACCCGCACCAGATGTGTCAGCTCAGCCACGTCGTTTGACAGGTGCCATCCCATGGTGCAGCCTGCTGAGGTGGCTAGCTCGCTCGTGCAACGCAACAAGGTGGTCGCCAAGCGAAAAGGCCTGCTCGCCGCAGCCACGGGTGCCGGCGCCGTCGCCGTGACGGTCGCGGGAGCGCCGGTGATCGGGGTCATCGGCCTCATCGGCGCCGCGTATCTCGGCTGGGACTGGTTCTCGTTCCGCGTCAAGAACGGAATGCGGTTCTAGCTGTTCTCGTCTCGGCTCGTGGCAGAGGGCAGCTTCGCGGCCGGGCTCGTCGGGATCATCCTCGATGACCGCTACCGGCTCGACGCCCTGATCGCCGAGGGCGGTATGGGCGCGGTGTTCCGCGCGACCCACCTCGCGATGGAGCGCCGGGTCGCGGTCAAGCTGCTCAAGCCGCACCTGACCTCCGACGAGACCCAGCTGCAGCGGTTCGCGCGCGAGGCGCGCAGCACGATGAAGGTCGACTCGCCGCACGCGGTGAAGGTGCTCGACTTCGGGGTCACGCCGCACCGCGACTACTACATGGTGCTCGAGTACCTCGACGGCCGCACCGTGCAGCGCGAGCTCGACGTCGACGGTCCGTTCGCGCCGTCGCGCGCCGTGCACGTGGCCCGGCAGGCGCTGCGTGCGCTCGGAGCCGCGCACGAGAGCGGGCTGGTCCACCGCGACGTCAAGCCGGACAACCTGCTGCTCATGCGGGTCGGCGGCGACGCGGATTACGCAAAGGTGCTCGATTTCGGGGTCGCCAAGCTGATGGAGGGAGCCGCGCGCTCGGCGCAGTCGGCGATCGCGCTGACCCAGCTCGGCATGGTGTTCGGCACCCCCGAGTTCGTGTCGCCCGAGCAGGCGTGTGGCCTGGCGCTCGACGGGCGCAGCGACCTGTACTCGCTCGCCGCGACCCTGTTCGCGATGGTGACGGGGTACGGCCTGTTCGACGCCCGGAGCCCGATCGAGTGGCTCACCCACCACGCGCGCACCCCGCCGCCGCGGCTCGCCGAGCTGCGACCCGAGCTCGCCGCGTACCCCGAGCTGGATGCGCTGCTCCAGCGCTGCCTCGCCAAGCACCGCGACCAGCGCCCGCGCGACGCCGAAGAGATGGAGCGCCTGCTCGGCGAGCTATCCCCGACCCTCGCCCGGCCGCCCGGCCGCAGCGTGCCCGGCCCGCGGCCCGCGGCGTCGACGTTCTCGCCCTCGGGCTACCTGAGCGCGGTCCCGGCGCTGCCCGGCCCGCACAAGCTCGGAGAAGCGCCCACCGTGCTCGTCGGCGGCGCGGCCGCGGCCGAGACCAGGGAGACGCCGCCGCTCGGGGGCCCCGGGGGCAGCGAAGCGACCGGGAGGTCGCTCGAAGGTGGCGAGGCAAGGCGCAGGGAGGACGCGAGGGAGCGCGAGGGCTCGAGGGACGGCTCGAGGGACGGTTCGAAGGGCGGCTCGAGGGACGGCTCGAGGGACGGCTCGAGGGACGGCTCGAGGGGCGGCTCAAGGGACGGCTCGAGTGGCGGCTCGAGGGACGGCTCGAGGGACGGCGAAGACTCGCTCGACCGCGACCGCCACGACTCGCTCGACCGCGGCCACGACTCGTCTGACCGCGACCGCCAGCGCGGCCGAGCGCGCTCGCACGGCCGCCAGTCTGTGAGCGACCTCGACACCGGCGCGGCCGAGCGCCGCCCACCTTCCAGCGCCGCCGCGATGGACCACACCCGCGACGAGCTTCTGCGCGCACCTTCGCGCCGCGGCCGGTGGCTCGCCATGTGGGCCCTCGGGGTCGCTTCGGTGGTCGGCGTCGCGATCGCCGTCGCGATGACCCGCCGGACCGACGAGCCAGCTTCACGAAGTGCTTCACGAAGCGCTTCGCGAACCACTTCTGGAAGTGCGGCGCCAGACGTGCCGGAGGTGCCTGATGCGGCCTTCGCAGCGCCCCCGGACGCCGCGGTCGCACTCGGCGCGCCTGCCGACGCCGAGGCCACGCCGGTCGTGCGCGACCCGTCGCCCCGCCCGCCCCGGACCTCGCCGGCCGACGAGCACGTGCGCAACGCCGAGGCCGCGCAGCGCGCGCGCAACGGCCTCAAGCAGCTCGCCGAGGCGGATCTCGCGGTGCGGGCCGACCCGCGCAACCTGCGCGCCCGCTACCTGCTCGGGGACGCGTTGATCCAGACCGGCAGTATCGAGCGAGGTTGCGAGTACTTGCGCCCACTCAAGCGGATGGCGGCCGCGCGCGACCGTGCCCGCGCAGCTGGCTGCCCCATCGATTGACCGGGCTCGCGGTCCGCCCCTATCCTAGACCGCAGGCATGGGGAGCTCTCGTCGATGACGGTGGCCGTCGGAGCGACGACTGGCAGCGCGGCGCGGCTCGCACCGGGCTTCCAGCTCGGGAACTACCGGCTCGGCCAGGCGCTGTGGCCGCTGCGGATCGCCGATGCGTACCGCGCCGAAGGGCCGACCGGTCCCGCCACGATCTACGTCGTGCATGCCCGGATCGCGGCGGTCCCGGAGGTCCGCGACCACATCATCGCCGGCACCCGCGCCGCCGCCGCGTTGCCCGAGCACAAGCACCTGGTCCGCACCCTCGCGGCCGGGCTCACCGGCGACATCCTGTGGATCGCGACCGAGGAGGTCGAGGGCTCGCTGATCCGCGACCTCCTGGTCAAGAAGCGCACGGCCGGCGCCGGCGGGCTCGGCATGCGCGCGGCCGGCAACCTGATCACCGGCGTGACC
>JBQCJR010001050.1:0-3137 GCA_051952595.1 Kofleriaceae bacterium
TGAGCTCGCCTGGATCGCGGCCGGGCTCGCGCTGCTCGCGGCGTGTGATGCGGGTGATCGTCGCGGGCAGCCGCCGGGCTACGAGGGCGTGATCGAGCTCGACGAGCGCCGGCTCGCGTTCGAGGTCCCGGGGCGCGTGGTCGAGATGGCCGCGCGCCCCGGCGCCGAGGTGCAGGCCGGCGAGCTGCTCGCGCGCCTCGACGACGCGCTCGTCCGCACCGAGCGCGAGGGCCGCGAGGCCGACGCTCGGGCCGCCCGGGCGCGCGCCGATCAGGTGGCCCGCACCGGTGGCGGGCGCGCGATCGAAGCCGCGAACGCCCAGGTCGACGCGGCGAACGCGGCGGTGCGGCTCGAGAGCGAGCGCGTGGAGCGCCACCAGCTGCGGGCGATCGAGCGCGGCCGGGTGCTCGAGCTGCACGTCGAGCGCGGCGAGGTGGTCGGCGCGGGGGCGCCGGTGGTCTCGGTCGCGGATCCCACGCGGCCCCACGTCGACGTGTTCGTGCCGCAGCAGGAGCTCGCCGGGATCGGGGTCGGCGCGCGCGCCGAGGTCCGCGTCGACGCCACCCGCGGCGCCTTCGCCGGCGTGGTCGAGGACGTCGCGCGGCGCACCGCGTTCACGCCGCGGTTCCTGTTCAGCGAGCGCGAGCGCGCGAACCTGGTCGTCCGGGTCCGCGTGCGGATCGAGGATCCACGCGAGCAGCTGCACGCCGGTGTGCCCGCGTTCGTGGTGATCTCGCGCGCCCCGCGGGGGACGACCGCCGGAGCGAGGCGATGACCGAGGCGACGATCGCGCCGTCGATCGGGCCGACGATCGCGCCGATCATCCACACCGAGCGGCTGTCGCGCCGGTTCGGCTCGATCCGCGCCGTCGACGACGTCTCGCTCGACGTCGAGCGCGGCGAGGTGTTCGGCGTGCTCGGCCCGAACGGCGCGGGCAAGTCGACGACGATCCGGATGCTGTGCGGCATCCTCGCGCCCACCGGCGGGCGCGGCTCGGTGGTCGGGTTCGACCTCGCGCGCGAGCCCGAGCGGATCAAGGAGCACATCGGCTACATGACCCAGCAGCTCAGCCTCTACGAGGATCTGAGCGTGTGGGAGAACCTGTGGTTCTTCGCCGGGATCTACGGTGTCCCGCGGCGGCGCCGCCGCGCGCGCGTCGCCGACGTGATCGACCGGATCGGCCTGGGCGATCGCCGCGACCCGCTCGCCGGCAGGCTCTCGGGAGGCTGGCAGCAGCGCGTGGCGCTCGCGAGCGCGATGATCCACGAGCCGCCGCTGCTGTTCCTCGACGAGCCGACCGCGGGCCTCGATCCGGTGAGCCGGCGCGACTTCTGGAATCACATCCACCGGATCGCGGGGGAGGGCACCACGGTGGTGATGACCACCCACTACATGGACGAGGCCGAGCGCTGCCACCGGCTCGCGTTCATCTTCGGTGGCCGGCTGCTCGATATCGGCGCGCCCGGTGCGATCGTCGCGCGGCGCCGGCTCCAGGTCGCCGAGCTCGAGCTCGATCCCGCCGACGCGACCCGCGCGGCCGACGCGTTGCGCGAGCGCCCCGAGGTCGATGCGGTCTCGCACTACGGTCACCTGCTGCGGATCGCGACCCGCGAGGTCGACGCCGTGGCGCTCGCGCGCGACCTGCTCGGCGCGCGCGGGATCGCGGTGCGCCGGATCGAGCCGGGCCGCGCCACCGTCGAGGATGCGTTCGTCTCGATGGTCGGCGACGCCGGGCGCGAGGAGGCGTCGTGATCGCCCGGGCCGCGGTGGTCGCGTGGAAGGAGCTGCGCGAGCTGCGGCGCGATCGGCCGACCCTCGCGATGATGACCGCGCTGCCGGTGATGCAGCTGCTGCTGTTCGGCTACGCGATCAACACCGACGTCCGCCACACCCCGATGGTGGTCTACGACCAGGACCACACCGCGGCGTCGCGCGATCTGGTGCGCCGCCTCGAGGCCACGACGTTCTTCGACGTGGTCGGCCAGGTGCGCGACTACCGCGAGATCGGGGACGCGCTGCGCACGGATCGAGCGCGGGTCGCGCTGGTGGTGCCCTCGCGGTTCTCGTCGGATCTGGCGCGTGGCACCCCGGTGGAGGTCCAGCTGGTGGTCGATGGATCGGATCCGCAGACCGTCGAGAGTGCGACCAACACCGCGATGGCGCTGGGTGCGGCGAGCTCGCTCGATCTGGTGGTCCACCGGTTCGCGCGCGAGGGCATCGCCGGCGCGCCGCTCGAGGTCGTGCCCACCACCTGGTACAACCCGGACCTGCGCACCGCGGTGTTCATCGTGCCGGGGCTGGTCGGCCTGATCCTGACGATGACGATGGTGATGCTGACCAGCATGGCGATCGTGCGCGAGCGCGAGCGCGGCACGTTCGAGCAGCTGATCGTCTCGCCGGTCAAGAACCGCGAGCTGGTGGCCGGCAAGATCGCGCCGTACGTGCTGGTCGGCTACCTCCAGCTGACGCTCGTGCTGGTCGCGGGGCGGCTGATCTTCGGCGTGCCGTTCGTGGGCAGCGCGCTGCTGCTCTACGCGCTGACGTTCGTGTTCATCGTCGCGAACCTCGCGGTCGGGCTGTTCGTGTCGACGGTGACCCGGACCCAGCAGCAGGCGATGCAGCTGTCGTTCTTCCTGTTCCTGCCGAGCGTGTTGCTCAGCGGGTTCATGTTCCCGTTCGAGGCGATGCCGGCGCTGGCGCGCGCGATCGGCAACCTGATGCCGCTCACCCACTACCTGCGGATCGTGCGCGGCATCGCGCTCAAGGGCGCCGGGTTCACCGACGTGGCCGGGGAGCTCGGCTGGCTCGCGCTGATCCTGGTCGGGCTGGTGGTCGCGACGTCGCTGCGGTTCCGCAAGCGGATCGACTGACCCGCGCGAGCCGCGGCGGTCACGGCCAGGCGGCGGCACCGTGGCGCATCGCCTCGGGGCGCCGGGCGAGGAACTCGAGCAGCTCGCGGTTGATCCGCTCGCCGTGGGTCCACAGCAGGCCGTGTGGGCCGCCCTCGATGATCGCGAACCGGCTGGCGTGCAGCGAGCGCGCGAGTGGGATCCCGGTGACCTGGATCGGCAGGATCCGGTCGGCGTCGCCGTGAAGCTGCGGCGGCACGCCTGGCAGCGGTAGCGCTGGCGGCCGTG
>JBQCJR010001051.1:0-7183 GCA_051952595.1 Kofleriaceae bacterium
TTGCCGGCCGATTGCATCTCAGTCATCGTCATTGACAGCGGACGTTAGTTCGAAAGGGTGTTCGAGATGTCCCATCGAGGGCGGAACGAGTCCGTCGAGCTGGCGCTTGCGTTTGAGTGGCTCACTCGTGATGTGGGAAGAGTCGTGGCTGTGTTCGAGCGTGTCTTGCTCCGATTTCAATCCGAGGTGACCGATATCGCTGTCACCATGGTGGAGGAGGTGCTCCACAGCGAACTGGTTGCTCGGAGAGCGCAGGGCCGCCACCTTACCGCGGCAGACCAGAGCACATCCGATGAGGAGTTCGATGTAGTGCACGATGCGAGCGATGTTGCCGGGAATAGCCTGGACGCGCGTGTGCGCAGTGAGAAGTCTGTTGCGGTAGCTTGCCGCCAGGCCCCCCTCAAGTTGGCAGAACGGGGAATTGACGTTCAGCAACTGCTGGTTGGCATCCTGGGGCGGCTTGCTGTGTCGGTTGAGGAATTCCTGCCAAAGCAGATGCGGCAGGTTGAACGCATGTGGCCCTCTCATCCAGAGGCTAAGGAGATGGGGACGGCGATGGACAGGTCACTCACCGAGAAGGATGACCAGGTGGTAGTTCCAAGCGCAAACGGAGAGGTGTCTCAGTCGTCGAGTCGCGATGTGGTGCCACCACAAGTGACTCATCCTGCGCACCAGAGCCTCGCCGGTCGAGAGCTTGCTCTCGATGGCGTCCGTGGGATGCTCTGGCGCCGTGGAGATGCGGTTGATCTCCGTCGGCTCGGCGTCTTGAAGCGTGTGCTGTGCCTGTTCGCGTCGACACCCAATACGAGCTTGTCGAAAGCAGAGATCGTGCGTGCTGTGTGGGGCATGGAGTATCAGCCGCAGATGCATGACCCGCCGCTGTCGGCGCTCGTTATGAAGAGTCGCCGATTGATCGGAGATCGAGCATGGGAGATCATTCAGGCGACATCCGAGGGATATCGGTTCGTTCCGCCTCGTGATTTTGTATTCCTAGAGCCGGGTCGGACGAGTGTGCTCGATGACGTGTGCTAGTACCTAGGTTGCGCGTCGAGCAGGACCGTGCCGCGCTGGACCAACGAGGTCGTGCGGCCGATAGCACTGCGGCTCTCATCGCGCTTGGGCTGAGTAGCCAGCTCCTCGCCGAAGGATCGACCATCAACAATGGCCGAACCTTCAGAATCTCAAGGCTGCAAGGTCACTTAGAGGAAGCCCCCCACCAGCACCTCGTACAACCGGCATCACGATGCAAATCGATCTCGTCTCGGTCTCGGTCTCGGGTGCTAGAGCGGCGGCGGCGGCCCTCGACGAGCACCTACGCGTCCTCCTCGGCGCCGCCGGTCTGTTCCGCGCGCTGGGACACGAAACTGCGGGGCGCGAGATGGAACGCGCAGTCGCGCGTGCTCTCAACGTGGTGCACGTGCTCCGAGACGAGCTCGTGTGCCTGGAGGTGATCGAGAACTTCATCACCCGTGCGACGCACAGCCAGCGCACCGCTCCGAGCAGCAAGGAGTAGACGATGAGGGAGTTCGATAGCAAAGCGTCGGGCGACGATCTTAGGGAACAGGGGCTCGGTCGTGGCGATGTGTGGTCTCGCCCCGAGACGGCGTTCGTGGAGATCGGAGCCGAACCCGAGGCGCGGCCGAGCCTTGAGCTAGGCCCAACGAGCGCGGCGCGTGTCGATCCGAAGGTGGCCTTGGAGGTGTTCGGCTACCTTGCCGATGATCCGGGCGCGGGGCTCCAGGGCAAGGCGGGCGGGCACACACACTCGCTGCCGGCCACGGCGGCCCCGAAGGCAGCGAGCAAGGAGGATGGCATCCTGACGGAACGGCAGGCGCGGAAGGACTACGGCGACCAGTTCAGAGGCGATTGGGAGGACCTTCGGGAGGACACCGAAGATCCGAAGAGGAGCGACCCGTTCGGCGGCGGCCACGGCAAGAAGGCCGAGCTGCCCGGTGCGAGCCCGGGTTACCAGAAGCACGTCGGTCAGGACGGCTTCGGCGAGCTCCTCATAGTCGCGTCTGCTGATGCGGCGCGCGAGCACGCGGGTGAGTGGGGCCAGATCGCGACGCCCGCGCAGCCCGTGAACGGCGTCCTGGATCGCGCGCTCGCTGCGCAGCTCGCGAGCGTCGAGGGGAACGCGACGTCGGACTGGCACGACGGCGATCCGACATGGCTCGAGGAAAAGAAGAAGTACTCAGTGGCCTGGGCGACCGAGAACATGACCACGATCGAGCGGCACAAGTTCGAGCAAGCCCGCTGGTGCGGCGCCTACAATACGTGGATGCCGCTCGCGAACGCCAGCCACGGCGCGATGGCCGAGCTTGTAGAGGCGGCCGGTCTCATGGGCTTCGACACGAGCAAGGGCAAAGACGCCGCGGGCTTCGTCGAGGGGTTAGAGCTGTCTCTCGACATGGCGATCCAGCTCGTCGACGCGAAGGTCCTCGACGGCGGCAAATCGAGCTGGTCGACCCGAGGAAACAACCGGAAGGTGTCGGCCCCTTCGGGGGCGCGACCGGAGCTAAGCGGTGAGCAGGTGACGCCGACGCTCGGTGCCATCGGCGACGCCTACCGCGAGCTTCAGCTCGCGCAGCATGCCATCTACCGCGAGCTGTTGAACAGCCGCCAGAGGGCGCTGGAGGCCGAGGGCGGGCGATACACGGCCGCGATCAGAGAAATCACGGAGGTGATCGAGACCTGGGCCGGCGTGGGGGACCTGGTCGGTAGCAAGGGGATGACCGTGACGAAGGGCCTCGCCACGGGCCAGACGGGCGCCGCGCTCGACCGGCGGTTCGGAAACAACAACGGCGACCGCAACGCGAAGAAGGCGCTCGCGACGGCGCAGAAGCAGGCGCAGGCCGCTGAGCAGGACCCGCGGGATTACCGGTCCCACCTTGACTCGCACGCGCACGCCGACACCTACGTTCAGCACCACGACCAGTGGAAGAAGGAAGGCGAGTCCATCCCGGCGGGGGGCGCTCGGGCGGAGCTTCCGGACATCTCCGTGGGAGGCATCATCAGGGGTGGGTTGACGCTCGCATACAGCGAGAAGCTCGACGCCCTAAACCAAAAGCTCGCGGGCATCAAAGCGCTCAAGACCGCAAATGGCCAGCTCATCTCGATGGCGGAGATGGAGAAGGTGCAGCAGCAGTTTGGCAAGGCCGTCGAGAGGCTCGATGCAGAGGGGGAGAAGCTCGGCGCGGAGAAGCTGCGAGACCGAGAGCAGGACATGGTGAGCTTCGGCCACGAACTCGATGCCTACAGCTTCGAGCACATGTCGGCGCTGGAGAAGCTGCACCCCAACCTCGAGCCCGGCGGGGACCGCGAAGTGTACGCCACCGCGCTCGCTTGTGTCGCCAAGATCGAGAAGTATCGCCTACTATCTAAGCTGGCGCTCTCGACCTTCTCGTTCGATGAGTTCAACAGCACGATCACGCACCTCGGCCGCGAGCGAAGCGGCACAGAGAAGCCGTCAGAGAGCGCGTCGCGATCGCCTCAACTCGCCTACCGCTCGCCGCCGTTCCTACCGAACATGTCGGAAGACGAGCGCGCGGTCTATCAGCACATCGCGGGCTCCTACCTCAAGCTGCTCCAGCTCGATACGCGCTGGAGCATCCGCCTCGAGGGCATATCGTCGCGATTCCGCACGCTGATGCGGAAGGTTAGCGGCAGCAACAGCAGAGACGCCACCGGCAAGCAGTTCTGAGGGCTGCGAACCGTACGGCGGTACGAGAGCGGGGACGTCACGCGCTCGCGTAGCAGCGGTCGCAGACCACGCCGTCGCCGGTCACGATCGTCATTGTTTTCGCGACCTCGTGTTGACACCTCGGGCACGTGATCGTGCTCGGAGCTGGAGCCACAGGCGGCGATGCGGACGCTGCGAGCAGCTCCTTCTTCTTGGCATCGAGTTCCTCGGCCGTCAGGACGCCGCGATCCCGCAGAGCAGCCAGTCGCTCCAGCGCTTCGAGCGATGCCTGCCTGGAGTCGACAGGACGTGGTGGTGGCGGGTGGTCCAAGTCCATCATGTTTGCTTCGAGGTTCACCTCGCCCGGGGGCAAGACGAGGACGAGGATCACGCCGACGAGCGGCAGCAAGAAGCCGATCACGAACCAGCCAACGAGGCTCCTGCGCTTACTGGTCGCGATGACTGCACAGATGACCCCACCGAGGAACCCGATCGTGAAGAACAACATGTCTTAGAAGTCTCCTTGTGATCTGGCTGCACGACGTCGAATACTTCGACTCCGAAGACGCGCGAGCGCACCTACGGCACCTCGTCGGCGCCGATGTCCGCGGGCGGGGTGCGTTTGTCGCCATCGAGGTCGCGCTCGGCAATGCCGGTCAGGTCACTCGCGGGATCTGCGGCGTTCCGCGCCGGGCTACCCGGCATCACGTGCAGGTTCCCGGTGGTCGTGTTCGCAAACATCGGGTCGTCTGTGGAGTTCCCGGTGCCCGGGGGCAGCGGCCCCGGCCTAACGATCGAGTACGTGTGCTCGCACGTTCCACCGACTTGGTTCATGTTAGTCAGCGTCCCGTTCTCGCTCAGGATGTTGTTCTTGGCGGTGAACGTGCCAGCCACGCAGTGGACCGCCGCGCCGATCCCCGCCTGCGCCTGGTTCTTGTTGAAGCTGTTGAACTCAAGCCGATTCGCCGCGTTCTGCGATGTCGTAATCGACACGCCGCCGACGCTTCCAGTCTGAGCACCGTTGTTGAAGAACACGTTGCCCACGATCTCGAACGTGCCGTTCATCACCGAGATGCCACCGCCCGCGTTACCCGAGATCGTGCTCTGCGAGACCGTGAGCGAGCCACCCGACGCGGAGATGCCGCCGCCCGCGTTGTTGATGATCTTCGCTCGAACAAGTCCAAGAGTGGCGGTGTTGCCGGGTGGCATCGAGACCCCGATCCCCTGAGATCCCGATCCGCCACTGATCTCGAGGTCGTAGATCGCTACGTGGCTGGCTCCCTTGACCTCCAGAACGATGCCGTTGGCCGTTCGCACCAGCTTGGCGCCGGGCTCGGCAAGCAACGTGACGTTCTGGTCGTCGATGGTGACAACCCGTCCTTCATCGGTGACGTCACTGAACTTCACGAACGGCCGGGTTGTTGCGAGCGCTTTCGCGACCTTCGTGCACGGCGCAGTTCGGGTGCACAGCGTGTTGTCCGTGCCTGCCGGGGCCGGAGCGACGAACGCGACGCTGGCCTCGTCAGCACACGAGCCATCGGGCAAGCAGGCATCCGAAGCGCACTCTCTGTGCGCCTCGCAGGCGCCGCAAGTGTGGTCGCTGCCGCACACCGGCGTCGTGCCCGTGCACGCGCTCGCGTTGCTCGTCGTGCACTCGACGCACGTCATCGTGCTCGCGTCGCATGCCGCGGTCGGCGCGCTGCACTGTTCATCCCCCGTGCACGTGCGCGAACCATCGGTGCCCGCGTCGGGGCACTCGGAATCATCGAGGTGCTCCTGGCACCACGTGTTCTTCTTCTCGCAGCCGCACGCGAGGAGGCCGGCGACGAGCACGACAAGGGAAGCTCTCTCCATCATGCAAAAGCTCCTAGAAAGATCCGCTCCAACCAACCATGGCGCCGCCGGGCACGAGCGCCGCGGTCGGCGTGGATCGCGGCTGGCCGCGCACGCGCCAGAGGTAGTATCCGACGCCCGCACCCACAGCGACGACGCCGCCGAGCCCGACCCCGAGCGCGACGGGCGCCGTATCGGTGTACGTGTCACCCACGCGCGGGCCAGGGTCCTCGTCGTAGTGATAGACGATCGCCGCCCCGACGATCGCGAGGATCCCCGCGCCGACCAGCACGCCGGGCACCACGAGCGACCGGCGCGCCGGCTGGGTGGTTGACGACGGAGTCTCGACCGCACGGAGCGTTACCGACAGGCGAGCCGTCTCGCCCTCCTTCACCGTGAACTCCCGCTGCTCCGTGGCATACCCCGGCTTCTGGAAGATCACGTTGTGTGCCCCGTGGAAGGTCCGGAACCTACCGTTGGTCACGCCAATCGGTTCGCGACCGTCGTCGAGTACGAGCTGCGCGCCGGGTGGATCGGACGCGATCTCGACCCACGTCTCCGTGCTCTGTGTTCCGAGCCGATGTAGCACGAGATCGGCCAGCTCCACCGAGGCCGCCTTGAGCAGCTCCTCGGTGCAGGAGTCGCAGAAGCGCTTCTCGGCGGTCGAGGTCTCGGACTTGGTCAAGAACGCGCGCCCGAGCAGCTCGAGAGTCGGCGTCCCGTCGCTCTGCGTGGTCCTGTTGACGCTCACCACCAACACGCGATCGACGCCGCTCGCTTGCAGCGACGCCGGCATGCACTGGGTAAGGGCTGACTTGCACGCGGCGATGGTTTCGCCGTCCTTGGCGCTCAGCCGCTTGACGCTCAGTGACCAGCCGACCTTGATAGCCGCCTCTGTGAACGCCTGGGTGGCGATCGCACGTTCGCGCTCGCTCGCGTTGCCGACGGCGATCACCAAGCCGCTATCGGCGTGCGCCGTACGGCCGAAGACACCCGCGACACAAAATGCCACGAGCAAGGCCGTCGAGATCCATCGTTCGCTCACGCATTTCATGGAGTTTCCTGTTCCTTCACGCACGATTCTAGTCCGAGCGTACGTGCTGGCGATTGTCCGTCCCTGCTTCATTTCCAGTCGCGCTCGATCTTCAAGGTCTCGCCGGCCTTGATCGTGATTGTCGTGCGCTCGGTTCGGCCGGAGTCCTCATGGACGAGCTTGAGCCTGTGCTTGCCCGCAGGTACCGACTCGCGAAACGGGGTCTGCCCCCATAGCTTGCCGTCGATCCATACGGCTGCCCACGGACTGACCAGGATCAGCAACTGCCCCCTACCCACCGGCGCGGCTGGGCGTGCCTCGGACGTCCGCGGCTTCGATGACTCGGAGGGGACACCGGCATCGGTCGCCGGGGGGGACGGAGCAGCCGGTGACTCCGGCTCGTCGTTCTTGATGGCGGCGACTGCCCCGGCGTCGAGCCCGACCACGAGCGCCGCAGCGTCGCTCGGCGCGCCGAGCAGTGCCGGCGTCGCATCGACCGGTCCGCTCGACGTCACCGCTGGATCGACCGCGACCGCGTTGCCGGTCGGTGCGCTCGCGGCCTCGACGGACCGCTCGGTCTCCGAGTGCACGACCAGGAACACCGCCATCGCCGCACCGACGACCGTGACGGCGCC
>JBQCJR010001052.1:0-3116 GCA_051952595.1 Kofleriaceae bacterium
AGCAGCAGGTTCTTCGACGCGACGAGGTCGACCAGCACCCGGTTGTGGTGGCGGGCCCTCAGGGTGCGCGCGGTGGAGGCCACCAGGACCGACAGCAGCCGCAGCAGCACGGCCAGCGCGAGCACCCCGAACACGACCGCCGCCAACCCACGCAACCCGATCGCCCACCACCGCCAGGAGGCCGCCCGTCTCATGATCGACCTCCCTCGGTGCGTGGCTGACCAGACTGGATCTCGATCTCGCGCCCGCGACCCTCGGCATCCGGAGCCCGGACCGAGATCTCGAGCACGCCGTTGTCGAACCGCGCCTCGGCGCTATCGACCTCGACGCCCTCCGGCAGCGGGATCGCGCGACGGAACCGGCCGTAGATCCGCTCGGCGCGATAGACGTCCTCGCGCTCGTCGACGCGATCGAACCGCCGCTCGCCCTCGATCACGAGCGAGTGATCGGCGATCGAGACCCGGACGTCCTCGGGAGCCAGGCCGGGCAGGTCGGCGCTGACCACCACCTGGCCATCGCGGCGCCGCACATCGACGCGCGGCGCCCAGTCCAGGCCAAACGCGCGGTCATCCGGCTGCTCGAGCTCGCCGCCTCCGAACTGTTCGATCATGCGCTCCATGTCCTCGAACACCCGCCTCATCATCGAGAACGGGCTGAGCGCACGCATCCGGTCGAGCGATCCGAGCAGTCGCTGCGACTCGCGGCGCTCGACCCCACGCGCGCGCGGCTGCGCGAGCGACTGCCCCGACGAGCCTGGTTGGCCGGACGACTGAGCTCCGGGTTGGGTCTTGGGTCCGTTCTTGTGGGTGGTGGCCATGGATGGTTCCTCCAGCTCCACCGCGTGCAGACCGCGCACCAAGCATCGGGCGCGCATCCGCCATCGCCGCGGCGCGCGTCGGAGACTCGCTGGCACGCCACCGCCGCGCTCCAGCTCGATGGACCGCCATCCGACGGAGGTCCGCCAGGGTAGCTCGTCGGGCGAGCGCCGCTCGGGCGGCAAGTGGCCGGTCAAGATTCGCGCCGACCGAGGTCGGCTACCAACTCACGAAGGATCGGTGATCCGAGGTCTCCCGACCACCTCGCGGCTGCGGTTCATCGGCCCGCGAGGTGCGCGCGAGCGCGCGATCAGATCGCCCCGTGGTCGTCACAGTGTCCGCCATGCGGATGGTGCAGGTGGCCCGCGACGATGTAGTCGACGTGGTCGCCGTGAGGAATCGCCTCGTGGCCACACCCCGGGCCGTGCGCGTGAGCGACTCCGTGATCGCCGCAGCTGTGGTCCGGCGTGCAGACCGCCGGGTTCGCCGCGCCGATCTCGATCGCGCACTCGTCGATGTGGCCCGCGTGCTCGTGATGGAGGTGGCCATCGTGGAGGTAGTCGGTGTGATCGCCGTGCACGATCGCGGTGTGACCGCAGCTCGCGCCATGGACGTGGTCGTGAGGGCTGTGCGTCTGGTGCTGGGGCATGGGTTCCTCGTCGAGGTCAGGCGTTCACGTTCCGTTCCCGCCTCCGGATCCCGCGTCGAGCGATCCTCCCCGGTGCGCTCCAGCGTGGCCGTGGCGCGCGCCGGTGCCCGCCGCTCGCCGTCGCAGTATGTTCCGGCCATGCGCCTCGCGGTCGTCGCCGCCGTCGTCGTCGTCGTGGTCGTGCCCGTTGCTGCCGCGTGCTCGGCACCCGAGGCCTCGCGCTCGGCCCCGGCGCCTTCGCCTTCGGCTTCGCGGCAGGCCACGCCGCCACCGCCGGCCGTCGCCGTGCGCCCCGACGAGCCCCTCGGCGTGCTCGCGCTCGCGCCCCGCGGCGACGGCCCACCCAGCTGGTTGCCCCATGGCGACGCCGCCGCCGTCGTGCCCTCGGGCGAGCACGCGCTCGCCGCCGGCGTCGCGCGGCAGGTGATCGATCACAGCGGCCGGATCGCGACCGTCGCCACCGGCGCGCCCGAGTCGTTGCCCTACGGCTGCGAAGACAACCAGCTCGGCGTCGTACCCTTCCGCGGCGCCTCGCTCGCACCCGGCGCCGTGTGGATCCTGCCCGATCCGCCGCCCCGCACCTGGCACCCCGTGGCCCTCCAGATCGCCGCGCGCGGAGGCACATCGGTCCGCCGCGCGTTCGAGATCGGGCCCATCCGGCTCGTGCTCGCGCGCAGCGGCGATCCCCAGCGCGGCACCCTCACGTTCTCGCGCGGCGACCGCGTGCTCGCGACCGAGGCCATCGAGCGCGCCGGCATGGCCGGCGACGACGCGCCGCTCGATCTGACGCGCGAGGGGCCCGGCGTGCCCGCGCCCGTCGCCGCGTGGACGATCGGCGAGGGCGGACCGATCGTGGTGGCCCTGGTCACGCCCGGGTACGAGGGCATCCAGCTGTCCGGCTGGATGATCGAGCGCGACCACGCGCGCGAGGTGCCCGAGCTGGGGAGCTACTGGTACCAGTGCGCGTTCTGAGCGGGCAGCGGTCTCGAGGTCGCGCCCGGCTTCCGCCCGAAGCGCGAGCTAGCTCGCCGCGTTCGGCGAAGCATGGGTTCCATCGCCCGGCTTGGGGGCGGTTTTGAATTCGCCGATATCGGACCGGCCCCCCGGTGCGCCACGCGCTTGGGGGTCAACGAGCGCAACACCGGCGCCAACCTCGGACGGGAGTTCACCCGACCAGTTTGAATTCGCCGATATCGGCGCACCTCGACGAGCCTCATCCGCGCCCGTACCGACGAGCGATGCGTCCTCCGGATCGGATCCCAAACAATCCGGTGGCGGTAGTAGGAGTGTGGACCCTGTGAACAGGCGCGCCTACGAGCGCGGCGCGCGTGGTCTCCCGTCGCGTTGCGGCGCGGCTGTTCAAGCCTGAGGGCACCGCACTCTTCCTGACTGACTGACCGCCCGCGGGCGGTGTCCTCAGGCGTCAGGATCCACACTCGGTCCGCGTTCTTCACCGTGGTCGTTTCGGCGGTCGCGTCGAATTCCGTGCGCCGGTCGAGCGCTGGCTCCGTTGCTGTCTCGAATGACCGCAAGGAGCTCGTTCATGACCTCGAAGATCCGCAAGCTGTACCACGTGCTCGTCGTCGGCGGCGCGATGGCCGCTGCCGCCTGCGCGAACCAACCGGCGCTCGACCACAGCACATCTCCGCAGC